>CAXUFZ010000001.1:0-11568 GCA_964250345.1 uncultured Rubrobacteraceae bacterium
GCGCCCCGCCTATCGCCAGCGCCAGCACCGTGTTCGCGCCGATGGCGATGCCCGCGTAGCCCGCAGCACCCGGCGAGAGGCCGACCGCGCGTATCCTGAACCCGAGGCGCGTGCGCCAGAGGAGCGCCAGCACTATCGCAGCGGCGACCAGCGCTATCAGCAACCCGTAATTTGCCCGCCCCAGTCCCAGGCCGATGAACGGGATGCGGGCCTCCGGGTCTATGGTGGCCGTGCCCGGGATGAGCTCGTCCTCCGCGCGCAGCGGGTTCGTCGCCAGATAGGTCGCCAGGTTGATCCCGATAAAGTTCAACATGATGGTCGTGATGACCTCGTGCGCCCCAGTATAAGCTTTCAGAGCGCCGGGGATCGCCCCCCACACGAAGCCGGCCAGGATCGCGCCCGCCAGCGCGACAGGTATCGCCACGAAGCCGAGCGGACTGAGCGCGGCCCCGAGCCCGCCGGCCGTCACGGCCCCGACGAAGAGCTGGCCCTCACCGCCGATGTTGAAGAGGCCGGCCCGGAAGGCGACGGCCACGGCGAGGCCGGTGAAGATGAGGGGTGTCGCGTTCAGGAGGGTGCGGCCGATGGAGGTCGGGGAGCCCACGGCGCCTTCGACGAGGGCGAGGTAGGCCGTGATCGGGTTGTTCCCCGTCGCCAGCACGATGACCGCCCCGATGGAGAACGAGATCAGGACGGCGACGAGCGGGAACAGGAGCGCCCCACCAAGCCCCGCGAGCGCCCGGCGGATCACGCGCCGTCCCGCCCGGCCATGAGAAGCCCCAGCTCCTCGTCCGTGGCGTCCGGCCCTACCTCGCCCACAAAGCGACCGTCGTACATCACCACGATCCGGTCCGCGAGCGAACGCACCTCTTCGAGCTCCAACGAGAGCAGCAGGATGGCCTTGCCTTCGTCGCGCTGCTCCAGGAGGCGCCGGTGGATGAACTCGATGGCCCCGACGTCCACGCCGCGCGTCGGCTGGGCGGCTATGACGACCGACGGGTCGCCGGACAGTTCGCGGGCCAGGATCGCCTTCTGCTGGTTGCCCCCCGAGAGCGCCCCGGCCCGCGCCTCCGGGTCCGCCGGCCGCACGTCGTACGCTTGCAGGTTCTCTGCCGCCCGGCGGCGCATGACCTTCGGGAACAGCCAGCCGAAGCGCGAGAACGGACGCTCGTCGTAGGTCTTGAGCGCGTTGTTCTCGTAGAGGGCGAAGTCCTGTACGAGGCCCTTGGTCGCCCGGTCCTCGGGGACGTAGGCCAGGCCCCGCTCCTGGCGGCCCTCGGCCCCCCGGCGCGTCACGTCCTCGCCGTCGAGGAGGACCTTGCCCGACTCCGTCGGCCTGACGCCGGCGAGCGCCTCGGCGAGCTCCATCTGGCCGTTGCCGTCCACGCCGGCCACGCCCAGGATCTCACCGCCCCGCACCGCCAGGTCCACCCCGCGCACCGCCGGCTCGCCCGTCGCCCCCTTTACGACCAATCCTTCGGCGGCCAGGCGCACGTCGCCGGGCTTCGATGCCGCTTTCTCGACGCGCAGCAGGACGTCGCGGCCGACCATCATGCGGGCGAGTTCGCCCTCATCGGTCTGGGCCGTCTCGACCGTGCCGACGACCCTGCCGTCGCGGATTATGGTGATCCCGTCGGAGACGCCCAAGAGCTCGCCTAGCTTGTGGGTTATCAGCACGATGGAGAGGCCGTCGGCGACGAGTTCTTTCAGGACGGAGAAGAGGTCCTCGGTCTCCTGGGGCGTGAGGACGGCGGTCGGCTCGTCGAGGACGAGGATGCGGGCCTCGCGGTAGAGGGCTTTCAGGATCTCGACGCGCTGCTGCTCGCCCACCGAGAGGTCGGCGACGCGGGCCTTCGGGTCCACGCGCAGGCCGTAGCGTTCGGCGAGCTCTTGCGTCTCGCGGTTGGCGCGGTCGCGGTCGAGCCGGCCGCCCTTGCGGGGTTCGGCGCCTAGCACGATGTTCTCGGCGACGGTGAGCGGCGGGATCAGGGTGAAGTGCTGGTGGACCATGCCGATGCCCCGGGATACCGCGTCTTTGGGGTCCCGGATCTCCGCCCTCTCCCCGTCCACGAAGACCTCGCCCTCGTCGGGGGCGTAGAGGCCGTACAGGATCTTCATGAGCGTGCTCTTCCCCGCCCCGTTCTCCCCGAGGAGCCCCAAGACCTCGCCGCGCCGCAGTTTTATGGAGACGCCGTCATTGGCCCGCACGGGCCCGAAGACCTTCGTGACGCCCCGCATCTCCAGCACGACCGGGGCCTCCCGCGTGGAAGCCCCGGCCGCCCCTTCGCCCTTCTCCGTCACTTCGGGGTGTTCCTGATCCTTACTGGACGGTGTCGGGGACCTGGACGTCGCCGCTTATGATGTCCTGGCGGGCCGTGTCCACGGCGTCCTTGACCTCCTGGGGCACGTCGCCATCGAAGCGGCCGAACGGGGCGAGGCTGACGCCGCCGTCCTCCAGGCCAAACTCCTGGACGCCGCCCTGGAAAGAGCCGTCCTCGGCGGCGGCGATGGTGTCGTAGACGGCGTTGTCCACGCGCTTGACCATGCTCGTGAGGATCGGGGCGTCCGGGACCAGCTTGGCCTGGTCGGCGTCGACGCCTATGGCGAAGAAGTCCTGCTCGGTGGCCGCCTCGAAGAGGCCGTTGCCGGTGGCGCCGGAGGCGTGGTAGATGATGTCCGCGCCGTTCTCGTTCTGGGAGAGCGAGATCTCCTTGCCCCGCGCCGGATCGTTGAAGGCCTCGGGCGAGGACCCGGCGTACTGCACGAGCACCTCACAGTCCGAACACACGCTCTCGACCCCGGCCGTGTAGCCGGCCTCGAACTTGGCGATAAGATCGGACTCCTGACCGCCAAGAAAGCCGACGACGTTCTCGTCCGAGCTCGTGTAGTCCGTGTCCTCCTGGGTCATGAGCCCCGCGACGACGCCGGCGAGGTAGCTGCCCTCCTGCTCACGGAAGACGAGGCTCGCGGCGTTCTCGGCCTCGACCACCGAGTCCACGATGGCGAAGCTGGTGTCGGGGTACTGGGGCGCTATCTCGTTGACCGCGTCGGTCATGAGGAAGCCGATGGCGAAGACGGGGTCGAAGCCGTTGTCGGCGAGCTGGGTGAGGTTGTCCACGTAGTCGGTGGTCTGGGCGCTCTCCAGGTACTCCGTCTCCGCGCTGAACTCCCTCCTGGCCTGCTGCAACCCGGCGTAGGCCGAGTCGTTGAAGCTCTGGTCCCCGAGCCCGCCGACGTCCAGCACGAGCGCCGGCCGCACGCTGGCCTCGCTCCCGCCGCCGCTGCCTTGGTCCCCGCCTCCGCCGCTACCCGAGCTACCGCACCCCACGGCCACCAGCGCCAGGGTCAGGGCCAGGGAGACTACGCCTAGTCTGGTACGCATGGGATTCTCCTTCTCTGACGACCGCTTCCAACAATAGCCTCGCCGGACGGTCGGTTCTTCGGACGACGAATCGGTTGCCCGCATCATATAGAGTGGGGATCGTCTTTGTAAAGGAAGGCGCCCACATGCCCGGCCCGAAAAACGACCCAGCCCGCGAACTCGAATGGCTGCGCGAGTTTGCCCCGGCCACCGCCGGGGCCGCCGCCTCCATCCCCTCCCTGCAAAACGAGCGCCTCCTCGTCGTCTGCCACCTGGACCTCAAGATGATTCCCTACTTCGAAGCCTTGCTAAAGGCGGGCGCCGAGGTCCACGCCCACGCCGCCAACCCCGCCACCACCAGGGACGAGGTAGCCGAACACCTGGAGACGATGGGCGTCGCGGCCCCCGCTCGCAAGGACGATCCGCCCGACCGCCACGCCGCGCATCTGCGGTCCGCCATAGAGGCCGGTCCCACCCTCCTCTCCGAGATGGGCGCCGACGCCACGGCCGCGACCGGCGGGCGCCTCGAAAGCGTGCGGGGCGGCCTCGAAGCCACCGGCACGGGCGTAGACCGCCTCCGGGGCCTCGACCTCGCCTACCCCGTCTTCGACTGGGACGCGGTCCCCATAAAGCGGGGCCTCCATAACCGCCACCTCGTGGGCCTCATGGCCGCCAACACCTTCCTCGACGTCACGGGCCTCTCGCTCTACGGCAAGACCGTTCTCGTCGTCGGCTACGGGCCCGTCGGCCGGGGCGCCGCCGACGCCATGCGCTCCTTCGGCGCCGTCGTCGAGGTCTGCGACACCGACCCCGCCGCCCGCCTCGCCGCCGCGCACCTCGGCTTCGCCACGCCCACGTTAGAGGAAGCCCTTCCGCGCGCCGATGTGCTCTTCACCGCCACGGGCCGGGACGGCGCGATCCCCGCCCACGCCCTCTCGACCTGCAAGAACGGCGTGTTCCTGGCAAACATCGGCCACTCCACCGGGGAGCTGCCCGTGCGAGAGTTGCGCCGGAAAGTCGCGGATACGCCGCGTCCGTACGTCGAGCGGTGCGTCGTGGGCGGCAAGACGCTGTACCTGCTCGCCGGCGGGGCGATGTTCAACCTGGCGGCCGGGCCGGGAGACCCTTACGACACCTTCGACCTCGTCACCGCGCTCGTGATCGAGGCGACCGGCTTTCTCGCCACCGAAGGCGTCGGTTACCCACCCGGTATCCATCCTCTGCCGAAGAAGGTTCAGGACAACGCTGCCCGGCGCTACATGGACGATGAGGATGTCTGACGGGTTGGTCGTCGTAGACCAACATCGGGTCTCGTCCCGAAGGCTGCACACGACGTCCGGTAAAGTGTTTCGTCCGACCGGACGCAAACTTACGGATGAGGTTCGAACGGGTAGCTTACACGCGCCACGCATACGGGCGCATGAGACGCCGGCGCATCGCCCACGGCGAGGTCAAGAGGATTTTGAACGAGCCGGAGGTCACGCACCCGAGCAAAGGCGGCACAGGCAGGATGGTCGCCCGGGGACTCGCCGACGATGGGCGGCGGGCCGGCGTCGTGTACACGGAGGACCACGACAGGGAAGCCGATGTGCTGGTGATCACCGTGCTAGACTTCGACTCCGACGAGTAAGGGGCGCATCGCAACCATGCGGATAGAGTACGATCGGGAAGCCAACGCGGTGTACGTAAACGTAACCGAGGGCGTTCACGCCCGAACGGTCGAGGTAGAGCCCCTAAGCATCTACGTAGACGTGGACGCGGAGAGCAGGACCCTCGGCATCGAGTTCTTGAGCTTTCACGCGTTCCACAAATACATCGAAGAGCACGGCGGTCTGGACGTACCGGAAAAGTTCACCGGTCCCCAATCCCTCGTCCCTGCCTGACCCGCGAACGCGAGTGTGCCCGGGCTCTACTGTAACAACTTCCTCAAATTGTCTTCCAGGTAGTCCGCCGTCACGGGGCCTTCCGGGCTGTAGGCGACGGCCTCCTTGCAGAGGTGGTAGAGGGCGAGGGTGCGGGTCGGGGTGAGGCGGCGGCTGCCGGCCTGCTCCAGGACGAGGCGCATCAGCTCGAGGGCGACCTCGGCCTCGCTCTTCTGCGGCTCCATATTGGCGTATCCTCCCCGTCGTTTGCGGGGGGAATTATACCGTCCGGTATCCCGGCGGGGGTCGGGGCTATGGTAGAATTCTGGCGCTTTGATCCCACCGAGCGGCCCAGGCACGGACCAGGAGAGAACCCCCGGTCTCGCGCGTAACGGAGGGCCCGCCCATGGCTGAGGCGGGGAGCGCCCGCGTCGCCTGTCCCCTCTGCGGATACGTGTTCCGCACCGCGGGCATCAGCACCTACGTCACCGTCGGCCGCGAGGCGGATTTTTGTCCCAAGATCCCGGGGCGGCCGTCTGATGGGGCGCGCCTGATCCGGTCCGGCGTGACCATGTGCCCCAACTGCTCGTTCGCCGCCAACGAAGCCTTCCCGGACCTCGACCTCACCTTCGACGAACGCTACGACGTCGAGGCCAGCCTGGAGGAGGACGGCCTGCTCCGCGTCTTCCGCGCGAAGGACCCGCCCTGGCTCGCCTTCCACGCAGCCGAGACCTGCGGCAAGGCCCGCCGCGCGAGCCCCCGCGAACTCGGCGACCTCTGCCTCCGCGCGTCCTGGGTGTGCCGCAAAGAACACGAGCGCCCCTTCGAGAGCACCTTCCAGCTCCGCGCCGTCCGCCACTTCATGCGCTCCCTGCAGGAAGAAGACCTAGTCGGCCGCGAGCTCTCCGTCACCGCCTACCTCGTCGGCGAGCTCAACCGCCGCCTCGGCAACCACCGCGAGGCCCTCAACTGGTACGTCAACGCCGGCCGCACTACCGAGGGAGATCCGAGGGTCGCCTGGCTCGACAGGCTTATCGACCAGCAAAGCAAGCTCGCGAAAGAGCAGGCGGCGTAGGAGCGCTGACTTGCCCTACGGACCGGCCGGGCCTAATATTCGTCCGACCACGCGAGATGCGAGCGGAGAGTGAGCGTATGCCGTCCAGCCTGATGAGTTTGCCGTTCTGGATTCCGCGCGGCCTCGGCGTGGTGGACGGCATCGCCAGGGTGTGCGAGACGGAACTCGTGGTCGAGTTCGAGATCAAGAGCGTACTCGGTGTCGGCACCAGGGAGGTCGCCATCCCCTTTGAGGAGATAGAGTCCGTCGCCTTCAAGCAGGGCTTCTTCAACAACACCCTGCACTTCGCGACCAGAAGACTCCACCCTGCCAGCAACATCCCTGGCAGCAAAGCCGGGCAGTTCTCTCTCCACGTCGCGCGCGGACACATCAAAAAGGCCAAAGAAGTCGAATCCCTGCTGGCCTACGGGCTGGCGCGCAGAGATCTCCACGGCATGACCAGCTCGCTCTCCTCACGCCACCGGGACCTTCGAGCCCCCGAAGACACCTACTAAGCCACAGTCGATTAAGAGAAGACCCGATCCGCCCCACGACGTGCGGGGGAACGAAACCCTCCCCTACACCGATGGCCCGGCCATCACCCGTATTGCCTCGACAGGCGTACCGGGCTGAAATGCTGACGGCCCGAGGTGCTTACTCGACCGTCCGCGCCACGACCTCATCCCCGGCCTCCCTATCCGGCACCCAGTACGAGATGCCCCCGATGTACTGCGGCGTTCCCGGGTAGAGCTCGGCCTCCTCGATGCCGGAGAGGCGGGCGCGGACGGCGAAACGGGCCGCCTTCAGCGGGTTCATGTTCGTGTCGATGTTGCGCCAGGTGGCCTGCGCCGTGGCCGGCAGGCGGAGGAGGTTCGACGGGGCGGTCGCCTCCCGGGCTAGCTGGCGCAAAAACTGTTGCTGGCGCCCGATGCGGCCTATGTCCGCGGTAGGGCCGCCGCGGTAGCGGACAAAGGCGAGCGCTTCGAAGCCGCTCAGTTCGCGGGTCCCGGCCGGGATGGAGACGGGGCGGCCCTCGATGCCTACCTCTATCGGCTCCCGGACTTCGAGCGTGATGCCGCCCACGGCGTCCACGATCTCCTGGACGCCGCCGAAGTTGACGACCACGTGATTTTCCACGGGGACGCCGGTCAGGTTCTCCACGGTCCGAACAGTGAGGTCCGGGCCTCCGGTGGCGAAGGCGGCGTTGATCTTGTCCTCGCCGACGCCGGGTATCTCCACGAGCGTGTCCCGCGGAACCGCGAGCATCCCCCCGCCGGCCTTCGTGACGACGATGGTGTCCGCCCGCGATGCCCCATCAGAAGACGCGTCGCTCCCCAACAGCACCGCCCGCTGCGTCCCGAAGGGCAAGAAGAGGTAGGCGAGCAGAAGAAGAAAAAGCGCCAGAAAAATCAGCAAAGCCGCGCGCAGGAACCCGCCGCGACGCTTCCCTTCGACCGGTTGTCCCGCCTTGAAGACCTTCATGCCCATGGACCCAACTTCTACCACAGGGCGGGGCGCGGATACGGGGGCGAGGGTCGTGGACGCGGTGATAACTCACCCATCATAAAAGGCCGGCGTGAGGGTATACTGGTGGTCGTGGAGAAGCTCGAAACACGGCGGTTTGAGATCGAGGAGGAACGGGTCGCCTGGGAGGGCCTCGCGGCCTCTTGCACCGGGCCGATCCGGCGTTTCGGCGCCTTCGCGCTAGTCGGCTTCGTCTCCTTCGTGGCCGCCACGACCGCCGTCGTGCTCCTCTACCACCTCTTCGGCACGCCCTACGTCCGGGGGGGCGGCGTGACGGTGCCGCGGGGGGCCTTCTACGCGACGATGATCCTGGGTCTTGGCATCGCGGTGGGGGGTTATCTGATCTGGCTGGCCCGAAGCCTCCGACACTACCGGGCGTTCCGGCGCGTCCTTCACCGGGGCGGGGTGGACGCCGGGCGTCCCACGCTGGGCGGCTTGAGGGTCTACTCCGACGAGCAGCTCCTCGCCCTCCGCTCCCGCTACGAGCGCACGTCCCCGGGGAAGATCAAAGACCTGTACGAGCGCGTCTTCGGCTTCCACGTGGACGACTCGTTCTCGCTCGGACCCTTGAGTGTCATGCCGGGCACGTTCGAGATGGGCTCGCTCAGGGTCGAATGGGAGACGCGCCTGATCCTCCGCTCGGAGGAGCCGATGCCCGAGATCGGCTGGTGGACGGAGGGACGCCGCGCCCTCCTGCCGCGCAAGCCCGACGGGGCCCTGAAACTCGTCTACGCCCTCCGTTACACCGACCACTCCGTGCGCGAGCTCAAGCGCCGCTACGGCTACCGCACCGACCGTTGGCACGCCACCGTCCCCGAGGGCAAGCTCTTCGACGCCGTCCGCGACCTGGAGAACGCCCAACGCATCCAGGTCGCCCTCGGCCGCCGCTCGCTGTAGCCCCGCGCCGCTTTCGGCTCCTCGTCGCCGTGGCGGGATGGGTGTGTGGAGTTTGAAAGTGCTTAAATGGTGCCCCGCATGAGGACTGTGGACGGGCGGCGTTGACCGATAGCCGGGAGGACTCCTCCCGCGAGGCTGTCTCGGAGGCCGCGGGGCAGGAGACCTACCACCCGGCCGACACCCGCGACCACCTCGTCGAGCTCGACGCGTTGCGGGGCATCGCCATTATCGGCGTCTTTCTTGTCCACATCACCTCGCACTGGCGAAGGCTGGCGGGGCCCCTGATCGTCCCCTACCTCGGCATCGACGCGCTGGAGCTGATCCAGATCCGGGGCGTGCCGCTGTTCTTTCTCCTGAGCGGCTACCTGTTGACGTGGACGGAGGGCAAGCGGGCCAGGCGCGGAGACTACAGCCTGCGTTCCTACGCCCTCAGACGCGCGCTCAGGATCGTGCCGGCCTACTACTTCGCCATGGCCGTGTTCTTCTTGCTGTGGCCCGGACGCACGTCGGTGTGGGACGTGGCCTCGCACGCACTCTTCGTCCACGGGCTATTCCCGGAGACCGCCAGGACGATGCCGGCGGTGTGGTCCCTGACGCCGGAGGTGGTGTTCTACCTGCTCCTGCCCGTCGTCATCCTCTTTTTGCCCGGGCTGTGGCAGCGGCTCGCCCTCTTCGCGGCGCTGTTCGCGATCTCGCTCCCCACCCAGTTGTACGTCCTGGAGAACTTCAGCACCCGTGCGGATGCCGGGGTCGGCGGCGCCAGCCTTTACCAGTACTACGCGTCGCTGCCGACCACCTACCTGTACCTCTTTATCGGGGGGATGCTGTTGCGGATGATGGTCGAGAGGCTGAACGAGCGGCCGGCCCCGCCCCGCTGGCAGGCGGGGGTCGCCCTCACCCTCCTCCTCGTCTCGGTGGCGTACACGCAGGTCGCGCCCCACCTGGAGGTCTTGCGTCCAAAGGGCCCGGTGCTCCAAACGCTGGTCATATGCGTGCAGGACATCATGCTCGCGTCCTTCTTCGCGGCGGCGGTGCTCGGCGCCCCCGGCCTGCGCCGCCTGCTCAACTGGCGGCCCCTGCGCCTCGTCGGGATGATCAGCTACTCGCTGTTCCTGCTGCACATGGTGGTGATCAGGGCGTTCTTCGTCTACTTTATGCGGGGGGAGCGGGCGTGGTTTCGGGCCCTCGATGAACCGTCCGCGTTGCTCGTTTACGCCGGTTACTTCGCCCTGATGTTCGGCCTCTCGCTCCTCGTGGCCTACCTGAGCTACCGCTTTATCGAGAGCCCGTTCCTGCGCATCAAGCCGAAGTAGCCCGGCCCTCCGACGGCCCCGACGGCCCCACTCCGTGACGCAACGGCGACCTGCTAGAGTACGCGGATGGAGGACGTTTTCGGCGCCGGGACGCCGTATACCGTGGGGATCGAGGAGGAGTTCCAGCTCGTCGAGCCCGGGTCACGGGAGCTCGTCCCGGCCGTGGAGCGTGTGATCTCCGCCGGCGACGGCACGGGCCTCGTGACCTCCGAGCTCTCGCGCTCCTGCGTCGAGATGGTCTCGCCCGTCTACGAAACGGTCGCCGACCTCGCCCGAGAGCTGCCGCGGCTCCGCCGCGAGGTGGCAGAGATGGCGCGGGCCGGCGGGGCGGAGATCGTCGCGGCCGGCACCCACCCTTTCTCCGACCCCACGGAGCAGCCCCTCGCCGAAGGCGACCACAACGTCAAGATAGAAGAAGAGATGGGCTGGGTAGCCCGGACGCAGGCGATCTACGGCCTCCACGTCCACGTGGCCGTGCCCGACGGCGACGCGGCGATCCGGGCCACGAACGCGCTGGCCCGGCGGGTCCCGCTGCTCGTGGCGCTCTCGGCCAACTCTCCCTTCTGGCGTGGTTCGGACACGCGGCTCTCTTCGACGCGCATCAAGATCTTCGAGATGTTCCCGCGCTCGGGCCTCCCGCCGGCCTTCCGCGCCTGGGACGACTTCGCGCGGTACGTCGAGACCCTCGTCTCATCCGGCAGCATCCCGGACTACTCCTGGTGCTGGTGGGACGCCCGCCCCCACCCGAAGTTCGGAACCGTCGAGCTCCGCGCCCCCGACGTCCAGACGGACGCGGACCACACCGTTGCCATCACGGCCCTCGTCCAGTGCCTCGTCGCCAGCGCCGACGACGGCCCGCCCGAGGACCCGTTGCTGATCAACGAGAACAAATGGCGCGCCGTCCGCCGCGGCCTCGACGCGACCTTCTACGACTTCGCGACCGGGCGGAAGGTTCCGGCGCGCTCGATGGCCGGGGATCTGGTCGAGGAACTGCGCCCCGTAGCCCAGGAGCTCCGCTGCGAAGCGGAGCTGGAGGGCGTGCTGGAGATCCTGGAGCGTGGCACCGGCGCCGAGCTACAAAGAAGCGCTTTTCGGGGCGGCTCCTTCGAGAAAGTCGTGGATGGTCTGGTGCGCGCCACCGTTCCCGGTTGACGGGTTTTTTCGTGGGGCGTCTCACCCGCCGATGCGGGACTCTTCCAGATCCAGATCGCGCTCTATGCGGCGCATGGTTTCGGGGGTGATGTCGCCCTTGTTTCGCATGGAGAGGATGGCTTCCCGCTCGGCGGAGATGAGGTCGCGGCGCCAGTCGCGCCAGGCGGTCGAGCTTTCGGCGTACTGGTCGGTGGCGCCGCCGGCCTGTATGCCCGCCTCGTAGCGCTCGATGCGGTCCTCGTAGTAGCGGCGCATGCCCTGCTCGCGCTCCGGGGGGACGCCGTTTTGGGTGCAGATCTCGTCGAGCCGATCCAACGCGGCCCGCGCGCCCCTGCTCCGCGCGCGCAGCTCCGCGCCCCGCGCGGCGTGGGCGGGGGGGGGGGCGCCGGGGGCGGGGGGGGGGGG
>CAXUFZ010000001.1:11578-52425 GCA_964250345.1 uncultured Rubrobacteraceae bacterium
CTGTTCGACGCCGAGCGCCCGGATGAGGGGGGGCAACGTGAGGCCCTGGAGGACGAGCGTGGCGAGGATGACGGCGAAGGTTATGAAGACGACGAGGTCGCGGCCGTCGAGCGGCTCCCCGTCCACGGTGGCGGGCACGGTGAGGGCCGCCGCCAGGGAGACCGCGCCCCGCATCCCGCTCCAGCTCATCACCAGGTACTCCTGCCACGCGCCGCGCGTGTAACGGCTGCGGAAGAGCCTGTCGAAGACGGGGTGCAGGTAGGGCACGGTGAAGAAGAAGGCCACGCGCGTCCCCAACACCACGAGGTAGACCAGCCCGGCGTAGAGCAGGATGCGGCCCGCCGTGGGCCCGCCCGCGTCCCCAAGGATGTTCTCCAAGATCGAGGGCAGTTGCTGGCCGAGGAGGACGAAGAGCATCGCCTCCAGGACGAAGATGAGCACGCCCCAGAACGAGATCGCCTGGATGCGCGTCGAGGCGTCGGGGAAGAGCCTCGGGGAGCGCCAACCCTGGACCAGGCCGTAGACGACCACGGCGAGGATGCCCGAGACGTGCAGGACCTCCTCGGCCAGGATGTAGACGCCGTAGGAGATCAGGACCGAGAAGGTTATGAAGATGAGGGGGTCGTTCACGCGCCTCCAAAGCGGCGTGACGACGAACGCGAGCGCCAGCCCGACGACGATGCCGCCCACGGCCAGGAAGAGGAACTGCCGGCCCGCGTCGGCCAGGGAGAAGCCCGTGCCGACGGCCACCGCGAGGGCCACGCGGAAGGCGGCCAGACCCGTCGCGTCGTTGATCAGGCTCTCCCCGCCGACGACCGTGCTCACGCGCTCGGGCACGCCGAGGCGCCGGAAGATCGCCTCGGCCGCCACCGGGTCGGTCGGCGACAGGATGGCCCCGAGCACGAACGCCACGGGCCAGGAGAGCCCGACGGCGTAGTGGGCGACGGCGGCGACCGCGACGGTCGTGAGAAGGACCAGGCCGACGGCCAAAAGCGAGATCGCCCTTACGTGGTTGCGCAGGTCGAGCGGCGAGGAGGCGAAGGCCGCCGAGTTCAGGAGCGGCGGCAGGAAGACCAGGAAGATCACCTCCGGCGGCAACTCCACCACCGGCAAGAAAGGCACGAAGCCGAGCGCCAGCCCGCCGAGGACCAGGAAGATCGGGTACGGCACGTTGAAGACCCGCGCCAACTGCGCGAACAGCGCCGCGGCCCCGAGCAAGAAAATGAGCGCCTCTATCTGTCCCATGCGTTCTTTCTGTACGACGTGATGACGCGCCTTCGAGAGCATCTTATAGCACGCTTGGCGGTCGGCCTCCGTCCGGGCGGGACGGCCCGCGAGACCCTATACTCCGCCGCAGGGAAAGCATGTTTCGCGCGGAGAGGGGAGCACCTTGACGGAAGAGGTCAGGCCTGGAGGCACCTACAAGACGCTCGCGGAGCAGCGGGAGGTCCTGAGCCCGGCGGAGGAGCGCTTCGAGCGCGTGCGGCAAACGAGCGGGCTCTTTCTAGGTCCCCTCGCTTTCCTGATCATGTACTTTCTGCCGTTGCCGCTGGACCAGAGCCAGCAGACGCTCGCCGCCATCCTCGCCTTCACCATCGTCTTCTGGCTGTCCGAGGCCATCCCGATCCCGGTGACCGCCGTGCTTGCGCTGGCGCTGTGCGTGATCTTCAACGTCCCCGGCGTCGGACCCAACGCCGACGACGCGCCGGGCGACGTCGTGTTCGGGGCGTTCATAGACCCCGTGATCTTCCTGTTCATCGGGGCGTTTATCATCGCGCAGGCCATGATCACGCACGGGCTGGACAAACGCTTCGCCTTCCTCGTCCTCTCCATCCCCGGCGTCGCGAAGTCCACTTACGGCGTCATCATAGCCTTCGGCGCCATCGCGGCCACCATCAGCGCCTTCATCTCGAACACGACGACCGCCGCGATGCTCCTGCCCATAGGCCTCGGGATGATGGGCACCCTGGGCGGGATGGTCAAGGAGCAGTCCGGCACAGACAGGGACACCAGCCGGCTGCGCTTCGGGACGGCGCTGATGCTCATGATCTCCTACGCCGCCGGCGTCGGCGGGCTTCTCACCCCCATCGGCACCCCACCGAACCTGATCGGCATCGCCTTCATCGAGCAGGAGACGGACGTCCGCATAACCTTCTTCGACTGGGTCCTCACGGCCGCCCCGATAGTCTTCCTCATGTTCGCCGCCCTCTGCGTCATCCTGATCCTGCTAAACCGCCCCGAGACGCGCCGCCTGGAGGGCGCCGAAGAGTTCATCGCCGAGCAACGCAGCAACCTCGGCTCCTTCTCCACCGGCGAACGCAACACCCTCATAGCCTTCATCGTCGCCGTCTCCCTCTGGGTCTTGCCGGGCCTAACAGCCCTCATCTTCGGCGACGAGTCCACCGTCTACGGCATCCTCTACAGCCGCCTGGACGAGGGTACGGTCGCGATCGTCGCGGCGGCCCTGCTCTTCCTGCTGCCGATAAACTGGTCCGAGCGGCGCTTCACCATGAACTGGAACGAGGCCGCGAGGATCGACTGGGGCACGGTCATCCTGTTCGGTTGCGGCATCGCCCTCGGAACCCTCCTCTCGGACACGGGGCTCGCGGAGGTCATCGGCAACGGCATCGCCGACACCTTCGGCTTCACGAGCCTGCTCGCGGTTTCGGCCGTCTCGGCGCTCATCGCTATCGTCATCTCCGAGACAACCTCCAACACAGCGAGCGCGACCATCGTGGTGCCCATCGTGATCCCGATAGCCGCCGCCGCGGGCCTGAACCCGCTGGTGCCGGCGCTCGCCGCGGTCTTCGGGGCCTCGTTCGGGTTCATGATGCCGGTCTCCACCCCGCAGAACGCCGTGGTGTACGGTTCGGGCATGATCCCGATCACCAAGATGGTCCGCTCCGGCATCGTCTTCGACATCATCGGCCTGGCCCTGATAGTGCTCCTGATCCCGATAATGGCGGGCCTCTTCCTGGCCGGCTGAAGGGGAGGTTTTGAGGCGTTGAGGTCGCCTCCTTTGGAGGCTTCGAGGTTTTGAGGGGTGCGGCATCGAGATCCCGCCCCGCACACGCACCCCTGAGAACCTCAAGACCTGGAAACCTCTACCCACCCGTACGTGGGACGCTGGGAGACCCGCTCGTTTGACTCGCGCGACACGCATGGCCTATGCTTCTCGACGAGAGGCGGGTGGGCGAAAGAGATGGGGTGATCGTCGTTGCGGGCCTCGCGCGCGGTCGTTAGAGCGATCTTTGGGCTCTTCTTGCTGGGTTTCGTCGCGGTCGGCTGCGGTTCGGCAGAGAGCGCGGCGACCATCGAGTATCCGAGCCGGGACGTGGAGATCGTGGCGCCCGCCGATCCCGGCGGCGGGTACGACACGACGGCCCGCGAGGCGCAGAAGGCGCTGACGGAGAACGGCATCGTCGGCCAGAGCGTCGAGGTCTACAACAATCCGGGGGCCGGCGGGGCGCTCGCCCTGATCGAGACCGTCAACGACAACCGCGGGGACCCGCACCACCTCATGATCGTGGGGGCGTCCCTGATCGGGGCTCTCAAGGTCACGGACGTCCCCTTCGACCTCTCCGACACCACCCCGATAGCCCGCCTCGCCACCGAGTACGCCGCCGTCGCCGTCCCCGCCGACTCGGAGTACCAAACCCTCGAACAACTCATGGAAGACTACGAAAGAGACCCCGAGAGCATCGCCTGGGGTGGCGGCTCCGCCGTCGGCGGCATAGACCACCAGCCCGTGGCGCTCCTCTCCGACGAGGTCGGCGTGAACCCGTCGGAGGCGAGCTACGTGGCCTACGACGGGTCCGGGGAGCTGCTCCCCGCGCTGCTCTCCGGGGACATCGACGCCGCGGCCTCCGGCGCCCCGGAGTTTCTGGAGCTCGTCGAGCAGGGCGAGGCCCGCATCCTGGCCGTCTCCGCCCCAGAGCGCATCGGCAGCGTGGACGCCCCGACGATGCGGGAAGAGGGCTACGACGTCGAGGTCATCAACTGGCGCGGCCTCGTCGCCCCGCCGGACATCACGGACGCGCAGCGCGACGAGATCGTCGCCGACGTGGAGAGGATGCACGACACGCGCGAGTGGCGGCAGACCCTGAAGAGCAACTACTGGCAAGACTACTTCCAGACCGGAGACGAGTTCGCCGCGTACGTCGCCGAAGAGGACCGCCGGACCACGCGGCTCCTCAGAGACCTCGGGGTGATCGAATGAGCAGCCAGAGCCCACCCACCGAACAGCGGGAAGAACAGGAACCCCGCGCGCCGGGGACTGGCCTCACCGGGGCGCGGATCGCGGGCGTCGCGCTGGTCCTCTTCGGGCTCGTGGCGTTGTACCAGACGGTCGGGATCATCCGGGAGGGCGGCCTCACCCCCGACAGCCCGGGCGTCTTGCCGCTCGTAGTCTCCTTGGGGCTCGTGATCTTCGGCGGCATCTTCCTGTTCGGCGCGCTCTTCCGCCCGGACGCGGCGCTCCTAGAGACGGCCGCCGCGGAGGACGAGAGGACGGACTGGCGGAGGTTTGCTTTGCTCCTAGTTGCCCTCGTCGCCTACGCACTGCTCCTCGCGCCGCTCGGCTACATCCTGGCGACGACGCTCTTCTTCGTCGGGACGGCGCGGGTGATGGGTAGCCGTAAGATCGTGCGGGACGCGGTCGTCGGGTTCGTGTTCGCGGCGGTGATCTACTTCGGTTTTACGGAACTCCTGAGCGTGAGGCTCCCGGCTGGCATCTTCCCTGGGGGGCTTTTGTAGTGGACGTCTTCGGAAGTTTGCTCGAAGGGTTCTCGACGGCGTTGCAGCCGCAGTACCTCCTGATCGCGGCCATAGGCATAACCCTGGGCACGTTTATCGGGGTCCTCCCCGGCATCGGGCCGGCGCTCGCCATAGCGCTCCTCCTGCCGCTCACCTACAGCTTCGACCCGACCGGAGCGTTCATCCTCTTCGCCGGCATCTACTACGGCGCGCTCTACGGCGGCTCCATAACCTCGATCCTCTTGAATACGCCGGGCGAGGCCGGTTCGGTGGCGACGGCCATCGAGGGGCATCCGATGGCCCGGGACGGGCGCGGCGGGGTGGCGCTGGCGACCTCCGTCACCGGGGCGCTCGTGGCCGGGACGCTGGCGACCATTGCCATCACGTTCCTGGCGCCACTCGTGGCGCGACTGGCGCAGAATTTGCAGGCGACGGACTACTTCGCGCTGATCCTGTTTGCGTTCGTTAGCGTTACGGCGCTTGTGGGGAGTTCTTTCGTGCGGGGGATGCTGAGTTTGTTCATGGGGCTTTTTATCGGCTTGATCGGGCTGGACGTTCTGACGGGGCAGGAGCGGTTCACGTTCGGAATTCTCGAGCTCTACGGCGGCGTCGAGATCGTGGTCGTGGTGATCGGGCTCTTCGCCATCGGGGAGGCGCTGGACAATGGCTCGACCATCCGGCGCTTCGCCGATGAGGTCGTCCGGGTGACGGGCCGCATGTGGATGAACCGCGAGGAGCGCAGCCGCGTCTGGAAGCCGTGGCTCAGGGGCAGCGCCCTCGGCTTCATCTTCGGGTCGCTGCCGACCGGCGGCTCGGAGGTCTCGACGTTCCTGAGCTACAACGTCGAGAGGCAGATGTCCTCCCACAAGGAGGAGTTCGGGAAGGGGGCGATAGAGGGGATGGCCGGCCCGGAGGCCGCAGCGAGCGCATCTTTCTCCGGGGTTCTCGTGCCGTTGCTCACGCTCGGTATTCCGACGTCGGCGACGGCGGCGGTCATGTTGTCGGCGTTCCAGATCTACAACATCCAGCCGGGCCCGCAGCTCTTCGAGAGCTCGGGGAGCCTGGTGTGGGCCCTGATCGCGTCGCTCTACATCGGCAACGTGATGCTCTTCCTCATAAACCTGCCGCTGGTGCGGCTGTGGGTCAGGATCCTGGACATTCCTCGCGAGCTGCTCTACACGGGCATCCTCGTCTTCGGCACGCTCGGCGTCTACAGCCTCTCCAACAGCGTCGTCGAGACCTTGATCGTCTACGCCGTCGGCGTCCTGGGGTTCTTTATGCGCAAGTTCGACTTTCCCGTGGCACCTGTGGTCCTCGGCGCCATCTTAGGTCCCCTGATGGAGACGCAGTTCCGGCGGGCGTTGGAGATCAGCGGTGGCTCCTTCGCGCCCTTCTTCACCCGGCCCTCGACGCTGGTTATCCTGATCCTGGCCGCCGCCGCGTTCCTCCTGCCGCTCGGTCTGAAGATGCTTCGAAACCGGGGTGCCGGGGTCCGGGGCGAATAAAGACACATGCGCCGGCCCCCCTTAGGGCGCATAATCCAGGCATGAAACCGAGCCTGGTACTGGGACCGCTGCTGCGCTACGCCGACGAAGACTCTGCGACCATCTGGGTCGAGACGGGCGCGCCGTGCGAGGTGACGGTCCGGCTCCTCCCCGACGAAGACCACAGTTCGCGCACCTTCACCGTCGAGGGCCACCACTACGCGCTCGTCGTGATCACGGGCCTGGAGCCAGGCTCGGTCCGCGCCTACGACGTGCTGCTCGACGGCGGGCGGGTGTGGCCGCAGCCGGGCTCGGCCTACCCGCGGAGCGTTGTCCGGACCTCCCCCGGGGACGGCAAGCTCGACCTGGCCTTCGGCTCCTGTCGGGTCTCGGTGCCGCACGAGGAGCCTTACACCAAGAAGAAAGGCTCCGTGAGGCGCGGCGGCATGGGCGACAACAGGTACGAGCGGGACGCGCTCTACGCCCTCGCCCAGACCATGCGCCGCGAGCCGCCCGAGACGTGGCCCGACGCGTTGTTGCTCCTGGGAGACCAGATCTACGCCGACGAGCCCTCCGCCGGCACGATGTCGCGCATCGCCTCCCGCCGCGATCCGGAGTACCCGCCGGGTGTCGCGGACTTCGAGGAGTACACGAGCCTCTACCACGACGCGTGGAGCGAGCCGGCCATCCGCTGGCTCCTCTCGACCGTCCCCTCGGCCATGATCTTCGACGACCACGACGTCCACGACGACTGGAACGCCTCCCAATCCTGGGTCGAGACGATGCGCTCGAAGGCCTGGTGGGACGAGCGCATCGTCGGCGCTTTCTCCTCCTACTGGGTCTACCAGCACCTCGGCAACCTCTCTCCCAAAGAGTTGGCCGAGGACGAGATGTTCGTCAAGACGAAAGAAGCCGAAGACGTCACCCGCTCCATGCGCGAGTTCGCCTACAAGGCGGATCGGGAGGTAGAGGGCACGCGCTGGAGCTACCACCGCGACTTCGGGAACGTGCGCCTGATCGTGGCCGACTCCCGCGCCGGCCGCGTCCTCGACCCCGGCAACCGCTCGATGCTGGACGACAAAGAGTGGGACTGGGTCCGCGAGAAGGCGTCCGGCGACTTCGACCACCTCCTCTTCGGCACCTCGATGCCGCTCCTCCTCTCCCCGGGCTTCCACCACCTCGAAGCCGCGAGCGAGGCGCTCTGCGACGGCGTCTGGGGCCGCCAGGTCGCCAGAGCCGGCGAGTTCATGCGCAAACTCGTGGACCTCGAACACTGGGCCGCCTTCCACGACTCTTTCACAGACCTGACCGCGCTCCTGAAGTCCGTCGCTTCCGGCGAACGCTCGAACGGCGGCGGGGCGCCCGCCTCCGTCGTCGTGCTCTCGGGCGACGTCCACCACGGCTACCTGGCCGAGGCGACCCTCGGCGACGGCGCGCACAACCCCGTCTACCAGGCCGTGGGCTCGCCCCTGCGGAACCCGCTTGGCGTCCCCGAACGCCTCTTCATGCGCGCCGGCTGGTCGAAGCCCGTCGAGGCCATCGGCAAGGGTCTCGCCCGCCTCGCCGGCGTCGCCGAACCGCCCGTCCGCTGGCGTCTGCAGCACGACGTCCCCTGGTTCGATAACCATGTCTCCCTCCTCCATCTCCGCGGCCGGGAGGCCACCATCAGCGTGCAGAAGACCTCCCCCACCGACACGGAAGAGGAGATCCTGGCTCCCATCATCGAACGCAAGTTGGCTTAGAGGTTTCGGGCTTCGGGTCAGGGAAACGCACGCCGCCCGAAAACCGACCTTATCGCCACAACGAAACCCGACGTTTTCGGGACCGGGTCCGGATCATCCACCAAAATCTGCCCGACCGCAGGGACCGGCACGGTGCCGACCCCGACTCGTACATGGTCCACATGGCCGTCGATCCAGCCCGAACCGGTCACCGACAAAGATCACGCGGTCACCCGGCCGTGAACCTCCCTTACAGGCCTTCTTACGCAAGCGTCCCCGTCCTCTCCTCGTTTAGTTGACAAAAGCAACTATTTAGCAGATTATGTTGGGCACCTGGGGAGGCGGTGTATGCGAAGCGAGCAGCGGGCGGTACGGGTAGACGAGGTTCGGCGATTCAACAGGTTCTTCACGCGCAGGATCGGGGTGTTGCGCGAGGGGCTGTTGCACAGCCCGTACACGCTAGTCGAGGCCCGAGTTCTGTACGAGGTAGCGCGGGCGGATGGGCCCGTGGCGTCGGATCTTTCGCGGGAATTGGGCCTGGACCCGGGCTACCTCAGCCGCGTCCTCGCCGGGCTCGGGCGGCGGGGCCTCGTGGAGAAAGCGCCTTCGGAGGCCGACGGGCGCCGGCGGCTCCTCCGTCTGACCGGCGCCGGGGAGGAGGCTTTCTTGGAGTTGGACCGTCGCTCGCGGGACGAGGTGGCCGGAATGCTGGATCGCCTCTCCGAAGAAGACCAGAAGCGTCTCGTCGAGGCGGCGCGGACCATCGAGGACGTCTTGGGCAACAAAGGAGAGTCTACCGAGCCGTTCCTGTTGCGGCGGCCCGGGCCGGGGGATATGGGGTGGGTCGTGCAGCGCCACGGCGGGATCTACGCTCGGGAGTACGGTTGGGACGAGACCTTCGAGGCATTGGTGGCGAGGATCGTGGCCGATTTCGTGGACGGGTACGATCCGGCGAACGAGCGGTGCTGGATCGCCGAGATGAACGGTAGAAACGTCGGATGCGTCTTCGTCGTCAGGGAGAGCGAGAGGGTAGCCAAGCTCAGGCTTCTCCTCGTCGAGCCCGAAGCGCGCGGTGTGGGCCTGGGGGGGCGCCTGGTCGAAGAATGCGTCCACTTCGCGCGAGACCGCGGCTACGAGAAGCTCGTATTCTGGACGAACAGCGTCCTCGTCTCAGCCAGGCGCATCTACGAAGACAAAGGTTTCGAGCTCGTCGAAGAAGAGCCGCACCACAGCTTCGGTAAAGACCTCATCGGCCAAAACTGGGAGCTGGAATTGTAGCCACCACCTGGCGGCGTTCCCGGAAAACCCGATGCCCGGGGCCTCGAGACTTTGTCCCCCGGCTGCGGGGCGCTCTCGCCGCTGGCGAAGGTGAAGTAGGCCTCCGGGTCGTCGGCGCTGATCCTGCCTACCGCTGTTCCCCAGTACACTGTTGTCAGGGGGTATCCTCGAAAGGATCTAGCAAGGGGAGGCCGTCGATCCACCGGAAATCTTGCGTGTTTCTCGTAACGAGCGTGAGGCCGTGAGCCAGGGCGGTTCCGGCCACGAGGGCATCACCCAGGGTCATCTTCCTCTGTTGGCGCAGGCGTACCGCCTGGTCGAGTACCGTTGACCCTATGTTCAGCACGGGGGCCGCCGCAAAGAACGCCTCGAAATGACGCCTCCCCTGTTCGGTCAGCCGATGATACCCGAGCACCTCGACGTAGCTGACGACGGATACGGCGGGCGCGCGTTCGGCGATGAGGCGGCGCAGCGCTTCGTGTTCGGGCCTGGCCGCATAGATGATGACGTTGCTGTCAAGGAGCATCACCCGTCCCTGTCAGGTAGCGGGCGTTCCCGTCTCGCCTCACGCTGCCAGGAACCCGGGTCTACGAGGTCCGGGGGCGCGCTCGAATCCGCCAACCGCTCCAGGGCTTCGGCCATCAGCCTCCCACTCTCCGTCGGGGCCGGGACGTCGATCACCGTTACGCGCACCGCGACCGGCCGGTTACGCCTTGCGGGGTCCGGGCGAGACTCCCCGCTCCACTCCAGACGGTCGCCGCGTAAGATAGCCTCGTAGGTCTCTTGCATGGATCTTCCTTTCGTCGCGACACCCACGATTATATCGTCGGGCCGTCAACGACCCGAAACCTCTTAGACTTTGTCCCCCGGCTGCGGGGCGCTCTCGCCGCTGGCGAAGGTGAAGTAGGCCTCCGGGTCGTCGGCGCTGATCCTGCCGGCCCTTATGAGCGCGAAGCGAAACGCGAGCCCGCCGATCAGGACGAGCACGGAGGAGAGCATGCTCTTCTCCCGGCTCTCCTTGCCGAAGAAGAGGAGGGCGAACGGGGCCACGATGCCGGAGAGAATGGCTCCGCCGACGAAGAGCGGGGCGACGGTCTTGGAGAAGAGCGGCCTGCCCCACCGGCTCATGCGGACGAGGGAGGCGGCGATCAGGCCGGCCTCTATGACGATGGTCGCCTTCTCCGCCCGGTGCAGGGCGCGGTGGGTCTTCTCCTCGCCGGAGCGTGTCAAATGCAGGATGAGCGAGAGCCAGGAGAGCGCCGTCGAGAGGCCGGAGGCCAGGAATGTCGGGGCCATGAGCGCCCAGTTGCGCGCCCAGATCGGTACGGAGGTCGCGCTTATGAGGTTGCCGGTGTTGAACCCGACGAAGAGGCCGAAGGGCAGGGCGAGGACGGAGAGCAGGCGTTCGGGTATGAGGCGTATCAGGAGCCGCGAGAGCACGTTGTTGCCGAGCAGTCCGTCACGGGCGACCTGGCGCGCGGCGAGCAGGCCGCCGAAGTTGCCGAACGTGAGCAGCGACCAGCTCTGGGTGGACATCGGGGATCGGAGCTTGAGGACGCGCATCATGTTGTAGAAGCGCTCCGGGCGGCCGAGGTCCCAGATCAGCAAGATCGGGCTCAGGATCATGGTGACGAGCACCGTGTAGCGGCTGACCCGCTTCATGGCCTCGTCCTCGTGGCCGAGCAGTTGGGCCACCGTCGAGAAGAGGTGCGTGCCGGCGCCGAGGCCCCCGATCCAGAAGTAGACCGGGATCTGCCACGTCCAATGCGCGTGCTTTATCGGCGGGATGCCGTAATAGTTCTTGTCTTCTCTTTTCGGGTCGGTCTCCGGGTGATGGCTCGTCTGGGGCCTCCCGTTCCCCACGTGACCGTTGCTCCGCGACAGGTCTTGCCTCGTGGCGTCAGACATCTCTTCCCCTCTCAAGATTCGTCTCGTGGGTCGCCTTCTCGCCGAGGTGCTGCGAGAAGCGCAGCAGGTAGCCGTCGGGGTCCTGCACCAGGAACTCCCTCGAACCCGTGACGGTGTCGCCCGTGTCGCGCCACACGTCCTCGACCTCGCGGTAGAGCGGGTATTCGGAGCGCGCCAGGCCGTCCCTCAGCAGGCCCGCGTCGGAGCACTCTATCTGGAGGTTGACGCCGCGGCCGAAAGGCTTCTCCAGTTCCGCGACGTTCCACCCGTCCTGGCGGAACTCTTCCAGCATCAACTGCGCGCCCTCGAAGTCCATGTAAGCGAAGGCGGCCTCATCGGAGCGGGAGAACAAAACGTCGAAGCCAAGCTCCCGCGTGTAGAACGCGAGGCTCTCGGCGAAGTCCGAGACCGTGAGCTCCGGGACCATCTTCCCCCACTCCAAGTCCCAAAAACTCCTAGTCCCTGAACGCCAGCGCGACGACCGCGCCGAGCACCGTCGCCGCAACCGCGCCCGCGATCACGCCGCCCCTGACTTTTTCCTGCGGCAGGTACGGATGCTTGGGCAAATTGTACGTCTCGGGCTCGTCCATGAGGATGAACTTGGAGTGGTTGCCGTCTATGCCGCCGGTCCCCCCGACTTCGGGCGTGCCCCAGACGTAGGCCTGCGTGTAGCCCTTGCCGTGGAGCTCCTCGACTCGTTGCTCGGCCACGACTTTCAGATCTTCGACGTCGCCGAACTGGATGGAGTTCGTCGGGCAGGCCTTGGCGCAGGCGGGCTCCATGCCGTCCTTCTGGCGGTCGTAGCAGAGGGTGCACTTGAAGGCGCGGCCGTCGCCCGGGAACTGGGTGATGACGCCGTAGGGGCACGCCGGCACGCAGTAGCCGCAGCCGTTGCAGATGTCCGGCTGGATGTAGACGTTGTCGAACTCGTTGCGGATGATGGAGCCCGTCGGGCACGCCTGCTGGCACGGCGCCGCCACACAATGCTTGCACACGTCGCTCATGAACGCCCAGCGCCCGAGGGCGTCGAGCTCGGCGCCGCCGGGGAGGGGCTCCGTCACGTCCTCGGCGAGGGCGACGAGGTCCACGTCGCCGGTCAGACGCCTCTTTTTGGGATTTTCTATGAAGGCGACGTGGCGCCAGGTCGTTCCAGATAACTGTTTTGTGTTGTCGTAGGAGTCGCCGGTGAACTCGTAGCCGTCGGCGGGGAGTTGGTTCCACTGTTTGCAGGCGACCTCGCAGGCCTTGCAGCCGATGCAGACCGTCGTGTCGGTCAGGAATCCGGTGGCCATAGGTTTACTTCCCTTCCATGATCTTGCGCCGGATCTCCTCGACGGGCGCGGCCGGGTCGCTGCTGACGCGGAACATTTTGTGCCCGAGGGCGACGCGCTGGGAACGGTAGAGCCTGTCCACCATCCCGGTCCCCAGGTTGTAGTAGACGCCGGGCTCCAATACCTTCGAGCTCCTTATGGCCTTGAGGTTCTTACGGGCCTCGGGATGCTCGGAGAGCCAGGCGCCGAGCTGCATCAAGTCCTGGGTGATCGCCTCGCGGTGCGTCTCCTCCTCGTGCCAGGTCGCGCTCGCGGTGTCCTCGGGCGTGACGCGCGTGCCCCGCGGGGTCCTGACGTTACCCGGCTCCCGGCGCTCCCTGTAGTCGGTCACGCCAACCTCCGGTTCAGCGCAAGGTTGCAGAGCCCCCACACGGCGCCGTAGACGGCGTGGTCCACGACGGGCAGCAGCACTTTGGGCGTGCGCTGGGTCCACGGGGCGCGGTGGACGCCGGCCAACGGCAACCAGCTCGCCCATCCGGCGCCCCAGGCGAGAATTCCGAGGGCGGAACCCACGGCGGCCTCCTCCGCCGGTCCGTACCTCTTCCGCCGCAGGAGGCCGAAGGCCGATCCGGTCCCGACGCCGTAGGCGAAGTGGGCGGCCGTGGTCAGGAGGCGCCGGGCCGGCGGCGAGGGCTCCCCGACGAGGCCGAGCTCCTCGACGCGGTCCACGACCTGCATCGGGGCCGTCTCGAAGACGAGCCCGAGCTTCGTCCACACCGTCCGCAGCGCCGACAGAACCAGCGTCCCTCCGAGTCCGCCGAGGGCGCCGGTCACGGCCCTGCGCCCCGGGCTGGCGTCCTCGTGGGCGGCGGCGCTCAAACCCGTCCCGCTTCCAGGTTGGCGGTGAAGGCTTTGGCCTCGTGGATGGAGACGTTCGCTTCGAGGGCGACCGGCATCAGGTTGTTCGCCACGTCGCCGGTGACGAGGCCGTTCGGGCCCCAGTGGTAGGGGATGCCGATGGTGTGGACGTGGCGGCCGTCGAAGCGGTAAACCGGGATGCGGTCGGTGACGAGGGCGCGGCAGTGGATGCTGCCGCGGCTCGTCGAGACCGTGACCCAGTCGGTGTTCTCCACGCCGACATCGGCGGCGAGCTCGGGGTTGATCTCGCAGAACGCCTCGGGCTGGAGCTCCGAGAGCCACGGCAACCAACGACTCATAGCCCCGGTGGTGTGGTGCTCGGTGAGGCGATAGGTCGTCACGACGTGCGGGTAATGGGGGTCCATCGGCGCGTTGTACGGGTTGTCCGGCCGGTCGTAGAGCCTGACCGTCGGGCTGTACTGCACCTCATCGTAGAGCAGGTTAGGCACGGGCGACTCGACGGGCTCGTAGTGGATCGGGAGCGGCCCGTCCTTGAGCCCGACGGGCGCGAAGAGCCAGCCCTTCCCGTCCCCCTGCATGATGAACGGCCCGTCGCCGGGGATGGCGTCGACACCCTTGGCATCGGGGTCGGGCCGGTAGTCCGGGCGCTTGTCGGCCTGGAAGTCCGGGATGTCGAGGCCGGTCCACTTCTCCTGCTCCTCGTCCCACCAGACGTACTTCTTGTTCTCGCTCCAGGGCTTGCCCTCGGGGTCCGCCGAGGCGCGGTTGTAGAGGATGCGGCGGTTCATCGGCCACGCCCAACCCCACTCGGTGGCGGCGTTGGGCTGCTCGGTCCAGGGCTTGCGGCGGCGGGCCTGGTTCACGCCGTCGGCGTAGACGCCGGAGTAGATCCAACCACCGCACGCCGTCGAACCGTCGTCCTTGAGCGCCGCGAAACCGGCCACCGGAGAGCGGTCGGCGACGTTGTAGCCGCTGACCTCCTTGGTGATGCTCTCGATGTTCGGCTCGTCGTACGCGCCCTCGACGGGGTAGTCCCACGTCATCGCCTGGATGAGCGCGTCCCGCTCGTCGGTCGAATCTTTGTAGAGCTCTTTCATCCTGCGCCCGAGGTGGTAGACGAACCACGCGTCGCTACGCGCGTCGTCGGGCGGCTCGACGGCCTTGTCGTGCCACTGGAGCATGCGCTGGGTCTGGGTGAAGGATCCGTCCTTCTCGGCGACGAGGGCGGCGGGGATGAAGAAGACTTCGGTTCCGCATTCCTCGGGTTTTACGCCGTCCATCTTCCAGGCGGTCGCGGTCTCTATCTCGTAGGCGTCGACGACGACGAGCCAGTCCAGCGCCCTCAAGGCGTCGCGGGCGAGGTTGGCGTGGGGGCCGCCGACGGCGAAGTTCTGGCCGAAGTTGAAGGTGCCTTTCACGTCGCCGTCCTTCATCGCCATGATCGAGGGGTAGTACGAGTGGTCCCCGCTGATGCGCGGGAAACGATCGAAGAGCTCGCCGCTCTCGGCATCAAACGCTTCTCCGTACCAGGCCTTCATCAGGCTGGTCGCGTATTTCGGGAAGTTGGCGAGCCAGCCGGTGGAGGCCGTGCCGTCCTCTATGTAGTCCTTCCAGGTGTCGTGGTCCTTGTTGGTGTCGGGCATCCCGAGGTAGCCGGGCAGGATGTTGTAGAGGGTGGCGATGTCCGTGGAACCCTGGATGGTGGCGTGCCCGCGCAGGGCCATGACGCCGCCGCCGGGGCGGCCGACGTTGCCGAGCAGGAGCTGGAGGATGGCGGCGGTGCGGATGAGCTGGACGCTCTTGGAGTGGTGGGTCCAGCCGACGGAGTAGACGAGCGCGGTGGTCTTATCGCGCCCGGAGTTCTCGGTTATAAGCTCGGCGACCTTCTGGAACGCCTCCTGCGGGGTTCCGCAGACCTTCTCGACCATCTCGGGGGTGTACTTGGCGAAGTGCTTTTTGAGGATCTGGAAGACGCAGCGCTCGTGCTGGAGCGTCTCGTCCTTCGGGCGTTCTTCTTCGGCGGACATCTCGCTCTGCCCGCCGGACTCGCCGACGACGGTGCCCTGACTCCCGCCGACGGCGGCGTAGTCTATGGGGTGGCCCTCGTAGCGCCAGCTCGACGGGTCGTAGACGCGGTTCTCCGCATCCCAGCCGGAGAATAGCCCGTCGGCGCCCGCGTCCTCGAAGTCTTCCGTGACGATGGTCGCCGCGTTCGTGTAGGCCTTGACGTACTCCTCGAAGTGCTTCTCGTTCTGGAGGACGTAGTTGATGAGGCCGCCCAGGAAGGCTATGTCCGTGCCGGGTCGGAGGGGCGCGTAGACGTCACACAACGCGCTCGTGCGGGTGAAGCGGGGGTCTATGTGGATCAGCTTGGCCCCGCGCTTCTCCTTGGCGATCATGGGGTGCCGAAAGCCGACCGGGTGCGCCTCGGCCATGTTCGAGCCTTCTATGAGGATGCAGTCGGCGTTCTGGAGGTCCTGCAGCGAGGTGGTGGCGCCGCCCCTACCGTACGAGATGCCCAGACCGGGCACCGTGGAGGAGTGTCATATGCGCGCCTGGTTCGTGATCCTGGTAAAGCCCATCGAGTGGAAGAGCTTGGTGATGAGGTAGTTCTCCTCGTTGTCTATCGTGGCCCCGCCGATGGAGGAGACGGCCTGGGAGCGGCGGAGCTTTTTGCCCTGATCGTCGTCCTCCTCCCAGTTCGCGTCGCGCGTCTCCTTGAGGCGGGCGGAGATCATGTCGAGCGCCTCTTCCAGCGAGAGGTCCTCCCACTCGCCCGAGTACGGACGCCGGTAGCGGACCTTGGTCCAGCGGTAGGGCGAATTGTGGAGGCCGAAGGTGGCCGAGCCTTTCGGACAGAGGGTCCCGGCGTTGATGGGGCTGTCCGGGTTGCCCTCGATGTCTATCATGCGGCCGTCGCGGTGGTAGACGAGGGTCGAGCAGCCGACCGCGCAGTACGGGCAGACGCTCACCGTTTTCTTCACGCCGTCTTCCGAGATGCGCGAGCGGATGTCGCGGGTCGCCGGGCTTACCGGGTGTTCGACCGTCGTTCCGACGTGGTTCCGGATCTTGCGCCAGAGCCCGTCTTTGTCAGTGAGCTTGAGAAACACTCCTCGCTCCTCTCTTTCCTGTAAACCCCGGGACGACCCCGGAGCCGCCGAAACGGCCTCTTCCCCACGCAAAATATTCTTTACCTTTTTCCACCGGCATTCTAACCTTGTTTCCTCCACCACGAAACATGCATTCGAACACACCCGTGCGGAACCTTTTCCAGGAAGTTCCGTGGCGGCGGGCTACTTTGCAACATTGTTGACAGGGAAATCCGCATGAGCTAGGCTCCCCGGCAGGGAAACGGGAAGAGGGCACGAGAAGCCTTCTCCGCAAACGAAAGGAAGGGAAACGTGGTGCATACGTTAGGGAAGAAGTATCTCGGCTTGCTCGTCGGTGGGGTTGCGTTTATCGTCATGCTGGCGCTCGTGTCGGTTCCGACGGCCCAGAGCCAGGGGTTCGGCAAGTGTTTCGGCAAGAACCCGACCATCGTGGGCACGAACCAGGCCGACACGGAGGACGGCACCTTCGGCAGGGACGTGATCAAGGTCTTCGCCGGCAACGACACGGTTCGGGGCGACGCGGACTTTGCCGGGGAGCCCGGCGGGGCCAGGGACCTTATCTGCCTCGGTGACGGCGACGACACCGCAGACGGCGCGGCCAAGTCGGACCGCATCGCCGGCGGCCCGGGCAACGACACCCTCGACGGGGACAACTTCCCCTCTCCCTTCGGCGACTTTCTTACCGGCGGCGCCGGGGACGACACGTTCACCGGCGGCCAGGGCACCGACGTCATCGTGGGCGGCTCGGGCAACGACATCGTCGACAACGGCGCGGGGACGGTCAACCAGGGCGCGGACCGCGTCGAGGCCGGCTCGGGCGACGACACGATCAACGAGGCCTCCGACGGCTCCATCGACACCGTCTTCGGCGGCCCGGGAGAAGACACCTGCATCCTCGACCCGGCGGACAGGGCCCGCAGTTGCGAGATCCGCACGACGACGCCCACCGGCGCGTAGGCCCACCACGACCGGCGTCCCGGAGGTTTCTTCGGGGCGCCCTTTTTCCGGGGGCGAAGCCGTTCGTCGCCCCCCGATTCGGCGCGTGTAGCGCGAAAATCGGGCTTCTGATAAGGTGAAAAAGTACGGATCGAGGCAGCTACTCGGGGAAAGGAGTTGGCCCAGGGACGATAGCCCGTCGGGAGGAGCGCCGGTCCCCCGGTGCCGGTAGAAGAGAACAAGCATAGAAAGATTCATCGACTCCGAGGAGAGGAGCGGTTCGTGGCCGACAACAGGGTAGTGGTCTACAAGGGACCGGGCGAGGTGGCGGTGGAGGACATCGAGTACCCGAAGCTCGAAGTTCCCGAAGAAGTTGCGGGCGCGATGGGGATGGCCCAGGCGGCCCCGCACGCCGTGGTGCTCAAGATAGTTTCGACCAACATCTGCGGGTCGGACCAGCACATGGTCAGGGGCCGG
Source organism: uncultured Rubrobacteraceae bacterium (assembly GCA_964250345.1). Classification (GTDB taxonomy): domain Bacteria; phylum Actinomycetota; class Rubrobacteria; order Rubrobacterales; family Rubrobacteraceae; genus Rubrobacter_D. The sequence goes on from CAXUFZ010000001.1 coordinate 29,398, forward strand.
ACGACGGCGCCCGTCGGGCAGACTCTGGGGCACGAGATCACGGGCGAGATCGTCGAGAAGGGCGACGACGTCCAGTTCCTCGACGTGGGCGACATCTGCTCCGTCCCCTTCAACATCGCCTGCGGCCGTTGCAGGAACTGCAAGGAGCGCAAGACCGGCGTCTGTCTCAACGTGAACCCGGCGCGGGCCGGCAGCGCCTACGGCTACGTGGACATGGGCGGCTGGACCGGCGGGCAGGCCGAGTACGTCATGGTGCCGTTCGCGGACTTCAACCTGCTCAAGTTCCCGGATCGGGATCAGGCTCTGGAGAAGATCCTGGACCTCACGATGCTCTCGGACATCTTCCCCACCGGCTACCACGGCGCCTACACCGCCCAGGTCACCACGGGCTCGACGGTCTACGTCGCCGGCGCCGGACCCGTCGGCCTCGCCGCCGCCCACTCGGCGCAGCTTCTTGGCGCCGCCGTGGTCATCGTGGGCGATCTGAACGAAGAGCGGCTGGCGCAGGCCAGGTCTTTCGGATGCGAGACGGTGAACGTCGGCGAGGAGGCGGAGCTTTCGGACCAGATCGCCGAGATCCTCGGCGAGCCCGAGGTGGACTCCGCGGTGGACGCGGTGGGCTTCGAGGCCTCCGGCCGCGCCGGCGAGGAGGCCCCGGCGGTCGTCCTTAACTCCATCCAGGCCATCACGCGCGCCGGCGGCAGCCTCGGCATTCCGGGACTCTACGTCACGGGCGACCCGGGCGCTTCGGACCCCGACGCTCAGCAGGGGACGCTCAAGGTCAACTTCGGGCTCGGGTGGGCCAAGAGCCACTCGTTCTACACGGGTCAAACCCCGGTCATGCAGTACCACCGCGGCCTGATGATGAGCATCCTGCACGACAAGGCCCAGATCGCCAAGGCCGTCAACGCCACGGTGATAAGCCTCGACGAAGCCCCCCAGGGCTACAAGGACTTCGACAAGGGCGCGGCCGAGAAGTTCGTCCTCAACCCGCACGGCATGATCCCGGCCGCGTAAGCTCGGACCACTAGAGCGATTTTTCCGAAGGGCCGGAGCATTCCGGCCCTTCTTCTTGCCCGGGGATGGCTATAGAATTCGTTCGTAGGCGTCGATAAGGATCTCTGATGGAGACGGTCAAGAGTCCGGCGGAGCAGAGGGTCATCCTCCACAACGTGAGTTGGGGGACCTACGAGCGCCTGCTGGCGGAGCGCGGGGAGAACCGGGTGCCGCGGTTCTCCTACGACCAGGGAGAGCTGGAGATCATGAGCCCCTCGACGGAGCACGAAAGCATCAGCTACTACGTCGGGCTACTCGTCGCGGTGTTGGCCCGGGAGGGCGGCTTCGGGCTCTTCGGGGCCGGTTCCACGACGTACAACCGCGAGGACGTAGACCGGGGCTTCGAGCCCGGTCAGAGCTTCTACGTCCGCAACGCCGACCGGGTCCGCGGCAAGTCCAGGATAGACCTGACCGTGGATCCACCGCCCGACCTGGTGGTCGAAGTGGACATCACAAGTCCCTCCCTGAGCAAGCTCCCTATCTACGCCCGTCTCGGCGTACCGGAGGTCTGGCGTTACGAAGGGGACGGGTTCTCGATACTTCTATTGGAGGGCGGGGATTACACGGAAGCCGCCGAAAGCGCCGCGCTGCCACCACTAACGGCAGGAGTTCTCTCTGACCTGATCGAGAAGAGCCGATCCCTCGACATCGCCGACTGGCTGGACGCGGTGGTACAGCGCGCCCAGGAACACGATTAAGCCACCGGCTGGAATCGGCCTTCAGATCCTCCGCTCCGCGACCGAAATCCGACGTTGAATAGCCGAAGCTTTCCAGCATCATCTTCCCAACGCTCACAACAGAGGAGCATCCGTGGACCCGCTAGCGCACTACACCGAGCAGAGCCCGTTCACCGACCCCGGCGAACACGCCGAACGGCTCGAAGCCTTGCCAGACGACCTCGCGGGCCTGTCCAAGGTCGTCCGGGGCCTCGTCGTCCACTACCGGCTGGGCCACCTGTTCGACTACGAGATACCGGAAGACCGATTGCCGGAGGTGGACACCCGCTACGCGGAGAAGATGCTCGCCCGCATCGTCGAGCTCGACGACCGCCCACTAATGGAAGAACGCCCGCCGGAGAAGCGCCTCGTCGGCTGCTGCCGGGACTTCACCGTGCTCTTCCTGACGATGGCCCGGTACAAGGGTATCCCGGCGCGGGGACGCGTGGGATTCGCGGACTACTTCGATCCCGGTCTTTACCTAGATCACGAGGTCGCCGAGATCTGGGATGCGGACGAGAGACGCTGGCGGCTCGTCGACGTGCAGACGAGCGAGGTGACCATCGGCGGGCACTTCGACACGACGGACGTCCCCCGCGACCGCTTCCTCGTCGCGGGCGCGGCGTGGCAGATGTGCCGGGACGGAGACGCGGACCCGGAGACGTTCCTGGTGGACCCTGAGATGGACGACGAGTACACGAGGGGATGGCCCCAGATCCGCCACAACCTCCTCCAGGACCTCGCCGCTCTGAATAGGACGGAGATGCTCTTGTGGGACGTCTGGGTGCCGGATGATGAAGAACTCAACCACGAAGCACTCGACAAGGTGGCGGCGCTGACGCGACACGGCGGCGATGTCTCGTCCGACCTAGGGGATATTTACGAGAAGCATCCTCGTTTGAAGGCCCCCGCCGTGGTGAAGAGCTACAGTCCGGCGTTCGGGCCGCGGGAGGTGCGGCTGCCCGTATGAAGATACGGCACGCGTCGACCGTTTCGGAGCCTGCGGGTGGACGAACGGGGCGGAGGCTTTACGGAGCCCCCGCCCATCGTTTGCGATCTCCTTTGTCTTCTAGGCGCTGGGGCGTCGCACCAGCGTGCGGGCGTAGAACCCGGCGGCGAGCAGCGCGAGGCCCCCGATGAGGGCTACCGCGGCCAGGAACACTATAGGAAGTCCGCCCGTATCCGGCATCACCTCGATCTCGGTCGTCGGGATGGCGAGGTCGTAGACGAACTCGCCCTGTCCGACGACGCCGATCTCGCTGACCGCGCCCGACGCGACGTCGAGGTTGTAGAGCACAGAGGGCTGATCCTCGGCCGTCTGTATGGCGGCGAAGCCCTCGTCCGAGCCGTTCAGCGAGGTTATGTCGAAGCCCGTAAGCCCAGTGAAGCCGGGGTTCAGGGAACCGATGGTGTTGAGCACCCCGCCGTCTGGAGGGTCCTGCTGCACGTAGTTGCCGGTGGCGAGATCGAACGCGTAGAGGGCGGTGCTCGCGACACCGTCGCGGTTGTTGGCGTAGGCGTTGTCCACGACCACCGGGGTCACACCGGCGTTGGTATCGCCCTCGGCGTAAGCCAGGTTCGTGTCCTCCGTGACTTCTCCGGTCTCCACGTCGACGCGCAGGTTCTGCGTCGTGTCGCTGACGACCCTAAGGGCGTCCGCCTCGGGGTTGAAGTCCGTGCTAAAGAGTTCGCCCTCGAGGGCAACGCTCAAGGGCGCGACCAGGGTCGCAACCCCGGAGGTCGGGTCTATGGTGTACAGCGCGCTGGTCGACCCGACGCCGTAGAGCTCCCCGGTAGCCGGACGGAAGTCCATGCCGACCAGGCTCTCACCCCGCGCCAGCCCCGACACGAACACGCGCGAGTCGATCTGGGAGGGAGTGCTGCGGTCGAAGCCCAAGAGCTCCCCCGACGTGTTCAGCGCGTAGGTGGTGCCCCCAGAGCTAGCGTTGGCGCTGGCGCTGGCGCTCTGTGCGGCTGCGGTCTGGGTGGTCCCCAGCACCAGTCCGGCCGCCAGGATGGCAGCCATCAGCGCCAGCACCCACCTTGGCGTGCCGGGCAGCCCGGAGCGTACGCTTGGCGCGTTCACCAGAGGTGTCCTTTCCGTATTCGTGCGGGTCATCTCGTGCATGGTTGTCCTTCCGATCCCGGGTCCACTGCGTCCGTCTGCATCGGTACCAACGTAGGGCCGCAGATCCGCCCCCGTTCCTGGTCTTCGCTTCCTCCTCTCGGGATATCTGCTGTGAAAGGGGGTACGGAAGACGGGGGTTCTGCGTTCAGCGCCACGGCGAATCCGAGCCCTGCCATGCGGGATATTTTCGTCTCGGGGCGACGGGGAAAGTTCGACATCCTGGAGGGCCTCGGCGTCGCGTCCACTCTCGCAACATGGCGGACGTAGCAGTCCCGTCCGCTGCTAAACTCTGCGGCGAGGACCGGATATAGGAGATTGATGCTGCAGAAGAGCGCAAAAGCGCGGAGCGGGAGCAAGACGAGGGCGCGGGTGCGGGTCGTCGAGAACGGCCGGGCGCGCGTGAAGTCCGACCACCTGGCGACCGAAGAGCCGATGGAGATCCGGCTGGTCACCGGCGACGAGAGAAAGACCGTCGCCGTCACGATGCGTACCCCCGGCAACGACTTCGAGCTCGCGGCCGGGTTCCTGTACGGCGAGGGCATCGTCTCTTCGCGGGACGAGATCAGGAAGATCAGCTACTGCGTCGATTCGGACGTGGACGCCGAGCAGCGCTACAACATCGTGAACGTCGAGCTCCGGGACGGCAGGGACTACGACCTGCGCCCGCTGGAGCGGCACTTCTACACCACGAGCGCCTGCGGCGTCTGCGGCAAAGCGAGCCTGGAGCAGTTGGAGCTGCGCGGCTGCCCGGTCGTTGGGCCGGGCCCGGAGGTGACGGCCGAGACGGTCTACTCGCTGCCGGGGAAGCTGCGAGCATCCCAGGGGCTCTTCGAGGCGACGGGCGGGCTGCACGCGGCGGCGCTCTTCGACGCGGAAGGCAACCTGCTGGCGGTCCGGGAGGACGTAGGAAGGCACAACGCGACCGACAAGCTCGTCGGGTGGGCGTTGCTGGAGGGCAGGCTGCCGCTCTCGGAGAACGTCGTGATGGTGAGCGGGCGGAGCTCGTTCGAGATCCTCCAGAAGTGTTTGACCGCCGGCGTGCCCGTCGTGTGCGCCGTCTCCGCGCCGAGCTCCCTGGCGGTGGACGTGGCGAGGGAGTTCGGTATGACGCTCGTGGGTTTCCTGCGCGGGGAGCGTTTCAACGTCTACGCCGGTTTTGATAGGATTCTCACCGGAGAGGGTAAAGAGGGCGCTACGTAAGGCGGCTGGAGGGGCTCGGCAGGAGGTTGGGGTCCCGTCCATCCGCGGTGTTCGGATCCCAGGGGAGGAGAACGATGGCAAGCCAGGCGGCGAGCGGTTCAGGTGCCGGCAACAGGGTGGTCGTGGCGATAGCGGGCGTGGTCATGCAGGTCGCGCTCGGAGCGGTGTACGCTTGGAGCGTGTTCAGCGACCCGCTGGCCCAGCAGTACGGGGGCGCTACGGCGACGGCGGTCAACGCGACGTTCAGCATCACGATCTTCACTTTGGGCTTCGCGGCCTTCGTCGGCGGGCTCTGGATGAGCAGCGCCGGGCCGCGGACCGTGGCGCTCACGGCGGGCGTGCTGTACGGGCTCGGGATCTTCCTCGCGGGCTTCGCCGGGAGCAGCCTCACGCTCCTCTACCTGACTTACGGCCTGATCGCCGGCGCCGGCATCGGCCTCGGCTACATCGTCCCCGTCGCCACCCTCATAAAGTGGTTCCCGGACAAACGCGGCTTTATCACCGGCATCGCGGTCGCCGGCTTCGGCGGCGGCGCGTTTATAACCGCCTTCGTCGCCCGCGGCCTGGTTTCCTCCGTTGGGCCGTTCAGGACTTTCACGATCCTCGGCATCATCTACTTGGTCATGGTCGTCGGCGCCGCCCTCTTCATGCGCAACCCGCCCGAAGGCTGGACCCCGCCCGGCTGGGAGCCGGACTCGGACGAAGGCGGCGGCACCGCGCACGCCGACTACGACCTCGGCGGGGCGACGAGGACCTGGCAGTGGTACGCGCTGTGGGCGCTCCTGTTCCTGAACGTCACGGCGGGCATCTCCATCATCACCGTGGCCTCGCCGATGGCCGTCGAGCTCTCCGACGCCAGCGCGACGGCCGCCGCGGCCCTCGTCAGCATTATCTCCGTCGGGAACGCCCTCGGGCGGTTCTTCTGGGCCTGGCTCTCCGATGCCATCGGGCGCAAGTGGGTCTTTCTGGTGATGTTCGTGCTCCAGGCGGTCCTCTTCGCCCTGCTGCCCTTCGTCGGGACCGTCTACGTCGTGCTCGCCGTAGTCTCGTTCGTCATCATCTCCTGCTACGGCGGCGGGTTCGGGACCATGCCGGCCTTCGCGGCCGACTACTTCGGGTCGGCGAACGTCGGCAAGATCTACGGCCTCATGCTCACCGCCTGGAGCTTCGGCGGCGTGCTCGGCCCGCTCCTGATCTCCTACATCATCGACTCGACCGGCAACTACACCCTGGCCTTCTTCATCATCGCCGCCATAATGGTCGCCAGCGCCGCCGTCGCCTTCATCGTCCGACCGCCGGTCCGCGGTTCGGAGGCCCCCGCCGCCGAACCGGAGGGCGCCAGGGCGTAAGAAACGCATCGACCGATCCACGAGCCCCCGCGCCTTCGGGCCGGGGGTTTTTGGTTGCAGCGACGTTGCGCCCCCGTCCCGCGACGCCCGCGGCTCGAACCAATCACCACGCGGGGGGTGCATGATAACAAACCGTGGTATGTTGTTATCATGATACGAACGCAGGTAAGTTTGACGGAGAAGGAGTACGAGTCGGCCAAGCGTGAGGCTGGGCGGCTTGGGATCTCTTTTGCGGAGCTGGTGCGTCGTTCGCTGCGAACGGTGATCCCCGCGGATGAGTCCAAACCCTGGATGAGTTATGCGGGGATGATCGAGACCGGGGATGCCGAGTCCAGCCGGAACATAGACGAGATAGTCTATGGCCGCAAGGATTGAGGCCTACGTCGATACGTCGGCGCTCGTCGCTTTCGTAGACCGTTCGGATACCCACCACGACCTGTTTCGTCGTCTGCTCTCCGAGCCACCAGGCCTCTTGACGACGGCCCTCGTGGTCGCGGAGGGCCACGCGTGGTTTCTGCGCCGCTACGACCGGACCCGCGCGCTCCGGTTTCTCGCGATGATCGAGGACATGTCGCCGCTTACGGTCGCGCAGGTCGGCACGGACGAGTTGGTCGGCGGGACGCGGGTGCTCCGGCGGTTCTCGGACCAGGACCTCACGCTCACCGACGCCGTAGGCCTCCACAAGATGCAGGAAGAGCGCGCTATCCAAACCTGTTGGTCGACGGACCGGCATCTCGGGTTGACGGGGATGCCGTTAGCCATCGACACCCCCTAACCGCCCCCGAAGTCGGACCCTCCCTCTACGCCCCCGGACAAAGTTCTGCTTATTGTCCTGGCCTCTCACTTACGCTCAAGCGTATACGCTTGACTGTATACAAGGGGTCCCATATAGTGCCCGGAGGGTTGAGGGACAAGCGAAAGGAGCGGGGTGGAGCGGAACGACGAGTGGGTTCGCGTGGAGCGTACCGAGGCTTTCAGGGACCTGGTCAGGCGCAAGAAAGCATTCATCCTACCGGCGACGATTTTCTTCCTCGTCTTCTACTTCGGGTTGCCGGTGCTCGCGGGGTTCACGACCTGGCTAAACGGGCCGGCCATAGGCTCCATCACGTGGGCCTACGTCTACGCGTTCGCGCAGTTCGCGATGACCTGGATCCTGATGCACCTCTACGTGAGCCGGGCCAACAGGTGGGACGAGCTCGTGGACCGGGCGCGTAGCGAGGCCGCCGAAGAGGGGAGCCGGTAGATGAGCGACAGGGCCATATCCGTCGTCTTCTTCGTCGTCATCATCGCGCTCACGCTCGGCATCACCGTGTGGGCCTCCCGGCAGAACAAGTCCACCAGCGACCACTACGTGGCGGGAGGCAAGATCAGCGGCTGGCAGAACGGACTCGCCATCTCCGGCGACTACCTCTCGGCCGCCTCGTTCCTCGGCATCGCCGGGACCATCGCCCTCAGCGGTTTCTCGGGCTTCTACCTCTCGATAGGCTTCCTCGTGGCTTATCTCGTAGTGCTGTTGCTCGTGGCCGAGCCGTTGCGGAACCTCGGCAAGTACACCTTCGCGGACATGCTCGCCAGCCGGTTCAACACGAGTAGTGTCCGGTCGGTGGCGGCGCTCTCGACCATCACGATCAGCATGTTCTATATGATCGCGCAGCTCAACGGGGCGGGGGCGCTTATCGGGCTCCTGCTCGGCCTGCCCTACTGGCTCTCGGTCATCGGGATCGGGATTTTGATGACCGTCTACATCGTGGCAGGCGGCATGGTGGCGACTACCTGGATCCAGATAGTCAAGGCCGTGTTGCTGATCGCCGGCTCCTTGCTCCTGAGCGTCCTCGTCCTCGCCCAGGTCGGCTTCAACCCGCTCGCGCTCTTCTCGCAGGTGGAGAGCGAGCTCGGCCAATCGATGCTGGTCCCGCCCGCTCCGGCCGCCGAAGCCGGGCTCAACACGATCTCCCTGAACATCGCGCTGGTGCTCGGCACGGCAGGTTTGCCGCACATCCTGATCCGGTTCCTCACCGTCCCCGACGCCAAGACGGCCCGCTCCTCGATAGTCACCGCGACCTGGATCATCGGCCTCTTCTACCTGCTCACGCCCATCCTCGGCTACGGCGCGGCCCTCTTCGTCGGGCAGCAGGAGATAGAGAACGCCAACGTGGCCGGCAACCTCGCGGCCCCGCAGCTCGCCGAGGTGCTCGGCGGTCCGATCTTCTTCGCATTTATCTCAGCGGTGGCCTTCGCCACCATCGTCGCGGTGGTCGCGGGGCTCGTCGTGGCGGCCTCCAGCGCCTTCGCCCACGACTTCTACACCAACGTGATCCGGGGCGGCGACGCCAGCGAGCGCGAGCAGTTCCGCGCGGCCCGCGTCGCCGCCATCGGCATCTCCGTCGCCGCGATAGCGCTCGCCATACCCTTAGGCAGCCTGAACGTGGCCTTCCTCGTCGCCCTCGCCTTCGCCGTCGCCGCGAGCGCCAACGTGCCCGTGATCCTGCTGACCATCTTCTGGAAACGCTTCAACACCACGGGCGCGGTCACCGGCATGCTCGTCGGCCTGATCTCCGCCGTCGTGCTCGTCATCCTTAGCCCGAGCGTCTTTACCGGCCCGAACCCCGAGCCGCCGCTGACCCCGATCATCCCCATAGACGCCGTCTTCCCGCTGACGAGCCCGGCCATCGTCTCCGTACCCTTGGGCTTCCTGTTCTGCTACCTGGGCACCATCCTCGGCGGCCGGGGCGCCGAGCGCGAGCGCCAACAGGGCCTCCAGGTCTCCTACGACGAGATCTACGTCCGCGCCAACACCGGCATCACCAACGTGGAACAGGAGATCCGGGAAGCAACGCCGCAAGAGGAGCCCCGCGCCACGTCGTAGAACGTAAGAACGAAGCGCCGAGGCCCCCGCCTTCACCGGGGGGGGCCTCTCTTGTATGCTCGTCGGGAGATGGAAGCTCCTCCAGACGTAACGATTCGGCACGCGGAGCCCTCCGACGCGGAGGCGCTCCACCGCATCTTTCAGGACCGTTCCGTCATCGCGGGAACCCTGCAACTGCCCTATCCGCGGCTCTCGCTCTGGCAAGAACGCCTCCAGAACCCGCCGGATGGCTTGTACCACCTGGTCGCTCGCGCCGGGGACGACCTGATCGGGAGCCTGACCCTCGGCACGAACCCCACCAGGCCACGCATGAACCACATCGGGCACATCGGCATGGCCGTTCGCGACGATTGGCAAGGTAAGGGCGTCGGCACGGCGCTGATGCGCGCGGCCCTCGACCTCGCGGACAACTGGCTGGGCCTCACGAGGATCGAGCTGCACGTGTTTACGGACAACGTCGCCGGCATCGCCCTCTACGAGAAGTTCGGCTTCGAGATAGAGGGAGCCCACCGCCGCTTCGCCTTCCGCGACGGTGGGTACGTCGATGCCTATTCTATGGCCCGTATCACGGGCTGAAAGCTACTCCAGGGTGGCGTTTACCTGGACGTCGACGTTGCCGCGGAGGGCGTTGGTTACGGGGCAGACCTGGTCGGCCTGCTCGGCGGCCTGCTGGAAGCCGTCGGCGTCGAGGCCGGGGACGCGGCCGGTTATGTCCAGGGTCTCGGTCGTGATCTTGAGGCTGTCCATGTCGAGGACGCAGGTGGCGTTGACCCGGAGCTCCTCGGCGTCGTTGCCGCCCTCGTGGAGCACGTTGGAGAGCGCCATCGCGTAGCAGCTCGCGTGCGCCGCAGCGATGAGCTCCTCGGGGCTCGTGTTGCCGCTCGGGTTCTCGGTGCGGGTGGCGAAGCTGATGGCCGCCCCCGTCATCGCCCCGCTGCTCGTGAGGTCGAAGGTGCCGGATCCGCTCTGCAGGTCACCGTTCCATACCACTTCGGCGCGTCGTTCCGCGGTTGCCATAGTCTTCTCCCGTCTGTCTTTACGGATACTACGTCGGGCATCCTACCCGGGATCACCGGAGGTTAATCTCCCGGCGGCTAACCGTTCCGGGCGGCCTCCTCCACCTTGCTGCGGTACGCGGCGCCGTCCTCGAACGTCAGGGCCCCGGAGGTCGAGATCTCGCCGTTGAACAGGAACGCCGTCTGGCGCAGCGAGGACTCGAGGTCGAACGGGTCGAGGGCGGAGGTGGCGTCTTTGGGGATCACGACGTCGTACCAGCGCAGCGCGGCGCTCGCCGCCGTGTAGTGGACGCAGATGTTGGCGACCGTGCCGCAGACGATCACGGTTTCTGTGCCCCAGAGGCGCAGGAAATGATCCAAATGCGTCCCGTAGAAGGCGTCGTAGCGGACCTTGCGGACGACGAGCTCGTCCCCTTGCGGCGCGAGCTCGTCCACGATCTCCCAGCCCCAGGACCCCTCGCGGGCGTGCTCGGGCCAGATGGACCACTCGGGGTCGCCCGCGGTGTGGGTGTCCTGCGTGAAGACCACCTTCGTCCCCGCCCCGCGGGCCCGATCCAGCAGGTCCCGGATCGCCGGGATGGTCCCCTCAGCGTCGGGGACGACGAGCGAGCCGCCTTCTTTGACGAAGTCGTTCTGCATGTCCACGACGATCAGCGCGGTCCTGGCGGGGTCGACGCGGATCCCGTCCCGAACCTCGTAGTCCGGCACGTCTACTGTGCGTGTCACAACGGCCCCTCTCGGTCGCGAAGCCCGGGCGTTCTACGGCGAATTCTACCGCGAACCCGTAATCGCCTACCCGACTCCGGGACGGCTAAACCTCCGCCCCGTTAGCCCGGTGTTTGACGAAAGATAGTACGTCGGGGCGATTCGGGCGGCCTCCCCTTAAGCTATCGTGGCGGGGTCGCGCGGGAGGTTCTTCGCGGCGGTGGGCATCCGGAGGTTTACGGCGCGGTCGCGGAAGCCGCGCCGCGGGGAAAGGCGAAGTATGAGAAGAGCGTTTTTCTTTTGCGTCCTGTTGGCGGCCTCGCTCTTCGCGGCGTCGTGCGGCCTGTTGGAGAACATCGCGAAGGAACCCGAACCGGATAAACCCAACGGGCCCCAGCCCGCCTCCTCCATCGCCGACGCCAAAAAGGCGACCGTGTACATCGAGGCCAGCGGGGGCCTCTACGACACGGGCCGCGAGTTCGGCGAGATAAGCTACGGCAGCGGGTCCGGCTTTATCATCGATCCCTCGGGGCTCGCCGTCACCAACAATCACGTCGTCACCGGCTCGAGCACGCTCGACGTCTACGTCGAGGGGCAAGAGGAGCCCCTCGGAGCCGAGATCCTGGGCGTGTCGGAGTGCTCGGACCTGGCGGTCGTGGACATCGAGGGCGGGGGCTACGAGGACTTTCTCTCGTGGCGGGAGGGGCCCATCGAGAGCTCGCTGCACGTCAACGCCCTGGGCTACCCTTCGGACGACCTCGCGGCGGACGAGAAACCGGACCAGACCTTCAGCGAGGGCGTGGTGGGCTCGGTCGAGGGCGAGGGCGACGTGGCGTGGGCGTCGGTGGGCAGCGTGCTCGAACACGCCGCCCAGATCCGGCCCGGCAACTCGGGCGGTCCCCTGATAGACGACAAAGGCCGGGTGGTCGGCGTCAACTTCGCGGGCGGCGGGGGCGAGTCCCAGCGGTACTACGCGATCTCCCGTGACGAGGCGCGCGGGGTGGTCGGACAACTCCAGAACGGCGACGTGGACTCCCTGGGCATCAACGGCGAGGCCGACGGCGACCTGGGGGGCATCGCGGTGGTCTCCGTCGAGACGGGCTCCCCGGCTTTCGACGCGGGCATACGCGGGGCCGAGGTCGGCGAGAACAACGCGCTGGAGGTGGACGTGCTCAAGGAACTCGAAGGCACGAAGCTGGCGGAGAACAGCACCATGCAACAGTACTGCGACATCCTGCGCCAACGCGGCGCGGACGACGAGATGACCCTCGAGGTCGAGCGCTACGCCTTCGACGGCGAGACGATCACCGACCTCGCCGTGCTGGAGGGCGTGGTCAACGGGGAGCCCCTCAAAGAGGACGAAGCGGCCACCGCCGAACGGTTCCCCGAAGATACGGCGGCTTCCGCCGAGCCCGCCGCCGACCCCGCCGCCGGCGAGCCCGCGTCCGGGGGTTTCGTCGAGATCCAGGACCAGACCGGCGCGCTGGCCGTCGAGGTCCCCGCCGGGTGGAGCGACACCGCCAACGGCGAGTGGGACCAGGAGGGCGAGCGGCTGGGCCTGCAGGTCAGCGCCTCCCCCGACCTCGCGGCCTACAACGCGGGCTGGTACACCCCGGGGGTGTTCTTCGGGGCCTCCCGCGTCCTGAAGCAACGCTTCCCGAACGACTCGGCCGACCAGGTGCTCGACCTCTTCGGCAGCGACGACTGCGAATACAACGGGCGCGAGGCCTACGACGACGGGACCTACAAAGGGAAGTTCGATTCCTGGATCAACTGCGGCGACGCGGACTCGTCCTTCCAGATCGTGGCCGCCCTCCCCGCGGACGGCTCCTACGTCCTCCTGGTCCAGATGATCCTGATGGACGAGGAAGACCTCAAGGCGCAGGAGCAGATCATCCGAACCTTCCGCGTGGTCGGGGAGGTCCGGTAGGGACCCGGAGCGCCGACCCCGTAGACGAGCCCGCCGTCCGAGGGAACGGGCCGGTATCTTCGCGGCGGAAGGCGCCAGAAGCAGGGCCGGGCAACGCCCCGGACGGACGGTCCCGGGGCTTCGGATCTGGCGGAGCGCTATCGGAGCGCTATCGGAGCGCGCGGCCCCGGCGGTCGGCCTCTTCCTGGGCCTCGATCCTCTCGACGTCGGACTCGATGGCCGCGGAGGACATCCTGGCGCCCCGCACGTCGTTGACGTCTATCGGCACGAGGCCCGGGTTGCCCGCCTCGGTTATGAAGGAGGCCCGGGTGTAGACCGGAGCGCCGGGCCGGCTGATGTAGGGATGGACCCGGTAGTCCGTCCGCCAGTACTCCGGCGTCAGCGTGCACCGCACGTAGCCGCGCTGCCCCTGGAAGAACTTTATGTGCGGGTTGTTCGCCACGAGCGCCTGCTGGCCCTCGCTCGTGTCCGCCCCGTCGCCGCCTGAGGTCACGGCCGCCCCCACGAACTCGACTCCGAACGTCTCCGAGCTCTGGTCGTCGTAGTTCGCCTTGAGGTCGCACGCCCAGTTGTTGTGCACGTCGCCCGTCAGCACGACCGGGTTTTGGACGTCGCGCTCCAGGATGAAGTTCGAGATGCGGTTCCTGGAACCTATGTAGCCGTCCCAGGCGTCCATGGCGACGCGCTTGCCGGGCCCGAAGTCGTAGTCGCGCTGGGCGAAGAAGACCTGCTGGGCGAGGACGTTCCACGTGGATCCCGAACCCGCGAGGCCGTCGAGCAGCCACCGCTCCTGCGGCCCGCCCGTGAGCGTTCGGGCCGGGTCCAGGCTCGCCTGGTTCGGCCGGGCGGTGCTGCCGGCCTGGTCGTCGCGGTACTGGCGGGTGTCCATGACGTTGAACTCGGCCAGGTTGCCGTAGGCGAGGCGCCGGTAGAGCAGCATATCCGGGCCCGTGGGGACCGAGCTCCTGCGGAGCGGCATGTGCTCGTAGTAGGCCTGGTAGGCCGCCGCCCGGCGCTGGACGAAGGCGGCGACGGACTGGTTGCCCTCGGGGATCTCGTCGGCGTAGTTGTTCTCGACCTCGTGGTCGTCCCACGTGACGACAAACGGGAACGCCGCGTGCGCGGCCTGCAGGTCTTCGTCGGTCTTGTACTGGCCGTGGCGGTTGCGGTAGTCGGACAGCGACCAGACCTCCGGCCCCGAGTGCATCCTGACGTTGCCGCTGTTGGCGACGTACTGGTTCGGCCCGTACTCGTAGATGTAGTCGCCGAGGTGGACGACCAAGTCCACCCGCTCCTGCTCGGCCATGTTGCGGTACGCCGTGTAGTACCCATGCTCGTACATCTGGCACGACACGAAAGCGAAGGTCATCTCCGCGAGGCCAGCTCCGAGGGCCGGCGCCGTCTTGGTCCTACCGACAGGCGAGCGCTCGGGACCGGCCTTGAAACGGTAAAAGTACTCGCTCGCCGGGTTCAACCCGTCCACCTCGACGTGCACGGAGTGGGCGAGCTCGGGGTAGGCGAATTCCATGCCCTCCCGAACGACGTTGGCGAAGCCTTCATCCGTGGCGACCTGCCACTGGACCGGGACCTTCTTCTCCGGCATCCCGCCGCCGTTCAGCGGGTCGGGGGCGAGCCGGGTCCAGAGCACGACGCCGTCGGGGAGCGGGTCGCCCGAGGCGATGCCCAGCTTGAACGGATAGTCCGTGAAACGCGGTTTGGACCACACCTCGTCCGTAAACGGCCCGTAGCCGAAGACGAGGGCCGCGGCGCTCGCGCCGGTAAGTTTCACAAAGGTCCTGCGGTCGATCTCGCCCATGCGCGAGGCCGCCTCCGCGCGGCGCTGATCCCAATTGCCCCGAATCGCCATAATTCCCCCTCCGCCAACTCTTCGCAACGTCACCGCAGAGCATAGCAACGGGCCTTTCGAGACAGGTTTCAGGCGTGTTAGTTTTTGTTTAAACATGTGTTAAACGCCTGCCTTCGTGAAGGAGGTTACTGAGCCCGTCCGGGATACGCGGGGGACGGATTCTTGGTCCGCCCCCGAGCGGTGCGGGCGCCCGCGCGGCTGGCGGCGATGCCCGCCTACCGGCCGGATTTTCTTTGGGCCTGGGCTCTTTCGAGGTCGGACTCGATGGCCGTTGCGGAGTTCCTCACGCCCTGGATCGGGTTGGTGCCCGCGGGCACGAGGCCCGGGTTGCCGGCTTCGGTCACGAAGGAGGCGCGGGTGTAGACCCGTGCGCCGGGCTGGCTGACGTAGGGGACGACCCGGTAGTCCGCGCGCCACGCTTCGGGCGTGAGGGTGCAGCGGACGTATCCGCGCTGGCCGTTGAAGAACTTTATGTGCGGGTTCTCTGCGACGACCGCGTCCTGGCCCGCGCTCGTGTCGGCGCCGTCGCCGCCGGAGGTTATGGACGTCCCCACGAACTCGACGCCGAAGGTCTCGGACGACGGATCGTCGTAGTCGGCTTTGAGATCGCACGCCCAGTTGTTGTGGACGTCGCCGGTGAGGACGACCGGGTTCCGAACGTTCCTGTTCAGGATGAAGTTGGAGATGCGGTCGCGGGAGCCTATGTAGCCGTCCCAGGCGTCCATGCTGAGGCGCTGCGCGTCGGTCGTGTCGAAGTCCCGTTGGGCGAAGAAGACCTGCTGGGCGAGCACGTTCCAGGTCGTTCCGGAGCCGGCGAGTCCGTCCAGGAGCCACCGCTCCTGCTCGTCGCCGGTGAGGGTGCGGTTGGGGTCGTGCTGCTCGGGGTTGGGCGGGTCCGTGCCGTCGTCCGCGGCCTGATCGTCGCGGTACTGACGGGTGTCGAGGACGTTGAACTCGGCGAGGTTGCCGTAGGTGAGGCGGCGGTAGAGCAGCATGTCCGGCCCTTGGGGCACGGAGCGGCGCCTGAGGGGCATGTTCTCGTAGTAGGCCTGGTAGGCGGCGGCCCGGCGTTGCAGGAACGCCTCCGGCGACTGGCCGGTCTCGGGGATTTCGTCGGCGTAGTTGTTCTCGACCTCGTGGTCGTCCCAGGTGACCACGAAGGGGAAGGCGGCGTGGGCGGCCTGAAGGTCCCTGTCGGTGCGGTACTGGGCGTGGCGGCGGCGGTACGCGGCTAGCGTCGTGATCTCACCGCCCTCGTGCACCCTGACGTTGCCGCCGGGGGCCCGGTACTCGTTGGGCCCGTACTCGTAGATATAGTCGCCGAGGTGGACGACGAGGTCCAGGTCCTCCTCGGCCATCCGTGCGAAGGCGCTGAAGAAGCCGTGCTCGTACTGCTGGCAGGAGGCGAAGGCGAAGTTCATCTCCCCGATCGCGGCGCCCAACTGCGGCGTCGTCTTCGTGCGGCCGACGGGGCTCGTCTCGCCGCCCGCCCTGAACCTGTAGAAGTACTCGCGGCCCGGCGAGAGCCGGAACACCTCGGCGTGCACCGAGTGGCCCAGCTCGGGCCGCGCGAGTTCCGTGCCGCTCCTGACCACCCGCCGGAAGCCCTCGTCCGTCGCCACCTCCCACCGCACCTCGACGGCCCGGTTGCGCGGCATCCCGCCGAAGCCGTTGTCCGCCAGCGGGTCCGGCGCGAGGCGCGTCCACAGGACCACGCCGTTGGGGCCGGGGTCGCCAGATGCCACGCCGAGCTTGAACGGGTAGGCGGAGAAGCGCGGCTGCGACCACACCTTGTCGGTGAAAGGTCCGTAGCCGAAGATCAGGGCCGCCGCGCCCGCCCCGCCGAGCTTCACGAAGGTCCTGCGGTCGATCTCGCCCATGCGGGAGAACGCCTCGACGCGGCGTTGCTCCCAATTGCCCCCGATGGTCACGATGCCCCCTCAGCAGTTCGCCATCACGTCGGGGCAAGCATAGCAACGAGCCTTTCGAGGCAGGTTTCAAGGCGGTAACTTCTCCTTTAAACGTGGGTTAAGCGCGACGGGGTACACGGGGGCCCCGGAACGGGCCCGTCGCTTCCGAACCTACTTGCCGCGTCGTAGGACCGGGAGGACTTCGCCGACGACGAGCGCGGAGAGGATGAGGGCGGCGCCGAAGATCTGGACGGCGACGAGCCGGTCGCCGGCGAGCCAGTAGCCGAAGAGGGCGGCGAAGACGGGCTCCATGGTCAGGATGATCGCGGTCCGAGCCGCGGGGATGCGCTGCTGCACCGTGGTCTGCACGAGGAACGCCCCGGCCGACGCCAGGAGCCCCGTGACGAGCAGGGCGATCCAGACCTCGGGTGGCGGGAACGAGACGGTCCCGAAGAGCGGCCAGGCGGCGGCGAAGAGGAGGGCCATCGCCAGGATCTGGGCGAGCGTGAGCCCCCCGGCGTCGTGGCCGGCGGCGTACCGGGAGAGCAACGCGATGTGCAGCCCCAGCGCCGCCGCGCAGAGGAGCGTAAGCAGGTCCCCCCAGTTGGCGCCGTCGGGCCCGCCGCCGGCGAGCAGGACCATCCCGAGCAGGCTCAGCACGACGGCCACCACGACCTGCCGCGGGGCGCTCGCCCCGAAGAGGAGCCTGTCGGCCAGCGGCGCGAAGACGACGAAGAGGCCGGTAATGAGGCCCGAGTTCGTGGGCGTGGTGAAGAGCAGGCCCGTCGTCTGAAAGAGGTAGCCCGCCGCGAGCACGACGCCTATGCCCCCGCCGACGAGCAGCGAGCGCCGCGTGAGCCGGCGGGCGTAGACCGGGGCGAGCGCGGCCCCCGCCAGCGCGAACCGGACGGCCAGGAACGGCAGCACGCCGTAGAGCGCGATGGCGTCCTGGACCACGACGAACGTCCAACCCCACACGGCGGTGACGGCGACGAGCAGGAGCGTGTAGACGAACCGAATTCCCATCATGCGGCTATCCGAGACGGGCCCCGACGCGGGCGTCCCCATCTCTGTCCGTCGACCACAGCATTCCTTTCGGTGGCGGGGGTCAACCTCTGGTGATGGGGATGTACCCCGGTTGGGCCGCGACCCGCGAGATCCAGGCCCGCACGGCCGGGTAGCCGGCGAGTTCGAAGCCACCTTCGTGGGCGACATGGGTGTACGCGTACAGGGCGATGTCGGCCACGGAGTAGTGCCCGCCGACAAAGAAACCGTTGTCCGAGAGGTGTTTCTCCATCACCCCGAGCGCGTCGTGGCCGAGCTTCCGCTTCGTCGCCATGGCGAGTCGCTTCTCCTCGTCGATTTTTATCCCGTGCGTGATCCAGAACCGCGGCGTGGCGATGTTGGGCTCGTGGCTGTACTGCTCGAAGAACATCCACCGCAAGACCTGCGCCCTCTCGAACCGGCCGTCCGGCAAGAAAGGTGTGCCCTCCGCCAGGTAGAACAGGGCCGCGTTGGACTCCGGCAGGAGCCGCCCGTCGTCCAACTCCAGCACGGGGATGCGGCCGTTCGGGCTGACGTTCTCCAGGAACCCGGGGGCGCGCGTCTCGCCCGCGTCTATGTCGTACTCGATTCTCTCGAAAGGTAGGCCGAGCTGCGTCAGCAAGAGCCTGACCTTGTAACCGTTGCCGGAGGACAGGTTATCGTGCAGCCTCATGGTTCCTCCTCCTTGGCCGCCGGACCAACTCGCCGCCGCAGTTGGGACAGACGCGGTCCATCTCGGCCGCGCATCCCTCGCAGAAGGTGCACTCGTGGCTGCAGATAAGGGCCGGTCCGTTGGGCGCGAGGTTTGTCCCGCACCGCTCGCAGGCGCCGCGCATCTCCAGGCTCATCCGCCCTCCCCGCCCTCGGGGCCGTAGAAGACGACCCAGACGACGAGGTCTTCCGTGAAATCCTCGAAGCGGTGCTCGACGCCGGCGGGCACGAACAGCGCGTCGCCGGGGCCGAACGGGCGGCGGTCGGGGCCGTTGACGAACTCGCCGGTTCCCGAGACGACGAAGTACAGCTCGTCGCGGGCGTGGGGGCCTTGCGGGTCGTGGCCGCGGGGGGCGTAGATCTCGACCTCCATCGTGCCGTGCTCGAGCACCTTCGCGAACCGCTCGCCATCCGGGCCCGGCAGAAGCCTCATGGCCTCCGCCACCGTCGTCCTACGGTCGCCGGTCTCGCGGGTCTTTTCGGTCATATCGTCCCCTTTTCTTTTGCGACGCTCTCCGCCAGCCGCCGTTGCAGGTTCGCCTTGGCGGGGGGCCATTCGTCGTCGGTGATGCTGTAGTAGGCCGAGTCGCGCACGCCGCCGTCCGGGAGGAGCATGTGTTTGCGGAAGATGCCCTCGAACCCGGCGGGGAGCGCGGCGATGGCGCGGCGGGAGCGTTCGTTTCTGGCGTCCGTCTTGAGCTCGACGCGCATACAGCCGAGTCCCTCGAAGGCGTGTTCGAGCATCAGGAGCTTGGCCTCGACGTTGGCGCCGGTCCCCCAGCGCGCGGGCGCGAGCCAGGTCCAGCCGATCTCCAGCCCCCGGTGCTCGGGACGCAGGGCGAGATAGCGCGTGCTGCCGATGGGCTCGCCGGTCCGGGCGTCGAGGGTCGCGAACGCCGCCTCGGTCCCGGCCTCCGAGCGGCCAACGGCCGCCTCGGTCCAGCGTCGGAACGCCTCTCGGCCCTCCGAAGGATCGCCGGGCATCCAGCGCCAGATCTTCTCGTCGCGCGCGGCCCGGAAGAGCCCCTCTTCGTGCCGCCGCGCCAGCGGCTCCAGCCTCACGACCTCGCCTTCGAGCACGCAGCTCAGGTTGTCCCACATCTGCAGCTTCCTCCCGCGGCACCAACCCCCGCCGCTCGTCCGAACCTATGGACGGGCCACCTCTACGCGGTCGCCGACCTGTATGCGACCGCCGGAGATCACGTCGGCGCGCAGTCCGCCCCGGTGCACGAGGCCGTGTAGGACCCCGGGGCGCGTGAGCCGTTCGAGGTGGGCGCACGGCTCGCACCGGCGCTGGCCGAAGCACTCCACCTCCCCGACCCGGAAGCGCTGCCCGATCAGGGCGTCGAGCTCGACGCCCCTCACGACGAGGTTGCGCCGCGCCCCGGCGGGCGCGAGTTCGACGCCCCCCGTTCTCAGGTCTTCCAGCGCCTCGGCCTCGACCAGGGTGAGGTCGTAGCCGCGTCCTTTCGGGTCGGAGAAGGTGCCGGCCTTACGCTCGTAACGGTCGCCCCGAAGCCCCCGGCCCGCGACCGCCTCGGCCGAAGGCACCGCCTCCATCGCGCCCTCGGCCTCGGCTGACACGGCGATCAGCTCGACCGTGCCGGCACCGGGAGCCCGTCCGGTACCGGCCCCGCGCGACGGGTCCTGTTCCGCCAGCACGAAGGCGGCCTCCAAGATCCCGTCCGCCGCGTCGGGTCCGCCGTCAGGGTCGAAGACGATCCCCGGCGGTACCCCGAAGTACACGGCCCACGTCGGCGAGCCGCGGCGGAGGCCGAGGAATCGTCCCGGCCACTCGAAGCTCTCCGGCGACGCCACCGGAACCAAGCCGAGGTTCCGCCCGGCGAGCCACTGGCGCAGGGCGACGCCACCGTCTTCGGGGACCTCGGAGGCGTTCATGCCGAGCAGGTGCGCGACGCAGGCGCCCAGCGATGCCGCCCCGGAATCATCCGTCCGCGTCAAATCGTCACCCCTTCCCCAGGCTGAAGATGCCCCACAGGGATTCCGGCCGCCAGGGGACCGTGTCTCCCCTCACCATCCTGGGCAGACGGCTCACTTCCTCGAACCCGATCTCCCGCATGTGTTCGACTCCTTTCTCGTTCTCCGAGGCCAACCAGAACCGCACGATCCCGTCGCGGCCGGCCAGCGCCCTGACGATGCGAACCAGCCCCACCGCGGCATCCAGGTCGGAGGCGACGGTCGGGCCGCCGCCCCACGGCACGGGGAGATGATAGCCCCGGACTTCGCCGCCGTCCCCGACCACCACCCAACCCGGGCCTTCGAGCGCCTGCAGCAGGTGTGAGCGGTCCTCGCCGGTCACGCGGCGGTCCAGTTGGCTGACGGCGGGGAGGTCTTCGGGACGCATCCGGCGTATGCCCGCGGGCGGCGGTTCGGGGTCGAGGCCCGGTCCCGAGAAGCCGTGGTAGAAGGTCTGGGTTGCGAAGCCCATCTTTTCGTAGATGGGGCGGCCCGCCTCCGTGGCGGTCAGGACCAGCGCGCGGCAGCCGCGGCCTTCCAGGCGTTCGGCGACGCGTTCGGTCAGGAGGCGTCCGATGCCGCGTCCCCGGTGGCGCGGCCTGACGCAGACCATGCCGATCCAGCCGACCTCCCCGTTCCCCGTCCCGAACCCGATGCCGGCGACCTCGCCTCCGACCTCGGCCGCCACGGCCTCGCAGAAGGGATGCCGGACGTAGAACTCGAAGCGCCGCTCCCGCCCGGGCCACCCGACGTCCGCCGCGACGGAGGCCGCCGCGGGCGCGTCGCCGGTGGTCATGGTCCTCGTCAGAGTCAAGTGCCCCGTACTCCCTTCCGCGCCGGCCTCTGGTGACATGCTAGACCAATGCGGACCGTCCGGCGAAGGCGCCGGGACGGGCTTCAGGTGTCAGGTTCCAGGCATCGGGGAACGTAGGCACGAGAATTTTCCGGTGGAGGCGATGCCACGGGCGGCGGTTTTTCGTGGGGTCGTCGCCGACGGTCCGCGACCCGGAGCCTGATGTCTACAGCCTGAGACCCGAGTTCGGGAGGAGATACTTATGGATCACAGGAGCACCGGCGCCGCGATGTCGTACAGGGAGCTCGGTGAAGGGGCGGCCGTTCCCCTGCTGTTGCTCCACGCCTTCCCCTTGAACGGCAGGATGTTCGAGCCTCAGTTGGAGGCGTTCTCCGGCGATCGGCGCGTCATCGCCCTGGATTACCCGGGTTTCGGGCGTTCGCCGCGGACGCCGGCCCAGCCCGACATGCGCTACTACGCCGAGGGCGTGCGGGGCCTGCTCGACAGGATCGGGGTGGAGCGCGTCGTGCTCGGCGGCGTCTCGATGGGCGGCTACGTCGCCTTCGAGTGCATGAGGGCCTTCCCCGAGAGGGTCTCCGGCCTCGTCCTCGCCAACACCCGCCCCGACCCCGACTCGGAAGAGATCCAGGCCACCCGCAAGGAGATGGCCCTCCGCGTCGCTGGGGAGGGCATCGGGGTACTCGTAGAACTCCAGATGAACCGCCTCCTCTCCCCCGCCACCAGACACAACGACGAGGGCCTGGTCGAGAAGGTACGCTCCATCATCCTGGAGAACACCCCCGACGGGGCCGTCGCAGCCCTCGGCGCCATGCGCGAGCGCCGGGACTCCACCCCGCTCCTCGGAGAGATCGGCGTCCCGACGCTCGTGATCGGCGGCGAGGACGACTCCATCTCCTCCCCCGAGGTCATGGACGCGATGGCCGAAAAGATACCCGACGTCCGGCACGTAACACTCCCCAAAGCGGGCCACCTCTCCAACGTAGAAGATCAGGAAGGCTTCAACGCCGCCCTCGGAGAGTTCCTCGCGACCATTTAGAGAGGTGGCCCGAACTTCCACTAAACAAAAGGTCTGCGTCTTCCGAAGACTGTAGACTGTGAGAGGCGAACGATCAGGGTCACGGAGGTTCGGTTGGAGACGGTCGAGAGCCCGGCGGAGCGGCGGGTCCTTTTGCGGAACGTCAGTTGGGAAACCTACGAGCGGCTCATCGCCGAGCGCGAGGAGCGTCTGGTCCCGCGTTTCTTCTACGATCGCGGAGTGTTGGAGATCTTGAGCCCGTCCACCAGGCACGAGTCAGCCGCCGACGTCATCGCGTCGCTCGCGAAGGAGTTGGCGGTGGAGTGGGAGATGGACGTGCTCGGCGCCGGGCACACGACGTTCCGGCGGAAGGACCTCGACCGCGGTTTCGAGCCGGATTGCAGCCTCTACTTCTCCGAGAACGCCGAACGGGTCAGGGGCAGATACAACATAGATCTCGACGTCGACCCGCCGCCGGACCTCGTCGTCGAGGTGGACGTCACGAATCCTTCGCTGGACAAGCTCCCGATCTACGCCCGCCTCGGCGTCCGCGAAGTCTGGCGGTACGCGGGGGGACGGGTGGAGATCCTGGCCCTGGACGGAGCGGGCGAGGGTTACGAAGCGGCCCCGGAGAGCCGCGCCCTGCCCTCTCTGAGGACCGAGGACCTGCGGGCCCTGATCGAGAAAGGCCTGTCGTCGAGCCGTCCGGCGTGGGTGCGGGAGG
>CAXUFZ010000002.1:0-51030 GCA_964250345.1 uncultured Rubrobacteraceae bacterium
GGGGGGGGGGGGGGGGGTCGGGGGGGGGGGGGGTGGCGGGGCGGGGGCACGAGCGCAGCGCGAGGGCCGCCACGCGCGCCAGCAGGACCGCGCCCGCCCGCAGCGGCGGGCGCGTCGATGAACGGTCAGCGTTGCGCGTGCGGTACACGGCGCCTCCTTGCGTTGCCTTACAGGGCGAACCGGGCGAAGCCGGACTGGCCGGTGCGGCCTATCCTCGTGAAGTCGCCCCCGATGTAGAGCCTGCCGGTGGCGGGGTCCACGGTGACCTCCCACACCCCTTCGTTGAGCCTCGGGGCCCAGCTGCGGACGATCTTGCCGGACCGGGCGGAGAAGGCGGCCATCCTGTCGCGGGGCACCCCGGCGGCGCGGTAGAAGTGCCCGCCCACGAACACGCGCCCGCCGGCGACGGCGATGGCCTGGGAGTCGCCGCGTGTCTCGCGGATCCAGTTCCTCTTGCCCTTCATGAGCCCGTAGGACGCCGCGACGCCCCAGGGACCGCCCTGCGCGGCGAAGAGGCCCCTGTCCGAGACCGCGAAGTCGATCACGGGCCGGTCCGTCTTCGGCCGGAACGTGGTCGGGGCGCCGGAGGCCACGCCGACGGCCGCGAGGTTGCGCTGCGGTTGGCCGCCGATGGAGGAGAACTTGCCCCCGACGTAGAGGCGCGAGCCCCGGATCTTGGTGTCGTAGACGACGCCGTCGGTCCCGGCCCTCCAGCCGGCGACGACCTCGCCGGCCGGGTCGAGCGCGGCGAGGTCGTTCCTGGCCTCGCCGTTCAGCGAGACGAAGTTGCCGCCGACGAAGAGCCTGTCGTTCAGCACGCTCAACGAGAAGACCTTGCCCCTCACCGCGGCGTCCCACGAGGCATCGTCCCTGCCCGTGACGGCGTCTATCGCCGCGATCCCGGCGTGATCCGCCCCGTCCACCCGCGTGAACGCGCCGCCGGCGTAGATGCGGCTGCCGTCGGACGACGCCGCGAGCGCGTGCACCGGGGCGGACGCGCCGGGGCTCCATTCCTTGAGGGCGCCGGTGTTCGCGTCGATGGCCGCGAGTCTGGTGCGGCGCTCGCCGTCGACGTTCTGGAAGTTGCCGCCGAGGTAGATCGTATCCCCCGAACGCAGGATGGCGTAGACGCGCCCGTCGGTCCGCACGCTGGGATCCGGCAGGTTGCGGAGGGCGGCCTGGGCCGGCGCCTGCGAGGCGAAACCGGCCACAACACAGAGGACCAGGACCAGAAGCGTCCGCCGGAGCCGGGACGGTCCGCGGGGGATCGGATGTGTGGCGTGATCCCGGAGGGTCTGAATAAAAGACGTCGTCACCGCGGTCTCCTTTGCGTCGGCGGCTCTCTACGTCCCTATCCTCGCACCGTGTGAACCGGGTTACGTCCGCCACCCGGCACATTTACCAGGGCATCGCCTCCAGGACGCGCCCGATCACGCCGGCCACCACGGCCACGAACCCGTCCGACCTTGCGGGGGCCGGACGGTTGTTCTCGGGGGACGCCGGTAGCCCGTTCTCCTGCAGGAGGACATCCTTCTCCACGTCCGTGAGGTAGCGTCCGCCCTTCTCGGCCGGGGTGTTGTTGTATTGGGAGAGCGTCTCCAGCCTGTTGGCCCACTTGAAGCGGTACGCCCGGCCCTCGGCGCCGTCGTACCAGTAGGCGCCGCCCGCCCCGGTGTTGGCGGAGGAGGGGGCGTAGATGCTGGGCGCGCCGGCGGAGATGGCGCCCGGGCTCTCGTTCCAGAAGACCGCCGCGCGGTACCCGGAGCCGGTCGTCTCGTCCACGATCACGCGGTTGTTCCCCACGACGACCCCCGTGGTCGCGTCGTAGGACCGTTCGTCGGCGTCCCGGCGGTTCTGCTGGACGACGCCGATGCCGGAGGAGTTCCAGGCCAGGACGTTGCCGTCCACGGCGCCGTTGCGCGAGCCGGCGACGACGATGCCGGCGCCGCTGTAGGAGTCCCCAGCACCCCAGCCGTTCTCCCAGAGCACGTTGTTGGTGACGGCGAAGTTCTTCGTGATCTCGACCCGGATGCCCTGGCTCGGGTGGTGGTGGACCCTGTTGTTCGAGACCTCGACGGAGGTCTGGCGGGCGTTGACCACGTCGGTCCAGATGCCGATGTCCCCGTTGTGGTGGACCTCGTTGCCGGAGACGTTGGCGGTCTTGGCCTGGGCGATCTTCATGCCGCCGGCCTCCCAGCCGGGGTCGAAGCCCTCGGTGTTGTTCTCGTAGACGCGGTTGGAGAGGATCTGGACGCGCGCGTCGTTGCTGCCGATGCCGAGCTGCCCGGCGTGGTGGATGTCGTTGTCCTCGGCCACCAGCGCGTCCCCGAGCGTGAACGCCAGGTTCCTGCCGTGGGCGTACGAGAGGTCGTTGCCCCGCACCGTCCACCCGGAATACCCGCCGTTCCAGAGCCCGTCGAACCCGGCGTGCCGCATCTCGACGTTCCGCACGGTGACGCCGTTCGACGCCCCGTAGACCCACCGATCCCTGACGGTGACCTCGACGGTCCGGCCCGTCGGATCCTCGCCGAGCACCACGCGCCGCCCCGCCGCGAGCGCGAACTGGCCCGCCCCCGGGCCGGAGGAGACCTGCGCGAGCTGCCTCCCGTTCACGAAGACCTGCTCGGGCCGCTCGCAGCGCCGGCTCGCGCCCACGCACCTGTAGCGGTCGGGCGACTCCAGCGCCGGCACGCTCCTCGCGCTGGTCCAGCCGGCGCCGCCCTTCGTCCACCGCTTCCACACGTCGGAGCCGCGGACGGCGCCACCCCCCGCGCCGTCGAGCGTGAGGGGCTTGCCCACCTTGACCGTCTCGCGGTACACGCAGCCGTCCGTCAGCTCGACCGTCGAGCCCGGGGCCGCCGCGTTGACCTTCGCCTGCAGGGACTCCTGGCAGGTGGGTGGAATCTCCGTGGTCTGGGCCGAGGCCGTACCCGCGTTCGGCAAGAGCGCGGCCAACGGCAGGACCAGGCACGCCGCCAGCAGCAGACGCGCGGTCGCGGGAGATCTCTTGCCACGTCGAATCTTTTTCATATCCCCTCCGGTCTTTCTAGATCTCTGTTTACCAGTAGGCGCCGCGGCGGAGCCTCCGGGCGGCGCGCAGGCCCCTCGCCAGGGCCCGTTTCGAGCGGCGGGTCAGGGGACTTTCGTCGGGGAGGTAGCGGGCGCGGATGCGGTCGTCCTCGACGTTGCTCTCGGCGCGCATCTTGCTGTTCTTCTGCTCCGGGTAGCGGCGCATTTGGGACCAGGGGCGGGGGACGTGGTGGATCCCGGCGTGCTCGGCGAAGCGGGCCCAGAGGTCGGCGTCCATCGCCAGGTCGAAGGCGGGGTCGAGGCCGCCGACCCTCTCGTAGAGGCCGCTCCTCCAGAAGGTCGAGGGCTGGGGCAGGTAGTTGTAGGTGTACATAAAGAGGAAGCGGTCGAAGTCGATCTCCTTCTGCCACCGGATGGGCCGGCCCTCGGCGTCGATCCACCTCGCGTCCCCGTAGACGACCTGCCAATCGGGGTTGTCCACGAACGTCTGGGCCACCTCGAAGAGGGAGCCCGGCTCCAGGAGGTCGTCCGAGCACAGCCAGCCCATGATCCCGCCGGTCGCCAGCCCGAAGCCCCGCGCCAGCGCCTCCGTCTGCCCCCCGTCGGGCTCGCTCACCCAGTACGCCAGCCGGTCCGAGTAGCGCTCCAGGACCTCCCGGCTCCCGTCCGTCGAGCCCCCGTCCATGACGATGTACTCCAAATTCGGGTAGCCCTGGTCCAGCACGCTCTTCATCGTCGTCTCCAGGTAACCGGCCTGGTTGAACGACGGCGTCACCACGGATATCTTCGGGTAGTCCACCGCTATCTCCTCCCCCAAACCACGCCCCGTCGCGGGCGGTGTACGATCGTGCCGCGCAGCGCCCCGCCCGGGAAAGCCGGGCGTCCCACGCTCTCTGTCTTCTCCGGCGGCCGATTCTCCTCGAAGCTCGGCGCGACGGACATGATGCCGAGGGCGACGAAGGCAGCCAGGAACGGGAACTCCATGTACTCCTGCATCAGGGAGTCGGTCAGGTTGAGCAGCAGGTAGAACGTCAGGAACAGGAAGGCCAGCCACCCGAGCGGCCGGCCGCGGCGGGCCGTTTTGAGGGCGACGAAGATCGCCGCCGTCCAGAAGGCCAGGAAGAGGGTCAGGCCTATCGCGCCGGTGTTGAGCAGCTCTTCGAGGAAGCCGTTGTGCGCGGAGACGACGGGGAAGCCGACCAGTTGCTCCATGTAGGCGAGGCGGTCCGGGTGCCAGAAGGCCGCGAAGCCCACGCCGGTCAGGGGGCGCTCCATCTGCGGGATCAGGACCTCCCACAAAGGCACGCGGCCCGTGAGGGAGAGCGAGAGCTCGGCGTCGTCGCGGGTGAGGAAGGGCGCCACGGTGCCCAGCAGGCCGCCGAGGTACGCGACGCACAGGCCGGCTACCGCCAGGGCCGCCAGCCCGGCCTGGAACACCCTCTCCCGCAGCCGGACGCCGTAGATCAGGTAGACCAGCCCCAGCGCCAGCAGCGCGAACAGCAGCGGCCCCCGCGTCTTCAGCAAGAGGACGGGGAGCGCCAGAAGCAGGAGGAGCGTCCAGTCGCGTCCCCTCCACCGCCGCATCCCCGCGAAGGACGCCACGACGAGGGCCATCCCGGCGATGAGGACGGGGCGCGCGACGTAGGTTGTGAACCCGCCGGAGATCTCCACCCGCTCGCCGGGGTCCAGGATGTTGAACTGGTCCAGGTGCAGCGGCAGCGGCAACAGGATCACGAGCGCCGAGACGACCCCGGCAACCGTAACGTGCCGGAGAAACAACCTCCCGCCGTCCCCCCGCCCGCCGTAGAACCCCGCGCCGAGCCCGAAGCTGCCGAGCGTCACGAGCGAGAAGGCCACCAGGTTCCTAACGGTCAGCGTCGGGTAGACGCTCCAGAACAGCGTGGCGTAGCCCCACAACATGTAGACCCCCCACAAACCCATCAGCCGGCGGTACGCCGGGCCCACACGTCCCACCGCCGGCACCAAAAACAGCATCCCGACCAGGCCGAAAGCCGCGACCAGCAACTGGTTCTGCAGCGACCCCGACGCCGCCCCTACCCCGACCTCCCTGGGCGAATAGGCGGCGAGCGGCGCCACCATCGCCACCCACCACAGCAGCAAGAACGCCGACACAGCCCTGTCCACGGTGGTGCCTCGACGCCTCACGACGGCCACCTCCGCCGCGACGACGCCGGGAGCGCGCGGGGAACGTTCGCTCCTCGTAAGCAGCCAGAGGCCGACGCCGAAGACGAGCGCCACCGCGACGAACGTCGGGGCCGGCGCGTAGGCCACGCCCGCCCCGCCCAGGCACGCCAGGGCGGCGAGCGCGACGACCGACGCCATCTTCGAGGGCAAAAAACTCATCGACGCGCGTCGACGGAACACGAACTCGGTTCTCCCGCTCTGGTCACGAGGGTCTCCATACAAGGTCAGATGATGGCGCGGGCGCGACCCGCCCGCATCCGCCAGACGGCACATTAATCCGCGGGCGGGCCGGAACCCGGTGCCGGGCCTTCGGCCTGCCCCCTAGCCTCGCCGTCTCCGGGGAACGCCGCCGGTCAGGGCGGCGGACCTGTCTTTCGCGGACGTTTCGGAGAGTCTGCCGTGGGCGGCCCGGGCCCGCTCGACGAGAGGACCCAGGTCGAGGGATTCCACCTCCTTCTTGAGCGCGGCCTTCAGGTTGGCCTTGGAGGCGGAGGGGCGCGCGATCTGCTCCTCGACCAGCACGCTGCCGCGCCTGGCCCTGTGCGACGCCTCGATGCTGGCGAAGACCTTCTCCACGTTCTTCTCATCGTGCCCGAAGACGCCGAACGAGGTACCGAACCTCCCGTTGACCCGTTCTATGACCGGGCCGTAGTCCCGCGTCACCTCCTCGAAGGCGCCGAGCACGAAGTGGTCGCGGTAGCCGGCGACGGCCTCGTAGAAGGAGACGTAGTAGCGGAGTGCGCCCTCCGCCGTGTAGCGCGGGTCGCGCAGCATCAGGGAGAGGGCGGCGTCCACGGGGTCCCGGAGGAGGACCAGGGCGGGGACGCCGAGCCGGGCGGCGCGCACGATCTGGGCCGGCGCGTGCATGTGGTGGGCTATGCGGACCTCGCGCTCCTGGGCCTCCCTGAAGGCGAAGACGGCGAACGTGTTCCCGGACCGGGGAAACCCCTCCACGACGAGGTCCGTCTTGCGGTCCACGAGCAGGTCCCCGTACCCCTGCCGCGCGCCGTAGACGCCGAAGAAGAGGCGGGGATGCCTGCCCACGTAGACCCGCGCGCGCTCCTTCGCGGCGCCGATCACGCCCGGTCCGGTTTCCTTTCTACTTGTGGACATGCACGCGCCTCCAATCGGGCAACATGCCGAGCTTGCGGCGCAGGATCTTGGGCTCCCCGGCGGCGTAGGCGAGGCCGTAGCAGGCCCGGCCCGCGTCGGAGAGGAACCCCCGCCCCCGGATGGCGTCGAGCTCCGACATCAGATCCTCGAGGTCGTAGCCCATCGTCTTGAGGCGGTCGCGGCCGATCCAACGCAGGTAGCGCCGGCACCAGGCCTTCCTCAAGGGGCCCGCGAGCGTCGTCTTCCAGCGCTCCAGGGGCTCCCGGCTCACAGCGGCGTACCGTCGCGTCCCCGTGGGATCGCCCTTCCTACCGTTCAACGACACGCCGGAGAAGGATGAGAGGACCGAGGGGTCAAAGCCCAGATCGAGGTGACGAAAGACCCGCTCCCAGCTCGCCTCCGGCCCCGTCACGAGGTCCTCGAACCGGACCGCGAGGGCGTTCGAGGCGTTGTCCTCGTAGGCGTTTACGAGGTTTTCGAGGCCATCGTAGAGGTCGATCTTGTGCCGGTACAGGTTCCACCGGCCCCCGCCCCACGTCTCGATCACGGAGGCGGCGACGGCCAGGGGGTTGCGCCACAGGAACAGGTGCCCGGCGTCGGGGAAGGCGGAGATGACGTCGGGGGCGATGAGGTGGTAGCGCGGCGTCTTGTCCAAAAAGTATCGGGCGCCGTCCGGACTTGCCTTCTCGTACAGCCCCTCGGCCAGACCGCGGACCGCGGCGAGGTAGTCCTGCTTGCCGTTGGGCAGCGTTCCGCAGAAATCCTCTAGAGCCGTGACGGCCGAGGTGTGGTTGTACTCGGCGTAGAGGCCGCGATCCCGCAGCGCGTAGAAGAAGGGGAGCAGGAGCCAGGGCTCTGAGGCGGTCGCCACCGCGTCGTGCGCCGCCAGCACGCGCTGGGCCAGCGTCGAGCCCGACCGCGGCAGCGAGAACAGGAAGAGCGGTCGCGGCCCGTTGCTCAAGAGTCCCCAAGCTCGTAGCCGAGCTCGACCAGGAGCGGCCCGACGACCTCGTTTACGGCCTTCACGTGCTCCTCCGAGAACTCGTCCCGCCAGCCGCCCGCGCGCCCCTTGCGGAACGTGCTCCCCGAACCGAAGAGGTTCTCCCGCACCCGGAGGAACTCGTCGTCCTCCCTCTCGATGCCGAGGTATGCCGCGACCTCCCTGACGGCCCTGAGCTGCGCCCGTTCGTCGCCCCCCCCTTTGGGACCGACGAGGTCCTCGAACCGCACCACGCAGGCGCCGCCGCGCTCGCCCCAGGCGAGGAACCCGCGGTAGCGCTCGTCCAGGGACCGTAAGCGGTGTTCGCCCAGCTCGCCGCCGCGGATGGAGAGCATCAGCCGCTCGCCGTCGTCCGGCAGCGCCAGGTACGCCCGGTGGGCGAAGTGGTCCGTCCGCCCCTTCAGGTGGTGCATGTGGGAGACGGCCACGTCCCTCGGGTCGCGCACGATGCAGACGGTCTTCATCCCCTGCTCCCCGAGCAGCGCGTCGAACTGCGGGCTGTAGGCGCAGTGGGCGCTCACCGCCGAGCCCTCCGGGACCCGGCCCAGGCGCGCCTCCAGCCACCGGCGGTTGACCGGCGCCGGGAAGTCTATGCCGACGGGCACCGTCTCCGCGCCGCGTTCCGTGAAGAGCTTGCGCGTGAGGGCGAGCCGGTCGAGGCCCACGTTCCTCCGCACGCCCTTGCGGTGGTGCTCGTAACCGAGCAGCGTGAGCAGGCGCAGGAGCAGGTGTGTCCCGCTCTTGGGGATCGAGTTCGCCACCACCCGGCCCCGCGCGGCCCGCTTGGCGGGAGACTCCCCCGTCGCGGGGCTCGCGCCGCGGACTACCATCCTTCGTCCTCTTCGTAGCCGAGCCGGACGAGAACGTCCTGCGCCTGCTCCTTGACGGCCTCTTTGTGCTCGGCGGAGAACTCGTCGCGCCACCCTCCCGAGCGGCCCTTTCGGAACGTCCGGCCCGACCCGAAGAGGCCGGCCCGTATCTCCCGCAGCCGACCCTCCCCAACCTCGAGCCCGAGGTGGGAGACGGTCCTCGCCACCGCCTCGCGCTGGGCCTCCTCGCCGCCGCCGCCCGCGGGGCCGACGAGGTCCTCGAACCTGACGAGCAACGCCCCGCCCCGGCGCTCCCAGTCCAGAAAGTTGCCGTAGCGCTCCCCCATCGGGAGGATGCGGTGCCCGCCGAGCACGCCGCCCCGGATCGAGAACATCAGCCGCTCGCGGTCGTTGGGGAGGGCCAGGTACGCCTTGTAGGCCGGGTGACGGGGCAGCTTCTTGAGGTAGTGCATGTGGGAGACGGCGGTGTCGCGCGGGTCGCGCGCGATGCACACCACCTTCAGGCCCTGGGAGCGGACGATGCCCCCGAAGCCCTCGCTGTAGGAGCAGTGGGCGCTCACGACCGAGCGGTCGGGGACTTTCTCGAAGCGGTTCTCCAGCCAGCGGCGTCCGATCTCCCCGGGCGACTCGACGCCGAGGGTCACCTTCTCGGGCCCGCGGTCCCTGATGAGGCGCCGCAGCCAGGGTATCCGTCCGTCCGTCACCAGGTGCGGCCCGACGCCGAGGAACCGGCCCGGCTCCCTGGCGCCGGCGGCCTTCCGCAGCAGCCGCTCGTGGCGGGGGCCACCGTCGTCGCGGACCGGGGTGGGCCCGAAGCCGCCGAAGTCCACGATCCCGTACCCCAGCTCGGTCAGCAGGCGCAGGAGCAGGTGCGTGCCGCTCTTGGGGATCGAGTTGGCGAGCACCCGTCCCCGCGCGGCGACCGCGGTCCTCTCGGGCGTGGGGGTATGCATGACGGTCCTCCTCATCGGTTCCTCCCGATCAGCCTACGTAGAAGCCCCGTCGGTACGGTTACGTGCGTCCAGATCCCGGCCTTCCACCGCGCCGCGAGCACCATGGCCGCGTTCTGGAAGACGACGGAGGCCGCGGCGACGGCCGCGATGCCGGTCCCGCCGTACCCTTGAACGACCCACAGGGCGCCGGAGACGAACAGCAGGCCGCTGGCGATGGAGATCCACATCATCAGGTTCTGGTTGCCGGTCATCTGCAGCGCGAGCCCGCACGACCCGGACCACACGGCGGCGAGCTTGCCGAGGCTGAGCAGGGCGAGCACGACGGCCCCGGCCGCGTAGAACTCGCCGTAGACGAGGCCGAGTATCGGCCCCCCGGCGAGGAGCAGCACCGCGAGCGCCAGGAGCGACGGGATGCCGGCGATGGTGGCGACCGGGCGCATCGTGCCTTCAAGGCGGTCCGTCTCGCCGCGGGCGTAGAGGCCGGCGATCACGGGCGGCAGCACGGCGTTGACGACCATGAGCGGCATCGTCACGAGCGCGACGAACCGCGAGGCGGCGCCGTAGATCGCCACCTCCTCCCCGCCCCGGAAGGCCGCGAGGATCCAGATGTCCGACTGAAGCAGGAAGAACACGGTCAGGTTGGTGACGAGCACCGGCGCCGAGACGCGCAGCATCTCCCCCACCGCGAGCGAATCGCCGCCCGTCGAGGCGTTGTCCCCGAGCGCCCGCACCTTCAGGCGCAGGACCCAGGCCGAGACGAGCGCGCTGACGATTCCGGTGCCGACCATCACGAGCATGACGGTCCAGAGGTCAATAGCATCCGCCGTCCAACACAGGTAGCCGAGGGCGGCGAGCATCATGGCGCGCATCAGGAGGCCCGCGCTGTTGCCGCCGGTGGCGACGCCGCCGAAGAGGGTGGCGAGCCTGACGTCGTGCAGGCCGCGGAAGCTCTCGGCGAACAGCTCCTGGACGGTGGAGACCGCGATCCAACCGGCCACCAGCCCCGTGACCGCCACGAGCGCCGGCGACCCGAAGAGCGAGCCCGCCACGAGCGGCCCGAGCAGCAGGTAGGCCACGGCGGAGCCCACGGCCCCGAGGCCGCCCAGGGCCGTCGCCAGCCGGACGGCGCGGCGCGCGCGGCGCGGCCTATCCAGTCCTAGACTCTCGGCGACGAAGCGGACGGCGGCGCGGTTCAGGCCCAGGCAGCCGACGATGGCGCCGAGCGAGACCACGCTGAGGGCGAGAAAGTACGCCCCGAGCTCGGCCGGGGCGAGCATCCGGGCGAGCAGGGCGTTGGTGGCGACGCCCGCGACCGCGGCCCCCGCCTTGCCCCCGATGGCCCAGGCGCTGCCCGAGAGCAGGCGCTTCTTGAGCGCCGCCGCGTCGAGGGAGACCCCGCCGATGTCCCCGAGCCTGCCGACCATCTTCCCCGGGCTAGTCCTTCTCGTAGGAGCCGTAATAGCCGTAGTAGCCGGCGTTCTTGGACTCCTTCACCTTGTTGGCGACGGTCCCGATCACGTTGGCCCCCACGCCCTGCAAGACCTTCATGGCCTGCCGGACGCTCTTCTTGCGCGACGCGCCGGCGTCGAGGACGAGCAGGACGCCGTCGCCGTGGCGGGCGAGGACGGCCCCCTCGGAGACCGTGCAGACCGGCGGCGAGTCGAGGAGCACGTAGTCGTACTCGCCCCGCACCCGCGAAAGCAGGTCCGTGAAGCGCCGGGAGCCCAGGATCTCCGCCGGGTTCGGCGGCACGGCCCCGGCGGGCACGAGCTTGAGTCCCGGGACGGGCTCCTGCATGGCGTCTTCCAGGCTGCTCTCCCCGGCCAGGACGTCGACGAAGCCGGGCGAGCCGTTCGCCCAGAACAGCTTGTGCTGGGCCGGGCGGCGCAGGTCGCAGTCCAGGAGCAGGACGCTCTTGTCCGCGCGGGCCAGCGAGATCGCTAGGTTCGCGCACGTCGTGCTCTTGCCCTCCTTCGGGTTCGCGCTGGTCACGGCGATCACCGTCGGCGGCGCGTCGATGAACGCGTAGAAGAGGTTGGTCCTGAGCATCCTGTAGGCCTCGGCCGCGATCCCCGAAGGCTCGTGCAAAGAGACCAGGCTCTCCGACGAGAGGTCCTTCCCGTCGCGCGCCGGCTGTTCCCCGACCCTTCTCTGAAGCAGGCTCATCCCTCTATCCTTTCCGGGCGCGGACGGCCGCGAAGACGGGCACGACGCCGAAGTTGGGCACGCCGGAGATCTCCTCGACCTCCTCGACCGAGCGCCACCCGTCGTCCAGGTTCTCCAGCAAGAACGCGACCCCGACACCGAGCATCAGCCCGAGCCCGAGGGCCAGGAGGCCGTTGCGTAGGGGATCGGGCGAGACGGGGCTCTGCGGCGTCGAGGCGCCCTCCCAGACCGACGCCGTGATGATGCTCGCGCCGGCCTCGGAGGAGGAGATCCTGCCGGCCGCCGCGTTCGCGACGGCGTTGACGGTCTCCCGCACCCCGGCGGGGTCCGAGCCGGCGTAGGTGATCTGGATGAACTGCGTCTCGTCTACCTGCTCGACGGTGAGGTTCTGCAAGATCTGGCCCGGCGCGACCCCGGAGCCGAGCGCGAGGGCGGCGTCCTCGGCGACCGGCCGGCTCGCCACCGCCACGGTCATGGTCTGCGTGAGCGGCTGCAGCCCCTGGAGGTCGTTGCTCGAAAGCGCGGCCTCCGGGTCCGTGGGGGCCTTCTGGCCGACGAGCAGCTTTGCCGAAGCCTCGTAGGTCGGCGTCTGCATCATCGACGCGCCTACCGCCGCGCCCGCGAAGACGAGCGCCACGAGCGCCACGACCCACGCCCGCCGCCAGACGATGCCGGCGTAATCCATCAAAGAAGCGTACCGCTCGCCGTCAACCGCAGTCCCGTGCACCGAAGATCCCATCCATAATAGCCTCCACCAACGCCCCGGATTATCGGACCGGGTACGGCCCCCCGGCATCCGTCGAATGGCACATATTGGGGCGGATGCCGGGGGTCGGTGTCCGGTCGGGAGTCGCGAGGCGCTCGCTCCGCTCGCTTCGGGAGTCGGGAGTCGTAAGAGCCGAAGAGCCGGGAGCCGAATTTCTCGACTCCCGACTCCAGATTCCCGACTCCAGATTCCCGACTCCCAGGGTTTCTACCCCACGGTCACCCGCGAGACTGCCGGGGCCGAGTTGTCGAAGGCGTCGTTGACCGTGAAGGTCACGCGGCGGTCGCCGGCGGTGGGGTTGGCGGCGGTGTTGTTGTAGGTGACGGACTTCAGGGCCTTCTCGTAGTCGGCCTTGGAGGCGCGGCCGGTGAGGCTCAGGGTTCCGGTGGCCGCGTCGTAGGACTTGGAGATGGTCGTTCCGGCGACGTCGGCGTCGAGCTTCTCGGCGACGCCGTCGGGGTTGTTGGCGAGGGTTATGGTGGCGGACCTCATGTTGGCGTCGTCGGCGTCGAAGACGGCGACGTTGCCGCCGGCGAGTTGCGTGGGGCCGCCGGAGAAGGTCGCGGCGTGGTCGGTGTTGCCCGACGTGAGGAGGTTGGAGGCCGGGACGATCTGGCGTCCCTGACCCGGGTACGCCCAGGCGAGCCTCGCCACGGCCCCGCCGCCGTTCTCGTAGTAGTCCATCTGGATGTCGTAGCGCTTGCCGGCCTCGAGGGTGATGGTCCCTGAGTCGTCGGCGGGGGCGCGGTCGGTCCAGTTCTCGACGAGCGTCTTGCCGTCCACGAAGAGGCGGACGCCGTCGTCGGCGGTCGTGGTGAAGGTGTACTCGCCGCTCTGGGGCGCCTCGACCTGGCCCGTCCAGCGGGCGCTGTAGGTGTCGGGGCCGATGGACGGGTGCGGGGAGCCGTTGCCGAAGTCGAAGTTGACGTGGCGGTCGACGCGGTTCACGCTCGGGCCGGTGAGGTCCATAGTGTCGAAGTACTCGGCGTCGAGTCCGCCGGCGTTC
Source organism: uncultured Rubrobacteraceae bacterium (assembly GCA_964250345.1). Lineage (GTDB taxonomy): Bacteria > Actinomycetota > Rubrobacteria > Rubrobacterales > Rubrobacteraceae > Rubrobacter_D. The sequence continues at coordinate 13,070 of CAXUFZ010000002.1, forward strand.
ACGGCCCCGAAGAAGAGGTTATTGGAGGGGATGATCTGGCGCCCCTGGCCGGGGTAGGCCCACGCGAGCCGCGCCACGGCGCCGCCGCCGTCCTCGTAGTAGTCGAGGCGGATATCGTAGCGTTTGCCGGCCTCCAGGGCGACGGTGCCGGAGTCGTCGGTGGGACCGTGGTTCGTCCAGTTCTCGACCACGAGGTTGCCGTCGACGTAGAGGCGCACGCCGTCGTCGCTGTTGGTGGTGAAGGTGTAGTCGCCGGTGACGGGGGCCTCGACCTTGCCGGTCCAGCGGGCGCTGTAGGTGTCGGGGCCCATGCTGGGATCCGGCGAGCCGCCGCCGAAGTCGAAGTCGACCGTCGGGTCCGCGCGGGTGACCTCGGCCCCCGTGAAGTCTATGTTGTCGAAGTAGGTGGCGTTGAGGCCGCCGCGCTGCAGGCCGTTCTGGCGCCCGAAGCCGTCGAGGTCGACCTTGGGCTTGGAGTAGTTCACCGGGCGGAAGGCCGGGTCGAGGGTGAAGCGGGCGAAGTTGGACTGCGCGACACCCGAGACGCCCGTGAAGCCGCCGCCGACCCACAGGTAGTCGCCGACGGTCTGCATCGTCCAGGCGCCGTTGTAGTTCGGCCGCGTCTTCTGGTCGAGGGACGGGATCCAGGTGCAGTCTATGGCGCCGTTGGCCGGGTTGACGGCCACGATGCCCTTGAGGTACTTGCCGCCGCAGGCCTCCTGGTCGAGCGGGTTGATGCCGAAGTGCCCGCCGATGACGAGCTTGGAGTTGTCCGGGGTCATCGCGATGGTCTGCGGGTTGCCGACCAGCCCGAAGCGCCAGACCTGGGTCCCCTCGTTGCCGTTGTCCAGGCGGAAGGAGGCCGCGTAGTTCGGCTTCTCGCCGAAGGCCACGTGCAGGCGCTGGCCCGTCACGATCATGTCCCAGCCGATCTGGGGGCTGTCGAGCACGCCGGCGGGTATGGCCCAGGGATCGACGTTGCCGGTGGCGATGTCTACCCGCGCGATGCTCTGGCGAGCCTCGGTGACGCCGTTGGAGCCCTTCACGGTCGTGAACCCGCCGGCGACGAAGGCCGTGGCCCCGTCGGCGGCGAACTTGATGTCGTGGACGGTCGCGTTGGCCCGGGGCTTCCAGTTGGCGTCGAGCGCGCCCGTCGAGGCGTTCACGAGCGCCAGGTTCTGCCGGTTCGTCCCGTTGACCGAGAGGAACTTGCCCCCGACGAACAGGTTCTGGCCGCTCGGGGTGATGGCGAAGACGGTGGAGCCGCCGTCCCCCACCCTCGGGTTGAAGGGCTTGACCGCGCCCGTGGCCCCGTCCACGGCGGCCATGTTGGTCCTCGGCTGGCCGGCGACGGAGGTGAACTTGCCCCCGACGTAGACCTGCCCGTTCTTCACGGCCAGCGAGCGCACGACGGGCGCCACGGCGCTGTCTCCCGTCACGGCGGGTTTCCACGAGGCGATGGCCGCCCCCGTGGAGACGTCTATGGCGGCCAGGTTGCTCACGGCGAGGGTCTTGCCGCCCTGGCCGGAGGGCTTCTCCCTCACCTGCGAGAACTTGCCGCCAATATACAGCGTCTTGCCGTCCTCCGAGAGCGCCGACGCGTAGACGATGCCCGTGGTCATCCAGACGCCGGGGTCTGGCGTCTGGCGCATGTTGACGGCCTGCGCGGGCATGACGCCCAAGACCAGCCCCGAAAGCGCAAAGATCGTCGCAAAGAATACCAACGTGATCCTACGGGTCATAGCTTAACTCCTCCTCGGTTACCTGTTCTACACCCACCGCGCGGGAAGACCGGCGCGGTCTCGAAGCTCTCTAGTCGCAGCAAAGGTTACGTCCCGGGGCCGCCGACCACATCCGCCGAACGGCATATTTCGGTCTCTAGGTCTCTAGACTTCAGGGGTCTTGGGGGTGGTTGGCGGCGCCGGGTCCCGGCACACCGCCCCTCGAGACCCGGGAGACCTCAGAGCCCCCTTTCAGCAGGCGTCGCGGCTGAAGAGCAGGGTCTTCGCGGTGCGGGCCAGGAGGATGACGTCGAGCCAGACGGACCAGTCGTGGACGTAGTGGGCGTCCATGCCGACCCTCTCCAGGAAGGAGGTGTTGGAGCGGCCGGCGACCTGCCAGGGGCCGGTGATGCCGGGGGTGACCCGCAGGATCTCGCCCTGCGTCTGCCCGATGTCCTCGGACTCCCGCGGCAGGTAGGGCCGCGGCCCCACGAGGCTCATCTCCCCCCGCACCACGTTCCAGAGCTGCGGCAACTCGTCGAGGCTCGTCTTGCGCAGCAGCCGCCCGATGCGGGTCACGCGCGGGTCGTCCTTGAGCTTGTGGTACGTGAGGTACTCCTCGCGCTTCTCTGCGTCCTCCTCCAGGACGCGCTGGAGCAGCGCCTCGGCGTCGGGCACCATCGTGCGGAACTTTATGCAGGGGAAGAGCCGGCCGTCGCGGCCCATGCGGAAGTCCTTGTAGAAGACCGGCCCGCGCGACTCCAGCCGCACCAGCGCCGCCAGGACCAGGATGACCGGGAGGACGAAGAGGGCGCCCGCGAGGGTGGCGGCGAGGTCCATCGCGCGCTTCGCCCGCTGGGCCCAGGGGTTGAGCAGGTTGTGCTTGATCTCCACCCCGAACGTCCCGCCGAGGTCCCGCGCCACGACGGCGGAGTTCGTGATCCCACCGAGATTCGGGATGACGACGATGTGCCTGAAGCTGGCGCTCGCGAGGCTTGTGAAGCGGGCGAGGTGCTCGCGCCGCGTGTGGGGCATGGCGAAGATCGCCGTGTCGAGCCCGTGCTCCCCGGCCAGCGAGGCCGCGTCGGCGAGGTTGCCGCGGTAGGGCACGCCTTCGAGCGACTCGGTCGCCGGCGCCCGGTTGTCGAAGACGCCGATGGGGTTGAGCCCGAACTGCCACTCGTCGCGCAGCACCTTGATGACCCGCATCCCCGGCTGCTCGGCCCCGAAGACGACGACGGGCTTGCCCCAGACGCCGCCCTTCATCATGGCCCACCGGGTCAGGTTCCTGGCGAACGGGGCCGCGACCAGGAGCCCGGCGACCCAGGCGAAGAGCAGGAGCCGCGAGAGGCTGTCCCCGGCCTGCGAGGCGAAGGCGAAGGTCGTGGTTATGGCGAGGGTGACGAGGAGGGCGAGCGTCTGGCGCCGGAGCTCCTCGACGGGCCCGAGCCCGTAGCCCGGGTAGAGCCCGAGCAGGGCCCGCAGCCCGATCCAGGCCGCCGCGTTCGGCAGGATGCTCGCGACGGCCATCCCGCCCGAGAGCGGGTAGTAGCCCCACACGCTCTGCGCCAGAAAGGCCGCCTGCCACACCGCGAACGCCAGCAGAAAGTCCGAAGAAACCAGGAGGGCGACCACCAGCGGCTGCCGCCGGAACCGCGCCCGATCCCCGAGCAGCGAGAGCCCGCGCGCGACGCTTCCACCCACGGCCCGGCCCGGCGCGGCGACGGCCGCGGCGGTCATTGCCCCTGCCCTGCCCTGCCTAGCCGCCATCGGTCCTCCCGTAAGGTCTCTGAATCACCGTTACAAGGAGGTTAAGCAGCGGCGCCGGGACCAGCATCGGCCAGGCGGCATATTTCAGTCGGGCGTGTGCCCGGTGGGGGTAGCCCGTTTGGGTTAGGGACGGGGCCCAGGCGGTCCTCCTCGCTCCCGCTCGGCGGGAGTCGGGGGGCCCACGCTATAGCACGCATCGGGAGTCGGGGGTCGGGAACGCCGTTGGGGTTTCGGCGCCCGCTTCCCGTCGGGAGGCGCTCGCTATCGCTCGCTTCGGGAGTCGGGAGTCGGAAAACCCGGGTTTGACCTTGCGCCTCCCGACTCCCGAAGCGGGGCGGAGCGCAGCCCCGCGCCTCCCGAACAACAAGAGCGCCGAAGCACCCGGGCGTACACGCCACTAAATCGCGTGCTTGGCCGTGCGGTCGACGAGGGTGAGGATGTCGGTGAGTTGGATGTTGTCGATGGTCGAGCGCTCGTCGCCCTCGCCGAAGACGGAGGTGGTGTCCCCGTGCGGGTACAGCTCGAGCCAGGTCGGGACGGCGTCGCGCACCGTCGGGGTGGCCTCGTCGCAGAGGACCATGTCGGGCTGGAGGCGGAAGACCTCTTCCTCCAGGCCGCCCGGTTCCACGAGCACGAACTCGACGTCGGGCCTGAGCTGCCCGAGCACCTCGGCCGTGACCTCCCGGTAGGCGCGGGGCTCGTTGGCGACCAGCACCCGCGTCCCGTCGGAGCGGCGGCCCACGGAGGAAGGGTTGTCTACCATGGCGGTGATAATTATACCCGTTCGGTTCGGTCGCTCATAACACGGTGAACTATGCGGCCCGGACCTTTCCGTCGCATCTGTCATGCGGCATATATTCGTCCGGGCGAACCGGGGGCTTTAGTCGGAGAGCTCCAGCAGGCCCATCTCCAGCGACCGGACGACGGCCTGGGTGCGGTCCGAGACGTCGAGCTTCTGGATGATGTGCTCGACGTGGTTCTTGACGGTGCCGACGCTGACGTAGAGCTCGGCGGCGATCTGGCGGTTCGTGTAGCCGAGCTTGAGCTTCTGCAACACCTCGCCCTCGCGGCGCGTGAGCGGCTGGACCGGCGGCCCCGAAGCCTTGCCGACCGGCCGGCGACCGTCCTGGCCGGCGGCCATCCGCTTGAGCAGCCTGGCCGAGAGCTTCGGGTCGAGCGGCGACTCGCCGTCGCGCACCTGACGCACCGCGGAGACGACGTCCTCCTCGTCGGCGTCCTTGAGCACGTAGCCCGAGGCGCCGGCTTTGAGGGCTTCGAGGAGGTAGTCCGGGTTGTCGTGCATGGTGAGCATGAGGACGCTGATCTTGGGGTGCTTCCCCTTGAGCTCCCTGGTGGCCGTGAGCCCGTCCATCTCCGGCATCCTGACGTCCATCATCACGAGGTCAGGCAGGAGCCGCGAGCACTGGAGCAGGGCCTCCAGCCCGTTGCCCGCCTCGCCGACGACCTCGATGCCGGCGGCGTCCGAGAGCATGTACTTCAGGCTCTCCCGCGCCAACTCGTGGTCGTCCACGACGAGCGTCCTGATGGCGTCCTGTCCCCGCGTCGAAGCACTTTCGGCGCTCAAAGCCTATCTTCCTCCTTCGGTGTGTGGGCCGGCGGTCACGGGCGGATCGGGATCGTGGCGACGACGGCCGTGCCTTCGCGGGGCACACTCTGGACCTCCAGCGTCCCGCCGAGCATCCCGGCCCGTTCCCGCATCCCGGCGAGCCCGACCCGCGCGCCGGGGCCGCTGCCGGCCGATACCTCCCGCGGCTCGAAGCCCGCGCCCCAGTCCCTGACCTCTAGGCGGGCCTCGTCGCCGAGCCGGCGGATGTCTATCTTTACCCGCTTCGCGTTCGCGTGCTTCTGAAGGTTGGCTATGGATTCCTGGGCGATGCGGTAGAGCGTGATCTCGCACGCGTCGGGCAACCGCCCCTCCCCCACCCCGTCGAAGTACTCGACCTCGTACCCCTCCTCGCGCAGCTTCTCGACCTCCAAGGAGACCGCCGCCGAGAGCCCGAAGTCATCGAGCGCCGTGGGCCTCAGGTTGGCGATGATGCGCCTGGCATCGGTGACCGTCCGCCGCACGAGCTTGACGACCAGGTTGAGCTCGGCCCGCACCTCCTCGCGTTCTGGCGCGTTGCGCCGCGCGAAGGCCTGGAGGTGCTGGTGGGCCGCCGCCGCGACCTGCGCGAGCCCGTCGTGGACCTCGTAGGCGACCCTCCGGCGCTCCTCCTCCTGCGCCCCGAGCAGCTTCGCCAGAAGCTCCTGCAACCGCCGCTCGCTCTCCTCCAACTCCCGCTCCGTGCGCCTGCGGCCGGTGACGTCCAGCAGAACCCCCTGCCAGAAAGGCGGAAGACCCTCCCCGTCCTCGACCAGGACGGACTCGTCGCGCACACGCACGACCCGCCCGTCTTTGGAGAGGACGCGGTATTCCATCAGGAAAGGCTCGCCGGACGCGTCCTTGAGCGCGCGCTCCGCCCGCACCGCCTCCCGGTCGTCGGGATGGAGGATGCCCCGGCGGAACCCGGGTCCGGAGAGGTACTCCCGGCGGGTGTAGCCGAGCACGGCCTCCACGCCGGGGCTTACGAATGTCGTCGCGCGCTCTCCGTCGGCCCGCCGCGTGTACATGATGGTGGGCGTACCATCAACCATGTCCTGGCGACCAGCCCCTTCGGTGCAAAGTTCGTCTCCCGTGCGTCGGTTTGCCGCGTCAGCCGGGATGATAGGTGGACCATGCCGGTGACCGCATGGTCCATTTGAGGGATCTTTGCGGCTAGGCGACCACCACGTTCACCCGCCGCCCCCGCCCTTCCCCGGGCTGGCGGAGCTCGCGCCCCTCGCCGCGCGGCCGGCCCCGCGCGCGCGCGCGCGCCTGACCCTTCGCCTCCTCCTCGGAGATCCCGGCCGGCACGGTCACCCGGTCGCGCAGCTTGCCGTTCACCTGGACGACCAGCGTGATCTCCTCCTCCGCAAGGAGCGCCTCGTCCCAGCCGGGCCACGCCTGCTCGTGCACGGAACCCTCCCCCCCCATCGCCGACCACATCTCCTCCGCGTGGTGCGGCGCGAACGGCGCCAAGACCTGCACGAACGTCCTCAAAGCTTCGTCCCACTCGTCGCTGCCCACGGCGCCCCGCACGCCGAGCAAGTAATTCGTGTGTTCCATGAGCGCCGCGATCGACGTGTTGAACCGGAACGATTCGAGGTCGCCCGTGAGCTTCTTGACGAGCCGGTTCGTCCGGCGCGGGAGGGCCGTCGGGTCGGCCTCGGCCCCGGTAGACTCGCCGCCGGCCGCCAGCGAGAGCGCGCGCCGCAGGAACCTGGAGACGCCCTCGATGCCCTTGCTGTCCCACGGCCCGCCCTCGTTCCACGGCCCGACGAACATCAGGAAGCAGCGGAGCGCGTCCGAGCCGTAGCGGTCCACGAAGTCCTGCGGGTTCACGACGTTGCCCCGGCTCTTGCTCATGCGATTGCCGTCCGGTCCCAGGATGATGCCCTGGTTGAAGAGCCGGACCATCGGCTCGTCGAAGTCCACGAGCCCGAGGTCGCGCATCACCTTCGTGAAGAAGCGCGTGTAGAGCAGGTGCATGACGGCGTGCTCGATCCCCCCGGTGTACTGGTCCACCGGCAGCCACCGCTCCCCACGCTCGGGGTCGAACGGCCCTTCGTCGTAGTGCGGCGAGAGGTAGCGGTACTGGTACCACGACGAGTCCATGAACGTGTCCATGGTGTCCGTCTCGCGCGTCGCCGGACCGCCGCACGTCGGGCACTCCGTGTTGTAGAAGTTCGGGTCACGCTTGAGCGGCGACTCGCCCGTCGGCATGAACTCGGCGTCCTCTGGAAGCCGGACCGGGAGGTCCTCCTCCGGGACGGGGACGGCGCCGTGCTCGGGGCAGTAGATGATCGGGATGGGCGTCCCCCAGTAGCGCTGGCGCGAGATCAACCAATCGCGCAGACGATAGGTCACGGCGCGGCGGCCGGCGCCCTCCTTTTCGAGGTGCCCGATCATGCGCTCTTTTGCCTCGTCCACCCCGAGCCCGTCGAGGAACCCACTGTTGATGGCCGGACCTTCGCCCGTGTACGCCTTGCCATCGAAGCCTTCCGGCGGCTCGACCGTTCTAATTATCGGGAGGTCGTACTTCTCGGCGAACTCCCAGTCGCGCTCGTCCTGGCCGGGGACCGCCATGATGGCGCCCGTGCCGTAGCCCATGAGGACGTAGTCGGCCGCGTAAACGGGGATCTTCTCGCCGTTGGCCGGGTCGGTGGCGTGGGCGCCGGTAAAGACGCCGGTCTTCTCGCGGGTGACGTCGGTGCGGTCGATCTCGCTCATCCGGGCGGCCTTCTCGACGTAGGCGTGGACCTCGTCGGCCCGCTCGGAAGTCGTGATCCTCTCTACCGCCGGGTGCTCGGGGCTCATCACGAAGAACGTAGCCCCGAAGAGAGTGTCGGGCCGCGTCGTAAAGACCTCTATCGGGCCGTAGCCCTCGACGTCGAACGCTATCTCGGCGCCCTCGGAGCGGCCGATCCAGTTCCGCTGCAGCGTCTCGACGCGCTCGGGCCAGTCTATCTTGGAGAAGTCGAGGAGCTCGTCGGCGTACTCCGTGATCCCGAACAGCCACTGCGCGAGGTTCTTCTTGATAACCTGCGTTCCGCACCGCTCGCACCGGCGGTCGGGCCCGATGACCTGCTCCCTGGCGAGCGTCGTGTTGTCTTTGGGACACCAGTCCACGGGCGCCTCTTTGCGATACGCGAGCCCCTTCTCGAAGAACCGGAGAAAGAACCATTGGTTCCAGCGGTAGTACTCGGGCTTGCAGGTGACGACCTCTGAGGAGGTGTCGAACATCGCCCCCATCTGCCTGAGCTGGCCGCGCATGTTCTCTATGTTGGACATGGTCCACTTGTACGGGTGGATGCCGCGGTTAATGGCCGCGTTCTCCGCCGGAAGCCCGAAGGCGTCGAACCCTATGGGGAAGAAGACCCGATACCCGTTCATCCGCATGAAGCGTGCCCGCGTGTCGGACGGCGTCATGGCGTACCAGTGCCCGACGTGCAGATCCCCGCTCGGGTAAGGGAGCATGGTGAGCGCATAGTGCTTGGGCTTACCCGGGTCCTCGTCCGTCTCGTAGAGCCCGCCCTCGGCCCACCGCTCCTGCCAGCGATGCTCCAGGGCGGTCGGATCGTAGGTTTTCCTCGGTCTAGTCTCGCCCACGAGAGACTCCTTCTGCGATGGGATTGGTTCAGAGGGTGAAAAAAGCGCGGACGGCTATAGTCGAGGACCGACGAGAACCTTTGTATATCCGGCATACATGCTCCTAATATAACACCGGCCGGCTACGCGAGAAAGAGCGCCAGGAGGGCCGCGACCAGCGTACACACGACGTTGGTAGCCTCGTTGCCGACCCACGGAAGCCGCGCCCCGACGAGGCTGTCAGCGACGGTCCCGAGAAAGGCCGCGACCGCGACGAGCGTGGCACCCGCCGGGCTCCCGACGAGGCCGAAGGCCCACCCGAGCGCGGCCGTCAGGACCGCCGCCGAGATCCCGGCGAGCGTGCCCGGCAGGGAGACGGCCCCGTCGGTGCCGGGCGGAACTTTTCGGAGGCTCGTGATCAGCCGCGGCGGGCGCCGCGACAACTGTCCCACCTCGGACTCGGCGGTGTCGGCGAAGGCCGCCCCGGCGGCGGCGACGTAGGCGGCGGAGAAGGCGTCCGAGACGTCCAGCGCGTAGAGCATGGCGCAGAGGACAGCGACGCCGGCGTTGGCGAGGGCGTTCCTCGCGCCGCGCCGACCGCCGCGCCCCTGGGCGCCGCCGGAGCGATGCTTCCTCTCGTAGCCGAGCCGGGTGAGGGCGGACCCGCCGACCACGAACAGGACTAGGAGCGCGAAACCTTCCGGCCCGAGCCACAGGTAGACGGGCGTCCCGATGACGAGTCCGCCCGCCGCCCCCCGCGCGCTGGTCATGCCGAGGACGAAGGCCAGGGCCGCGCAGGCGGCGGTGAGGAGCAGGGCGACGGGGAGTTGCGCGGCCAAGCGCCCCCTAGACGCCGCCGAGGCGTTCGAGGAGCCGGCGGGCGTAACGCTCGCACTCGACGGGCGCGGCGTGCAGCAGCGCGGGCTCCACCAGGCCGGCCTTGACGCCGGAGCCGGTCAGCCGCTCGACGCCCTGGTAAAGGAGGGAGCCAGCGAGGGGACTCGGCCGGTCCGGGACGGCGACGACGAGGCCGTAGAGCGCGCCGTCCGTCCCGCCCACGGCGGCGACGGCGTCTATGCCGTCCGGGCGGTCCTGCCCGACGGCGAAGACGTGGACGCGCCGCTTCTCCGGGTTCTGGACGAGGTCCATCTCGCGCAGGCTCTTCCAGAGGGCGGTGACGCTCGTGTTGCCGGCATCGAGCGCCGCGCGGGAGAGGCCGGACCACACGTCGCCCGCCACCCTGCGGGCCAGCAGGCTGTCGTAATCCACAAAGATGCCTACCGAGGCGTCCGACACGCCCCGGATGTTAGCAGAAGCGCCCGCTACCCCTCCCCCGCCTCCCGCTTCTCCAAACGCCGCAAGAAGACGTCTATCTCCTTGACGGTCTGGAGATCCCCGTTCTCCAGGGCGACCTCCCTGCCACGGTCGAAGACCCTACGGGCCTCCGCATTCTCCCCGAGCTCGTAGTGGGCGCGGCCGAGCGTCCGGTAGGCGACGGAGTAGTCGGGCTTCTGCTCGATGGCGCGGCGCAGGTGGTCCCTGGCGCCGGCGTGGTCACCCTCTTTGAAGAGCTCGTTGCCCAGGGAGTAGAGGACCATCGGGTTGTCCGGGTCCCTCCCGAGCAGCTTGCGGAACATCTCGGATCTCGGACCCTGCACGTCGCCCTATGTGTAGGGTTCGACCCGGTCGTCTTTTGCCAGGCGCCGGTAAGCCTCGGCTACGGCGAGGACGTCTTTGACGTACCAGTCGGCGTGGTTGTACGAGAATAGGGCCGCGTACCAATCTTTGGGGGCTCCGCCGGCCTTGAGGTATCCGGCGGCGGCCGGTATGGCGTCCCGCGGGTCCATGACGTTGGCCTCGCCGTCGCCGTTGCCGTCTACGCCCGACGTCTCCCAGGTGGACGGGATGAACTGCATCGGCCCCATCGCGCCCGCGCTCGACGGGCCCATGTTCTCGCCGTGGTTTGACTCGACCTGCCCCACCGCCGCGAGCACGTACCAGTCGCGGCCGAAGCCGTACTGCTTCGCCGACTCCTTGTAGAGCTCCATGTACCGCTTCTTCGGGATCGGCCCGACCTCCCGCGCCACGATCCCCGAGCCGGCGAGGTCGCGTTGCCCGCCCACGTACCCCCCGCCGCTGGCCGCCCTGCTCCTGAGGATGCGCTCCCTCTCGGCCGCCTCGAGCTCGCGGAGCCGGTCGGCGCTCCGGTCGCGGTCGGTCCTCAGCCCGGCTATGGATTCGTCGAGCGCCCGCTCCCGGCGGCGCAACTCCTCGGCGCTCGCCTCCCTCTGCCTGATGGCTTCGCCGTAGTCCCTCTCTTTCTGGGAGATCTGAAGCAGCGTCTGCCCGAGCGCCTGCCGGGACCTCTCGTACGCCTCCAGCTCCTGCCGGCCGTCGACGAGGACTCGCGCGATCCCCGGGTCCACGGACCCCGCCACGCTGCCAGAACCCATCCACCGGCCGAACAGGGCGGCCAAGCCTTCGAGGTCGTCCCCCTCGTAGGCGGCCCTGGCCCGCTCCTCGTACCGCGCCTTCGCGTCCCCGAGGGCCTCTCGCTGCGTGGAGATCTCGCGCTCCAACTCCCGCCTCTGCCGGCCAAGATCGTCGGCCCGCGCCCTCGACCCGTCCAGGCTCGACTGCGCCTCCCGCAGATCCTTGCCGATGGCCGAGATCTCGCCGATCTTCTGGCGCAGAGCCTCGTCCTGCCGCTCGACGCGCCGTTCTAATGAAGGTATCCCCGACGCATCCGTTTCAGCATTTGCGTACTGCCCACCGGCCGCGCCCTGAGCCCCCGCCAGACCGGCCGGCAGAACCAACAAGACCCCACTCAGAAAGAGCCAGACCCAAGCTCGCCCCACCAGCACTCCTCCCCCGACGACCGGAAACGCCGACAGTGTATAACACCGCCCGGACGCGCGAAAGACGACACACCTTTATGTAGCAAATGTGTTTTGTAGCAGTAGTTAAATTCTCAGGCGTTTTCGCGGGAGGTGAGGAGGGAGACCAGGGCTTCGAGTTCTTCGTGTTCGCTGAACCGGATCTCGACCTTCCCCCCGCGTCGGAAGGACTTGACCCGCACCGGCAGCTCGATGGCTTCGCGGATGATCCTGGAGGCCTCGTCGAACGCGGCGGGCGTCTCCGGGCGGTCGTTCGGCGTCGGACCGGCATCCGTGCCCCCGACCGGCCGCTCCCTGACCAGTTCTTCAGTCTTTCTGACGGAGAGCTTCTCCGCGTGGACGCGGCGGGCGAGCGCGACCATCTCCTGCTCGTCCTGCAGCCCCAGCAGCGCCCTGGCGTGCCCTTCGGAGAGGCGTCCGGCGGTCAGCATCTCCCGGATGGGTTCGGGGAGGAGCGCCAGCCGCAGCGTGTTGGTCACGGCGGCCCGGCTCTTGCCCAGCCTGCGGGCGAGCTCGTCTTTGGTGAGGCCGAAACCGTCCATGAGCGCCTGGTAGGCGGCGGCGGTCTCGAGCGGACTCAGGTTCTCACGTTGCAGGTTCTCCACGAGCGCGAGCTCCATGGACTCGTTATCGCCGGCTTGGCGGATGAGCACGGGGACCCGTTCGAGGCCCGCCTCCTTCGCGGCCCGGAGCCGACGTTCGCCCGCGATCAGCTCGAAGCCGCCGGGGGCGGAGCGGACGACGAGCGGCTGCAATACCCCGACCTCGCGGATGGAGGCCGCCAACTCCTCTATGCCGGCCTGCGGAAAGCTCTGCCGGGGCTGCCGGGCGTTTGGCCGGATCGCCGTCACCGGCAACTCCTCGAATTTCAGACCGCCGACGCTCTCCCCGGTCGCTATCAGGGCGGAGAGCCCCCGCCCCAGCCCCCTCTTACCCACGGGCCATCACCTCCGCGGCCACGGCCGAGTACGCCTCTGCCCCGGTGCTCTTCGGCGCGTACAACGCTACCGGCATCCCGAAGCTCGGGGCCTCGCTCAACCGGACGTTCCGTGGCACGATGGTGTGGAAGACCCGGTCACCGAAGAAGGACCTGACCTCTTCTGCCACCTGATGTGCGAGGTTGGTACGTGGGTCGAACATCGTCAGCAGGACGCCCCCGATCCTCAGCCCCGGGTTCAACTCCTCCCTCACCATCCGAATGCTCTGCATAAGCTGCGTCAACCCTTCGAGCGCGTAGTACTCGCACTGTATTGGTATGAGTACCTCATCCGCCGCGGTCAAAGCGTTGAGCGTGAGCAGATCCAGCGAAGGCGGACAGTCGAGGAGGACTCGGTCATAGGCTTCTGACGGCAGTTTCTCCAGCGCCCGCTTCAGCTTGAATTCCCGCGCCAGACTCGACACGAGCTCGACCTCAGCCCCCACGAGGTTGATCGTGGACGGCGCCACGAGGAGGCCGTCTACCTCGGTCTGGAGGGCGACGTCTTGTAACGGCTTGCCTTCCAGCAGAACGTCGTACATGCAACCGTTGGAATCCGGTGAGACGCCGAGGCCGCTGGTCGCGTTGCCCTGCGGGTCCATGTCCGCCACCAGGACTCTTTCACCTTTGTCCGCGAGGTAGGCCGCGAGGTTTATGGCGGTGGTGCTCTTGCCCACCCCACCCTTCTGATTCACTATCGCGACAACGGTCTTCACCGCTCGAATCTTAGCACGGCGCTTCGACGGGTTTCTATCTGCTCCCGAGCGGGCTCTTTGCCGGGGTGCCGGGCTTTCTGGGGTAACTATCCGGCGTCGGACGCACCTTCTCCAGGACGATCAAGCGGCGCTCTTTGTCGCCGATCTCCGGCAGAATGGGGACTTTGGTCACCTCTCGCACCTCCGCCCCAAGCAACTCCGCCGCCTTCCTGCCCTCCTCCATCTCCTCTGACCCAGGATGCCCTTTCATGGAGATCACGTGCCCCCCAACCCTGAGCAGCGGCACGCAATACTCGGCCACAACCGAAATCCGGGCCACTGCCCGCGCGGTGCAGAGATCGTAGCGAGCCCGGCGCGCCTCCCCCCGGCCCGCCTCTTCGACCCGCGCCCCGACAACCTCGATCCCTTCGAGCCGAAGTCCCCCCACGGTCGACCGCAAAAAGTCCGCCTTCTTGCCCGTTGATTCAAAGAGCGTGAGGCGCGCCGCGGGCAGCACGATTTTCAGTGGTACTCCGGGTAACCCGCCCCCGGACCCAACATCCGCGATATCGGAAGCATTGCGTGCTGGCGCGAACAGCAGGCAACTAAGCGAATCAAGCACGTGGTCCAGAAGCACGCGGTCGTAATCCTTTGTGCCGATGACGTTGGCCCGCGTGTAACCAGTCAACATCCGGGCGAAAGCCGCTAGATCTTCGATCTCCCGTGCCCCCACGGCCACACCCCAAGCTGACAACTGTGCCCTGAAAAGATCGAGCGGTGTCATAGCCCGGTTTCACGTGAAACAAGTAGCCACGACAAATGTGTGCAAAAACAATTATTTGTCGCGACCTGAGCTTCTCCGAGGGTGGTTACGGATCGTTTCACGTGAAACGTCGCCTGCGTTCTATACGGGGGAGATGCGTACTCGTCGGCCTTCGCCGGAGCCTTCGCTGTCGGTGGTGACCTTCGGGTTGTCGCGGAGAAAGAGGTGGACGACCCTTCTCTCCGCCGGGTTCATGGGGGGTAGCTCGACGGTGCGTCCCTCGCGCAGGGCTCGGCGGGCCGTCCTGTGGGCCATGCCCTGTATGGCCTCGACCCGCCTCTGCCTGTAGCCTTCCGCATCCAGTACGATCCTCGCCCGCGAGGTTCTGCCCTTGTTCAGGCTGGCGTTGATCAGGTACTGCAGCGCGTCAATCGTCTCGCCCTTCTGGCCGATGAACAGCGCGGTGTTGTCGGGCGAAACGTCGACGGCCACGAAACCGCCGGCATCGTAAACGTCGATTTTTGCTTCGAACCCCATCGCATCCAGCAGCGAAGAAGCCAGCGCCTCCGTATCGTTCAGCAATTCCTGCGGTACTTCCTCGTGTCCGTTCTCGGCTTCGTCGGCGAACACTTCCGGCACACCTGCGCGTTGGACCGGCTCTGGCTCCGTTTGCACGTCCAGATCGTCCGAAGGCTCTGCGGTGGCCGGCGGATCGACGTCGAGCGGGGCCGGAGTAGCGGTCTCGGTCACTGAGGACTCAGAAGCTACCTGTACGCGAGCGTCCCGCGCCCCTATACCCAGAAAACCGGAGTTGCCTTCGTCGAGGACCGTGTATTCCAGGTCGGCGGCGGCTATGCCCATCTCGGCCGCCGCTTTCTGGACAGCTTCCCCGACGCTCGACCCGTAGAACTCTCTCTTCTCCATCATTTCTTTTTCTTTCTCCGCTTCCGTTTCGCGACCTTTGCAGCCCTTGCGGCGGTGTCCTCGGACCTTGCGTCCGCTCCCTGTCCGTTTCGATCCGCGGCGCCGGACGCCGGGGCGGCGGTACGTTCCTTGGAGGTCCCGGTCGCTTCCGGCTTCTTGCGGCCCGGGCCGTGGTTGTAGATCACGTAGTTCTGAACCAGGGTGACGAGGTTGGAGGTGATCCAGTAAACGAAGAGTCCCGCGGGGAACGAGAGTAGGAAGAAGGTAAAACCGACCGGCAACAGGCGCATCAACCACCGCTGCTGCGGGTCGACGTTCTTAGAGGTGATCTCCGTGGCCGCCAGCATCGTCACGGCGGAGATGATCGGCAACAGGTAAGTCGAGTCCATCGCCGACAGATTCTGAAACCACAGAATACCGCCCTCTCTGAAGCTCTCGTAGCGCGGCGGCGTTATACCCGGGGTGCCACCGAACAGGCGGATAACATAGAAGATGCCGATAAATATCGGCATCTGGACCAGGATAGGAAGGCATCCTCCGAGCGGGTTGACGCCCCGCTCCTGGTAGACCTTCGCCATCTCCTCGCGCTGTTTCTGGGGGTTCCCCTGATACTGCGCCCTGACCTTGTCCATCTCAGGCTTCAGGTCTTGCATGGCGCGCATGCTCCTAACCTGCTTGACCGTCAGGGGGAACATGATGGTACGCACCACGATGGTGAGCATTGCGATCGAGAGCCACCAAGGCGCCTCCACCGTCTGGTGGAAAAAGAGCAGTACCTGACCCAGCACGCCGACGATGGGGCTGAACAGGTTCTGGAAAAAGTCTGCTATAGCGTTGATCATATTCTGTCGCTCACCTTACCGGATCGAAGCCGCCGCGCGCGAACGGATGACACCGCATCAATCTCATCGCTCCCATCGCGCAACCTTTCAGGGCCCCATACTTCTCGACGGCCTGCATCGTATAGGCCGAACAACTCGGCGTAAACCTGCAAGTCGGTGGCAACATGGGCGAGAGAAAACGCTTGTAGCCCCGCAGCGCCCCCAAACAAAGCTTCTTCGGCACCGAACGACCTACCCTCCGCGTTTCCGGTCGGCGGCGCCCAACTTGTTCAGGGCCCGGGCAAACTCTTCCCGCAAAGCGTCGAAGCCCGCCTCCGCGGCGGCCGGTCGGGCCGAGACGACGAGGTCCAGGTCCCCTTTGGCATCGGCACTGCTAGCCCTGAAGACCTCCCTCAACTTTCGGCGAAGGCCGTTGCGAACGACCGCGTTGCCGACCTTCTTGGAGACGGAGAGGCCAAGGCGCAAAGTACCAAGCTCGTTCGGAAAAGCGTGCACGGAGAAGAGCTTGCCCCTGTAAGCGACGCCCTGCCGATAGACCCTCTCGAACTCCGAGGAATCGGTCAGGCGCATACGCTTGCTACGAGGCACCCGTCAGACGGCCAGGCGCTTGCGTCCCCGACGGCGGCGCGCGGCGATAACCCTTCGCCCGCCGACGGAGCTCATACGCTTGCGAAAACCGTGGGTCTTCGCCCTCTTGCGGCGGTTCGGCTGATAGGTGCGCTTCATCAGACTCCTCTGCGGATGCTCGAAAATCTAGGGACGATCCCACCGAGTATATCCGAACCCCCCCGGACCATCCAGCCGCCCGCGTACCGTCACAAGCCTTGTGAGATCGACCGCCGAACGGGCCAGCGCGTAGGAAAGTCTTGCAAAACAGCGCTTATCTCAGTCCTCAAATCCGCCACCTTCCCCAGCGTTCGCCCGAGCAACGCTACGGATAGTCCCTCTCCATAGTCCCTTTTCAGTCACTTATCCACAGCCTGTGGATAAGTTTGTGGATAAACATGTGAATGTGCTGCAAAAGCTCAATTTTAGTCCGGTGGCTATAGCGTTGCATCCGGGGGTGCGCTACATTCCGGCTTGGGGATGATGAACGCGCAGCGGACACGAGGCGAGCCGGAACGGGCAGGGATCACAGCCCGCGTCGTCGTCTACCCGCAGGGGGGCGAGCCGGAGATCACGGAGGTCTCCGCCGCCGGCGCGCGTTCCGCGGCGACGAAGTTCACGCGCATCGTGATGGAGAAGGTGCGAGAGTCGGACGGCGGGGCACCCGAGGACGCCGTGCGGGAGGTCGTGGAGAACCTCGTGCACGCCGACTACAGGGGGGTCGTTATCTCGGTGCTCGACGGCGGGGACGTCGTGCGCGTCTCGGACAAGGGTCCCGGCATCCAGAACAAGGACCGGGCTCTCGAGTTCGGTTTCAGCGGTGCGGCGCCGGAGGTGTTAGAAGACATCCGCGGGGTCGGCGCCGGTTTGGGTATCGCCCGTTCGGCGGTCGGGAGGTCGGGGGGGACGCTCGCCGTGGAGGACAACATCGGCGGGGGGACGGTCGCCACGATTTCCGTGGGCGGGGAGACGGTCGAGCGCGGGGAGGCGGCGCCGGCCAAGGTCGCGCCGCGCCGGTATCCCGATGGGGTTCCGCGGATGAACATCTCGGAGCGGCAGCAGAAGGCCCTGATCACGGTTCTCGAGTGCGGTGAGGTCGGCCCGTCTACGGTGGCCGAGCAGTTGGAGATAAGCGTCAGTACGGCGTACAGGGACCTGTCGGCGCTCGAGGAGCACGGCCTGGTCCTGGCCGACGATTCCGGGAAGCGTCTCATCTCTCCCATGGGGAAGGACGTCGTCGGGGCCATCGTCGGCGGCTGGGTAAAGTAGCCGGTGGCGGGTCGCGAGGATCAGGTCTGGGCCGAGGTTTTGGATCGCGCCTCCGAACACATTGACGTCTCTTCCTTGCGCGTCTGGTTCGAGGGCATCCGGCCCGTCGAGTCGCAGAACGGTCGGATGGAGATCTCCGTCCCCAACACCTTCGCCAAGGAGTACATCGAGAGCCGCTTCAGGCCGCTGCTCGAAGAGGTGCTCCACTCCGTAACGGGTGAGGAGACCTCCCTGGTGGTCAGCGTCGGCAGCCCGAACGGCGGCGGGGGCAACGGCGCGGCCGTAAACGGGGCTGACTCCGGGCTCAACGCCCGCTCGCCGAGGTCGTTCAAGGCCAAGTACACGTTCGACAGCTTCGTGATCGGGGCCGGCAACAGGTTCGCCCACGCCGCCACCCTCGCCGTCGCCGAGACGCCCGGCCTCGTCTACAACCCGCTCTTCGTGTACGGAGGCGTGGGGTTGGGGAAAACGCACCTTTTGCGGGCGGTCGGTCACTACGTAGAGGACCAGGACCCGAGCATGAGGATCCGGTACGTCACCTGCGAGCAGTTCACCAACGACTTCATCAACTCCATGCGCGACAACTCGCCCCTGGAGTTCCAGAAGCGCTACCGCGAGAACGACGTGCTCCTGGTGGACGACATCCAGTTCCTGGAGAACAAGGTCGAGACGCAGGAGGCGTTCTTCCACACCTTCAACGCGCTCTACGAGGAGAACAAGCAGATCGTCATAGCCTCCGACCGGCACCCCAAGTACATCCAGACCCTGGAGAACCGCCTCGTCAGCCGCTTCGAGTGGGGCCTGGTGACGGACATCCAGCCGCCGGACCTGGAGACCAGGATCGCCATCCTCCGCAAAAAGGCCATCATGGACCGCCTCGAAGTGGACGACGAGGTCCTCACCTTCATCGCCTCGAAGGTCTCGACCAACATCCGCGAGCTGGAGGGCGCCCTGGTCCGTATCCTGGCCTACGCCTCGCTCTACGAACGGCGAGTAAGCGTGGCCTTGGCAGAAGAGGTGCTGAAGGACATCCTGCCGGATCAGGCGTACCGCGAGATCCCGATAGAGCTGATCCAGCACGAGGTCTGCCGCTACTTCGGCATCGCCAAAGCCGACCTGGTGGGCCAGAGTCGCTCGAAAGGTTTCGCCTACCCGCGCCAGATCGCCATGTACCTCTCGCGCGAACTGACCGACGAATCTCTACCCAAAATCGGCAAGGCCTTCGGCGGTCGCGACCACTCTACCGTCATGCACGCGACGGCCAAGATCTCCAACCTCATAAACAGCGACCGCGACGTGTTCAGCCAGATCCACGAGATCACCACGCACGTCAAGAGCAAGCGCTGAACCCCTCCCCCCAGGGTAGTTACTTTGTAACTAATATATGGCCCTCGGACCCCCATCTATCCACACCCTATCCACAACTTCAGGGTTCGCCTGTGGATAACTCTTCGAAACTATCCACAGGCCATGGGAGTTATCCCCAGGTTCTGTGGATAACTCGGCGTTTCTGTGGACAAAATTGCGCATCTGACGAACTCGTAAGAATTCAAGGCGTGTTTGCCTGTGGATAAACCTGTGGATAAGAGGGGTAAAACCTGTGGATAAGTCTGTGGATAGAATTGTGGATAACTCTGGCCTGTGGATAAGTGCCGAGTTATCCACAATTTGTCCACAGGTTTTCGTGGGTTATCCACATTTTTGTCCACAGGCAGTGTACGGTGTATTCGGCTTACGTAAAGTGGATTTTTGGGGTTATCCACATATCCACAGGCCTTATTATTATTATTAATCTAATAGATATATGTTTTCCTAGTAATAATAAGGGGAGAAGGGAGGCAAGATGAGGGCCGTTTGTAACACTGATACCTTCGGTCGAAAGCTCGCTCTGGTCTCGCGGGGGGTCTCTGCGAGATCCACGATTCAACTGCTCGGCGGGATACTTCTGGAGGCGGGGGATGGGGCGCTCAAATTGAGTGCCACGGACATGGAGATCTCGATCCAGACTCAGGCGCCGGCGGAGATCGAGGGTGAGGGCCGCGTCGTCATACCGGCGCGCATCTTTAACGACATCGTGAGGTCTTTGCCGGGCGGCCAGTTCACGCTCGACCACGACGCCTCCGAGGGCACGGTCCGGCTCGCCGCCGGCGAGAACGAGTACACCATCAGGGCCTACGCCGCCGACGACTACCCGCGGCTGCCGGAGTTCGACGCCGAGAGCGCCTTCAGGATGCCCGGAGACTCGCTCGTCGAGACCGTCGAGAAGGTCTCCAAGTCGTACTCTCGGGACGAGACCAGGCCGGTGTTGACGGGGATCCTGATCTCCTTCGAGGACACGCGGGTTCGGATGGTGACGACGGACTCGTACAGATTGAGCATCAAGGAGACCGAGCTGGCGACGACGCCGTTCGAGGGTACGCGGGAGGCGATCATCCCGGCCCGGGCCATGCAGGAGGTCTCCAGGATCTTCTCAGGCTCGGACGAGGGCGACGTGGAAGTCTCGCTCTCGGAGAACCAGGCGCTGTTCCGGGTCGGAGATGTCGTCTTCGGCACGCGGCTCATCGACGGCAACTTCCCCGAGTACCGGAGATTGTTGCCCAGCGGCTTCGAGCGCGAGATCTCCGTCTCCAGGGAAGAGCTGATGGGGACGCTTCGGCGCGTCAACCTCTTCGCCCAGCGCCAGACGCCGCCCGTGCCGGTGAGCCTGTCGTTTACCGAGGGCTCCGTCGAGGTCATCGTCAAGAACGGCGACGTGGGGGAGGCGCACGAGAAGCTCGCGGCCAACAGCGAGGACGAGTTCCTGATCTCCTTCAACCCCGGCTACCTCTTGGACGGCGTCTCGGCCATCGACACCGACAAGGTCCGTTTCAGGCTCAACGAGGCGCTGAAGCCGGGCCTGATCGTGCCCGGAGCCGAGAACGGCGACGACGGGGAAGGCGGCGAGCCGGACTTCCTGTACCTCATCATGCCGATGCGCGACCCGTCCCGGGGCTAGTTGGAGCCGGACGCCGGCATAACGCTCGGCCAGGCGCTCAAGGCCTCTGATCTCGTGGGGAGCGGGGGGGAGGCTAAGGTCCTGATCCAGGCCGGCGAGGTCCTCGTCAACGGCGAGGTCGAGACCCGCCGCGGCCGGAGGCTCAAGAGCGGCGACGTGGTCGATATCGGCGAGGACCGCCTGGAGGTCGGGTGACTACGGGTCCGGGTGAAGAGTTCGGGACGGCCCTGCGTTCGGGAGTCGGGAGGCGCTCGCCCAGGCTTCGCCTGCGCTCGCTTCGGGAGTCGGGAGTCGTTGACCCCGAAGAGGCTTTCCCGACTCCCGGGAGCGAAGCGACTTGACCTCCTACCTGCGGGCTTTACGGGTCGTCAACTTCCGCTCGTACGCCGACGACACCGTTTTGCTCGGCCCTGGTCTGAACGTCGTCGTCGGCGACAACGCCCAGGGTAAGACGAACCTTCTCGAGGCCATCGCCTTTTCCGTTACCGGCTCCTCGACCCGCACCGCCAACGACTCGGAGGTCGTCCGCTGGGAACAGGATTTTGCCCGCGTCGAGGCCCGCGTCGCCCTCGACGATGCCGACGATGAGCGCAAAGTGGCGGTCGGCTATGCGCCGGGTCAGAAGAAGCGCCTAACGGTGGACGGGGCGCCGACGCCTTCGCTGGCCGGGTACGCCGCTGGGGGGGCCGGGGTGCGGGCCGTCACGTTCTTCCCGGACGACATCAGGATCGTCAAGGGCTCGCCGTCGGACCGCCGGGAGTTTCTGGACGGGCTGCTCTCGACGCTGCGGCCGTCGTACGCCAGGGCCGTCAACGAGTACGCCAAGGCGGTGCAGCAGCGCAACCAGTTGCTGCGCCGGATACGCGACGGGTTCTCCTCCGAGCGGACGTTGTGGACGTGGGACCGGAAGGTGATCGATCTCGGGGAAGAGGTGCTCGAGGGTCGTCAGGCCGCGATCGGGCCCCTCGAAGACTACTTCGAAAGCTCTCTAAGGGCCTTATACGGCTCGGAGAAGGCCGCGATCCGCTACTCCTATAGCGCACCCCTCGACGGCTATTCGGAGGCGCTCACGAAGGCTCACAGCGCCGACGTCGAACGCGGGACGACCTCCGTCGGTCCCCACCGGGACGACTTCGAGGTCCTGCTCGGCGGGGTCAACCTGACGACGTTCGGATCGCAGGGGCAGCAGCGGCTGGCGACGCTCGCGCTCAAGTTCGCGGCCAGAGACCACATCCGGGGGGAGACGGGGGCCGACCCCATCTTGCTCTTCGACGACGTCATGAGCGAGCTCGACGAGCGCCGCCGCGACTTCCTCTCGGGGTACTTTCTGGAGAGCACCCAGGCCGTCATAACCACCACCAACCTCGAATATTTCGACGCCGAGGCGCTCGGCCGGGCCCGGGTGGTGCGCATATCTGGTGGTAACATCTCGGAGACTACAAGCGGTGGTGTTCGGGAACGGGCCGCCTCGGCCTCCGAAAAGGCTTAAGTAAGCCTCAAACGGCCCACATCGCCGTTGGGAAAACCCGAGAGTTGTGTTACAATCTGGCGGTGCAAATCTTTATCGAAAAGAACGGGTGTGTTCCTTTCGTTTCACAGGAGATGAGGAGGGCCTTCTTTGGGGGCTAAAGCCGCTACCAAGCATTCCGGCAGCACGTACGATGCAAGCTCGATCCAGGTCCTTGAAGGGCTGGAGGCGGTCAAGCGCCGTCCCGGCATGTACATCGGCTCGACGGGGCCGAGGGGCCTGCACCACCTCGTGTGGGAGATCGTGGACAACTCCATCGACGAGGCGCTGGCCGGGTACTGCTCGGAGATCCTCATCACCGTGCACGGGGACAACACCGTCTCCGTGACGGACGACGGCCGCGGGCTGCCGGTCGGCAACATGCAGAAGTACGGCAAGTCCGCCGCCGAGGTCATCATGACAACGTTGCACGCCGGCGGAAAGTTCGACGGCTCGGGCTACAAGGTCTCGGGCGGCCTCCACGGCGTCGGCGCCTCGGTCGTGAACGCCCTGTCCGAGTGGCTGGAGCTCGAGGTGCGGCGCGAGGGTCACGTGTGGAGCCAGCGCTACGAGCGCGGGTTCCCGCAGGGCGACCTGACGAAAGACCGCAAGCTCAAGAGGGGCGAGGGGACGGGGACGACCATCACCTTCTCGCCGGATCCCGAGGTCTTCACGGAGACCGTCGATCTCTCTTACGACACGCTCACGCGGCGGTTCCGGGAGTCGGCGTTCCTCAACAAGAACCTCAAGATCCGGCTGATCGACGAGCGCGAGGAAGACCGGGACGTCACGTACCAGTACGAGGGCGGCATCAGGGACTTCGTCGAGCACATCAACGACGCCAAGGACCCCGTCCACAAGACGGTTTTCTACCTGGAGCGGGACGAGGACGTGGGGGCCGTCGAGGTCGCGATGCAGTGGAACAGCGGGTTCCAAGACTCCGTCTTCACCTTCGCCAACAACATCAACACCCACGAGGGCGGGGCGCACCTCTCCGGCTTCCGGTCAGCGCTCTCGCGGACCATCAACGCCTACGCCCGGCAGAAGGGGATTCTCAAGGAGAAGGAAGAGAACCTTACCGGCGACGACATCCGGGAGGGGCTCGCGGCCGTCATCTCGGTGAAGCTCGGTGAGCCGCAGTTCGAGGGGCAGACCAAGACCAAGCTCGGGAACACCGAGATCAAGGGCCTCGTCGAGAGCTCGACGAACAAGTTCCTGGCGGAATTCCTGGAAGAGCGGCCGGCCGAGGCCAAGGCGATCATCAACAAGGCGCTGCAGGCCGCGAGGGCGCGGCAGGCTGCGCGGAAGGTACGCGACACCATCCGCAAGGGCTACCTGGAGAGCTCGACGCTGCCGGGCAAGCTGGCCGACTGTTCCTCGAAGGACCCGGCCAGGAGCGAGCTTTACATCGTCGAGGGCGACTCGGCCGGTGGGTCGGCCAAGCAGGGTAGAGAGAGGGCTTTCCAGGCCATTCTGCCGTTGCGAGGCAAGATCCTGAACGTCGAGAAGGCCAACATCAACAAGGTGCTCTCGAACGTCGAGATTCAGGCCATGATCTCCGCCATAGGCGCCGGGGTGGGGGAGACGTTCAGCATCGAGCAGGCCCGGTACAACAAGATCGTGCTGATGACCGACGCCGACGTGGACGGGAGCCACATTAGGACGCTGGTCTTGACGTTCCTGTTCCGGAACATGCCGGAGTTGATCGAGGCCGGCTACGTGTACATCGCGCAGCCGCCGCTGTACAAGATAACGCACCAGCGCAAGGACCACTACGTCTACAACGACCGCGAGCTCCAGGAGACGCTCGGGCGCCTGAACGCCAACGGCAACGCGAACATTGGGCGCTTCAAGGGCTTGGGCGAGATGAACCCCATCCAGCTCTGGGAGACGACGATGGACCCGCAGAACCGGACGTTCTTGCAGGTGACGGTCGAGTCGGCCGCGGTGGCGGACGAGCTCTTCACGGCGCTCATGGGCGACAAGGTCGAGCCGCGCAAGCGGTTCATCGAGGAGAACGCCCGCGAGGTCAAGAACCTGGACGCGTAGCACGGGCGCCGCGCGGGCCGGCAGACGACCGGGGAGGGATACCTGAACACCAGAGGCGACATAAAGAGGAACGCAGATGCTTGATACTTTTTCGGGGAACATCCGTCCCCACTCCATAGAAGACGAGATAAAGGATTCGTTCCTTTCTTACGCGATGAGCGTGATCGTCTCGCGCGCCCTCCCGGACGTGCGCGATGGCCTCAAGCCGGTCCACCGCCGCGTCCTCTACGCGATGCACGACCTCGGCCTGCAGCCGAACCGCCCGTACCGCAAGAGCGCGACGGTCGTCGGCGAGGTCATCGGTAAGTACCACCCGCACGGCGACTCGGCCGTCTACGACACCCTGACCAGGCTGGCCCAGAGCTTCTCCATGCGCTACCCGCTCGTGGACGGCCAGGGCAACTTCGGCAGCGTCGACGGCGACCCGCCGGCGGCGATGAGGTACACCGAGGCGCGTCTCACGCGGATGGCGACGGAGATGCTACGGGACATAAGCTCCGACACGGTGGACTTTGTCCCGAACTTCGACGAGAGCCAGCGCCAGCCCGACGTGTTGCCGGCGCGGTTCCCGAACCTGCTCGTCAACGGGTCCTCCGGCATCGCGGTCGGTATGGCGACCAATATTCCGCCGCACAACCTCGGCGAGGTCATAGACGCGACCGTCGCGCTCATAGACGACCCCGAGCTCGACGACGAGGACGTTGCCAGGCACATCAAGGGGCCCGACTTCCCGACGGGCGGCGTGATCGTTGGCCTGCGCGGCATCAAGGACGCGGTGACGACCGGGCGCGGGTCGGTGCGGGTGCAGGCGCGGGCCCACACGGAGCAGATGCAGGGCAACCGGACCCAGATCGTGGTCTCGGAGATCCCTTACCAGGTCAACAAGCGCTACCTGCTGGAGAAGATCGCCGAACTGGTCAGGGACCGGAAGCTCACGGACATCTCGGGCCTGCGGGACGAGTCGGACCGGAACGGGATGCGGATCGTCATCGAGCTCAAGCGCGAGGCGGTGCCGAAGGTCGTCCTGAACAACCTCTACAAACACACCCAGATGCAGCAGAGCTTCGGCGTGAACCTGGTAGCCCTCGTGGACGGCGTGCCGAAGACGCTCTCGTACAGGGAGGTCCTCAAGCACTACGTCGCCCACCAGTTCGACGTGGTGACGCGCCGGACGCGCTACGAGCTGGAGCGGGCCCAAGCCAGGGCCCACATCCTCGAAGGTTTGCTCATCGCGCTCTCGAACCTGGACGAGGTCGTGGCGACCATCAGGAAGAGCCGGTCGGTCGAGACGGCACGCAACAACCTGATGAAGACCTTCAAGCTCTCCGAGCGGCAGGCGCAGGCGATCCTGGACTTGCGTTTGCAGAGGCTCACCGCGCTGGAGCGGCAGAAGGTCGAGCAGGAGCACAGGGACTTGATGGAGAAGATCGAGTACCTCCAGAGCGTCCTCGCCGACGACGGCAAGGTCTACGGCATCGTCAAGGACGAGCTCGCCGAGGTTCGCGCCGCCTACGCCGACGAGCGCCGCACGGCCGTCACGGCCGAGGAGGGCGTGGACTTCGAGATAGAGGACCTGATCGCCGAGGAAGAGATGGTCATCTCCATCTCCAACGGCGGTTACTTGAAGAGCGTGCCGGTCAACACCTTCCGCAAGCAGGGCCGAGGCGGTATCGGCGTCGCCGGGATGGAGCTTAAAGAGGGCGATTACATAGATCACCTCTTCATCACGACGACCCACCACTACATGCTCTTCTTCACCAACAGGGGCAAGGTGTACAGGCTCAAGGTGCACCAGCTCCCGAGGATGAGCCGGCAGGCCAAGGGGCGGCACATCGCGAACCTTTTGCCGTTCGCGCAGGGGGAGAGGATCCAGACCGTCATCGCCACCAAGGAGTTCGACGAGGCCCAGTACTTGCTCTTCGCCACGAAGAACGGCGTCGTCAAGAAGACGAACTTCCTGGAGTACAACACGCCGCTCAAGAGCGACGGGATCATCGCGATCAACCTGGCCGACGACGACGAGCTCATCGCCGTCCGCGAGGTCTCCGAGGGCGCCGACGTGATCATGGTGAGCCGCAACGGTAAGGGCATCCGCTTCAAGCAGACCGACGCGAGGCCGATGGGCCGGGCCACCGCCGGCGTCAAGGGCCTCACGCTCGGCCGGGACGACGTCGTCCTCAGCATGGACGTCGTTAGCGACGACGCGGCGGACCTGTTCCTGATCACCGAGAAGGGCTTCGGCAAGCGCACCGCCCTCTCCCAGTTCCGCCCCCAGGGACGCGGCGGTCAGGGCGTCATAGCCCTCAAGACCGACGGCGAACGCGGCAAGCTCAAGGGCGTCAGGGTGGTACGTCCCGGCCTGCACGAGCTGGTTATAGTCTCGAACCTCGGGACGACCATCCGCATAGACGCGGACTCCGTCTCGCAGCAGGGGCGTGCGGCGCAGGGCGTGCGGGTAATGAACCTGCGCAGCGGCGACTCCGTGAGCGCGCTGGCGAAGGTCGCGGCGTCGAGGTCAGCGGACGCTGACGGGGCGACAGACGAGCTGTCGCTCGAGGAGCTCACGGGCGAGGAGATCATCAACGAGTCGGCGGCCGGGTTGCCGGAGGCGAACGGCGATGGGAGGGTGGATGGCGCATAAAGACTGCGACGGCGTGGTCGAGTGCACCGCACTCGTCCTCGCCGAGAGTTGCTCCGAGCTCGACGGCCGGCTCACGCTCTTCGGCATCCTCGATGAGATCCGGCCGGCCGAGAGCGGCGAGACCTCGTTCGTCGTCTACACCAAGTTCGAGGGCTGCGAGCACGCCACCGACACCGAGCGCCAGGCCCGCCTCGTCATCACCGACGAGGACGGAGACGTGATCGTCGAGTCCGACGACTACCCCGTCTGGTTCGCCGACGCCGAGGACCCGGCGACCATAGTGGCGGCCTTCGAGCTGCCGGAGAACTTTACCGACGGTGAGGGCATCCTCTGGGTCGAGGCCGTCCTCGACGACGAGACGCTCTCCCAGACCGCGGTAAGAATCCATGACCGTTACAGTGTGTAAATAGACCGACGAGAGGCCCGGATTTCCGGGCCTCTCTCATTTGTGAG
Organism: uncultured Rubrobacteraceae bacterium; assembly: GCA_964250345.1. Taxonomy (GTDB): domain Bacteria; phylum Actinomycetota; class Rubrobacteria; order Rubrobacterales; family Rubrobacteraceae; genus Rubrobacter_D. The sequence goes on from CAXUFZ010000002.1 coordinate 40,366, forward strand.
GAAAACAAACCATGCCCGAAGATCTGGCAATATTCATCGACTGGGAGAACATCTACATCTCCACGGTCACCGAGTACAAATCCAAGCCGAACGTCTCGGCGATTCTGGAAAAATCCCGCGAGTACGGCCGCATAGTCTCGGCCACCGCGTACGCGGACTGGACGGAGGGCGATTTCCGCCAGGCGCCGCCGACGCTCTACTCCAACGGCATCTCGCCGCGCTACATCTCCGCCCGCTACTTCCCCGGCGGCAAGGCCTCCAAGCGGCGGACCAACTCGATAGACGTGATGCTGGCCGTGGAGTGCTCGGACTTTCTGCACAACCACCCACAGGTCGATACCTACGTGCTGGTTACGGGGGACGGGGACTTTATCCCCCTCGTGAGCCTGCTCAGGAGCCAGGGTAAGAACGTGGTGGTGATCGGGGTTTCCGAGGCGACGTCCTACCACCTGATCGAATCCGCCGACCACTTCATCTCCTACGCCTCGCTGCTCGAAGAGGACCGGGCGGCCCGCGTCAGCGACAAGGAGCCGAAGAAGGAGAAAGCCGACCCGTACAAGGAGCTCGTGAGGGCGGTCGAGACGTTGAAGAAGGGCGGCAGGCCGCGCGTCCTCGGCCAGGTGAAGCAGCAGATGATCGTACAGCTAGGCTCCTTCGACGAGCGCAACGCGGGCTTCAAGAAGTTCAAGGACTTCGTCGTCGAGGCCGAGCGCCGCAACCTCGTCAACACGGTGGACCAGGACCTCGAACTCCAGGTCTACCTCCCAAACGAGAAGGTCCCGGACCTCAACGACGCCGACCTCGCCTCCGAGGACCCGAAGGAGGAGGCCGCCGCGAGGCAGCCCGCCTCCCAAGGCCGGAGCAACGGCGGACGCGGCAGCCAGGACGGCGACCGCAGCGGCGGGGGCCAACAGGCCGACAGCCCCGATTTCGACCTGCTGGAGGACCTGACGCCCTACGAGCTCACGACGGTCTGCAAGAGCGTGGACTCGCTGGGGCAGCCGGCCTCGTTCGTGGAGATCTTCTCCAGCATCCGCGAGCTCGACGAGCGCGGCGAGCTGGAGCTCTCGCGCGACGAGATCGGCGAGGTCATCAACGCGATGCTCGAATCCGACTTCCTCAACAAGGTCCGCCAGAAGCCCTACGAAGCCGCCAAAGCCGACATGACCCTCTACGCCCTGAACACCGACAAGGGAGAGGTCCAGAGCGCCCTAAACGGCGGTTGACACTTTCCGCGGTTGCAGCCTGACCGTCTCCCGGAACCCGCAAGGTCCGTCGCCGGGGAGGTGGCGGAGCAGTTGGCGAAAGGTGGCGCGGAGGCGGTCGTCCTCGCCGGCAGCCAGGCCCGCGTCGACGCCGGTCCAGAATCCGATCTAGACGTCTACGCCGTCGGACCGGAGACGTACGAGTTTAGGCTGGAGCGTCGGGGCGGCCTGCTGGTCTCGATCAGCTCGCGGTCCTTCGACGCGTACCGCGAATCGTTCGACGACCCAGGCTCCGTCTGCAAAGCCGTTCCCGGCTGGCGAGAGGTCATCCCGATCCACGACCCCGAGGGGCTCGCGGCGGCGCTGATCCACGAGGCGCAGCGGTGGCGCTGGGGGCCGATGAAGGAACGCTGCGACCGTTGGGCGGCCGAAGAGATCACGTCCCTGGCCGAAGAGGTCCACAAGCTCGTAACGGTGCCCCAAAACGGGAACCGTTCGGGCGCTTCCATCCAGCGCTCGCTGCTCGCCATGCATCTTGCGCCGATCCTCGCCGTTCACCGGCGCATCCTCTACGGGTCCGAGAACCGGCTGTGGGATCTCGTATCAGAGGCGATGGGGGAGGGGTGGCGGCGAGCTCAGAACACCGCACTCGGGCTCGGCGGCGAACCGTTCGAGCAGACCTGCGAGGCCGCGTTGCGGCTGTACGCCCTCGCGGTCGAAGAGGTCGATCCCCTCTTCGACGAACGCCAAAGAGGAGTCGTAAGGCACGCCCGCAAACTCATCAATGGCGCGTCTTGACATCGGTTAGCAGGGAGCGCCGAAACGCCTCGCGGGCGAGACGCCCGCGGTCCCAGAACGGTCTTGACAACTCCCGACTTACTACTCCCAGGGGTCAAGCGAACCGCTAATCGGCGAGGCGGTAGACCGTGAGGCGCGCGAGGACAAGGGCGGCGGAGATCTGGACGACCGAGAGGCCGAGCGTTAACAGTACCTGCGCGGCGGACGAGCTGGTGAAGATGACGTAGAGGAAGCCTATGAAGGTGAAGCCGACGGCGAACCAGAGGCCGGCCTGGACCTTGTGGCCCGGGCCGCCTTCGCTCCAGATGGCGGTCCCAATCAGGGCCGGGACGTAGAAGGCCAGGATCATGGGCACCAGCCGCAGCATCACAACCAGAATGTCAAGCGCGTCTTCCACGACGTCTAGTCTATAACATGTGCCGATCAGCCTACATTATGGATGGAAAAATACTGGAAACTTGTGCGGCGTACATGTACGCTAGTACACTTGAACCATTCAATGGAGGCGGTGGGTGCGTGGGCATAAATCAGAGGGTCTCGCTCAGGAAGTTCGTCGGGGACATCCGGCGCTGGGTGGACGAGGGCAGGAGCGACGAGTGGATCGCCAGCGCCCTCGGCACGAGCCCCTCTTCGGTCCAGTCCTTCCGCTCGCGCAACGCCATCTACCGGCGGGGCACGGGCTCCACGCTCAGCGACCCGGAGGACTACGCCGCCTACGAGGGCGTTCTCGAGACCGGGGGCCCAGGGGTCTGGTTCGACCCCGGCATAGAAGATGACGCCCGCTGGCAGAAGCGCTGGGGCGGCGCCGAGCGCGTCGAGCTGCGCCTCACCCCGACCAAGATCGTGCTGGTGCGCCGCAACGGCAGCGCCCGCTTCCGCCCGGGCGCCTAGCCCCTACGGTACAATCCTAAAGGGTTCGGGCCGTCCGACCCGCCGCTGCGTCGCGGGGTAACCTCTGGCGGCGTAGAGCAAAGTCCGGACTCGCAGCAGAGGCCGCTCGGGCCAACAACCCGAGGGGCGGGTGGGCGCAAGCCCCCCGCTACGTCAAGTGCAACAGAGAGCAGACCAGCCGATGGGTCGGAGCTTCGCTTCGATCACAGGTGATGGGTGAAAGGGTGGGGTAAGAGCCCACCGGCGGTATCCCGAGAGGGACCGGCCAGGTAAACCACCGGTGCGAGCAAGCCAAAGTGTCCTCCGGGACTGGTAGGCGCAGCTCCGCAAGGAGCCCGGAGCAACAGCTTCGGAGATGGATGGTGGGATAAAGCAGAATCCGGCTTACGGGACGGCCCGGCCTTGCAGGTAAAAAGTTTCGCGGTTCAGTCGCTTTCGAACAAAGCGACTCGCTTGCCAAGGTCCCTAGGATTACCGCCGATCCGGGGATGCCCCGCTAGCGGCTTGGTCGGGTGGTGATCCCCGGTTTGGGGTCCGGGTCCCTTTGCGCTTCGCAGTCGGCGGCGATGACGTCGCCGGGGTCGCGGTAGACCACGTCTTCTCCATCGCCGCAGATCACCGTGTCGTCGGTCTCTCCGTCGTCGACGAGGATGCGGTCGTCTCCGCCCCGCCCCCAGACGGCGTCTTCTCCCTTGCCGAGCTCCCTGATGCCGACGGCTAGAAGGTTGTCGGCCGCGTTGCCGTAGAGGCGGTTGCTGGTAAATCCCGGGGCGCCCAGTTGCACGCTGCCTACCGCGTCGTCCTCCCACCCGATGGTCGCGGTTCCCTTGCCGTTGCTGGCCTCCGGGCCGGGCCCCGACTCCAGGTCGATGACCAGGTTCGTGGGGGTTTCCGGGAGGAAAAAGAGCGAGTTGGGGGCGAGGTCTTCGGGATTGGGGGCGTCGGAGTCCTCGATAGTGTCTCGACCCCACCCGTTGGAGTAGTACATGAACTCGTCGGCGCCGCGCCCCCCGACGAGTAGGTCGGCCCCGAGGCCGCCCTCGAAGAAGTCCCCGTCGTTGCCGCCCTCAAGGATGTCGCGTCCGGGCTGGCCGATCAGGAGGTCCCTGCCGGCGAAGCCGCGGATCGTATCGGACCCGCCCCGCCCGTACATCTTGTTCGCCGCTTCATCGCCCGTCATGAGGTCGGGCCCGGCGGTGCCGTCGCAGTTGGACCTGCCCTCGCAGCGGATGCCGTTCGCCGCGAGGGCCGTGCCCCCCACCGACACGACGAGCACCATCGTCGCGAACAGCAAGAAAATCCTACGCCTCATGCTTACTCCTCACGTCGTGGGGCCCCGGTTGCCCGTTTCTTCGGTGGTTCGGCGCCTACCCAGGCGCCAGAGCAGAATGATAGCTAGGGGAGCCCGGCCGCGCCACGCGAAAACGTGACCAAACGGCCGAGAAACACTGGCCGTTTGGACGTGGGAGATCTTCTTCCGAGAATGGGCGTGGTGTTGCGGACGCCGGCGCTCGGGACCGGGGCTACACGGACCGCTCGACGCGCGTCCGTACCCCAGAACTTCCAGAACCGATTCACAGAATGGCATTGACCCATCGCATATACTCCAAGCACTGAGAAAGCGTCCGAAGTTACGAGAGATTACAAGCATCTAGACGGGAGAACGAAGCTTGTCAGCGATAGCATCCGCTTGGAAGAGGTTGCCTTGGTGGGTCGAGCCGGCGGCCGTTGTGTTGGTGTTGAGCGTTTTCGGTCTGTATTCGTTTGTCGCGATCGCGCTGTTCCCGGGCGAGTTCAGGCAGTTCGTCTCCCCGTTCTACTCGCCCGAGGTTCCGCTGCCTAACTGGATGCCGGCGTTCGTGACGGCGCCGATGCTGGTGCTTTGGATACCGCTCGGGTTCAGGGCGACCTGCTACTACTACCGGAAGGCCTACTACCGGGCTTTCTTCTTCGACCCGCCGGCGTGCCGAACCGACGTGCAGCAGAAGGACCGCTTCTGGGCCGGCAAGAACGCAGCCGAGGGGTACAGGGGTGAGCGGGCGCTCTTCGTCTGGAACAACGTGCATCGGTACTTCCTCTACGCCTCGATCATCGTGGTCCTGTTCCTGTGGTACGAGGCTTTCGTGACGCTGTTCGGGCCACAGGGGTTCCAGGTCAGCGTCGGCTCGCTGCTCTGGTTCGTGAACATCGTGCTGCTGTCGGCGTACACGTTCTCTTGCCACTCCTTCCGGCACCTGATCGGCGGCAACAAGGACTGCTACTCGTGCATCCGGGGCGGGAACGCGCGACGCAAGACCTACAACTTCGTGAGCCGGCTGAACGCCAGGCATCCCAACTACGCCTGGTACAGCCTGTTCTCGTTGCTGGTGACCGACCTGTATCTGCGGTTGATGCAGACGGGCGTCATAACCGACTTCGTATTGATCCCCTTCGGCGGCTAGGCAGGGAGGCACCTGATGCAGAGAGACGGACACCAGAACGGCAGTCGAGAGCGCTACGAGGTCCGCGAACACGACGTCCTCATAATCGGCGCCGGCGGCGCGGGCCTTCGGGCCGCGGTCTCGGCGACGCAGCGCGGCCTCTCGGTCGGCATCGTGACGAAGTCCCTGCTCGGCAAGGCGCACACCGTGATGGCCGAGGGCGGCATGGCCGCGGCGCTCGGCAACGTCGACGGCGATGACTCCTGGCGTCAGCACTTTATCGACACGATGCGGAGCGGGAAGTTCATCAACAACTGGCGGATGGCCGAGATCCACGCCAAGGAGAGCCCGGATAGGGTCTACGAGCTCGAGCAGTGGGGCGCGCTTTTCAACAGGACGCCCGAGGGCAAGATCTCCCAGAGGCCGTTCGGCGGCCACACGTACCGCCGCCTGGCGCACGTCGGCGACCGGACGGGCCTGGAGCTTATCCGCACGATGCAGGAGAAGGCCCTCGCCACCGACGCCAAGGTCTACATGGAGACCACGGTCACAAAGCTCCTGAAGAACAACGGTCGCGTCGTCGGCGCGCTCGCCTACACCCGCGAGTCGGGCAAGTTCGTCCACTTCAAGGCGAAGGCCGTCGTGATGGCGACCGGCGGCTGGGGCCGCATCTTCAAGGTCACCTCGAACTCGTGGGAGGGCACCGGCGACGGCGTGGTGCTCTCGTACGACGCGGGCGCCGACCTCGTGGACATGGAGATGATGCAGTTCCATCCGACGGGGATGGTGTGGCCTCCGGGCGTGCGCGGCCTGCTTGTCACGGAGGGCGTGCGCGGTGAGGGCGGCCTGCTCCGCAACTCCGAGGGCAAGCGCTACATGGAGAACTACGACGCGAAGAAGATGGAGCTGTCGACGCGCGACGTCGTCGCCAGGGCCAACTACACGGAGGTCCAGGAGGGGCGCGGTTCGGAGCACGGCGGCGTGTATTTGGACATCACGCACCTCGGCTACGAGGGCATCATGAAGAAGCTGCCGACGATGTACGAGCAGTTCAAGAACCTCGCGGACATAGACATCTCGCGCGAGCCGATGGAGGTCTTCCCGACCGTCCACTACACCATGGGCGGCGTGAAGGTCGAGCCCGAGACCTGCGCGTCCAACGTGCCCGGCCTCTTTGCCGCGGGCGAGGTCGCCGGCGGGCTGCACGGGGCGAACCGCCTCGGCGGGAACTCTCTCTCGGACCTGCTCGTCTTCGGACGCAGGGCCGGGGAGGGGGCGTCGGACTACGTCGAGCAGAGCACGCACTCCGCCGAGATCGAGGAGCGGGAGCTTCTCGCGGAGATCGGGCGGGTCCTGGAGCCGCTGGAGAAGCGGGGGGACGGGGAGAGCCCGTACCTGATCCAGCAGGAGCTTCAGGCCGCCATGATGGAGCACGCCAACCTGATGCGCGACGGGGACTCCCTGAAAGAGGGCCTCGGCAAGATCCTCGCGCTCAAGGACAGGTTGCCCAGGGTCAGCGTGCCCGGTTCGCGTCTCTTCAACCCGGGCTGGCACACGGCGCAGGACGTCAGGTATCTGGTGCAGATCAGCGAGATCATCCTGAGGACCGCGCTGGAGCGCACGGAGCGCCGCGGCGCCCAGTGGCGCCTCGATTACGACGGTCCCGACGACGAGCTCGGGGCGATCAACTTCATAGTTTCGAAGGACGAGCAGGGGGAGGTCGGCATAGAGCGGCGGGAGATGCCGTCGATGCCCGAGCACCTGTTCGAGCTGGTCAAGGAAGAAGTCCCGGACATGGCCGGCGGCGAGAAACAGGGCGCCGAGAGCCAGTTCTAGTTAGAGGAGAGAGTCTTTGGATAGCAACGGCGCCAACGGGAAGGACACCACTTCCAAGGCCCACGCCCCGGTCGCCAACGAGGACCTGGGCCAGACCAACGGGACGGCGAGGCTCAGCATCTTTCGCGGCGACGCCGACGGCGGGGAGCCCGTCAGTTACGAGATCCCGCTCGTCGAGGGCATGGTCGTCCTCGACGCGGTCCTGGGCATCCAGGCCGAGCAGGCCCCCGACCTCGCGGTCCGCTGGAACTGCAAGGCGGCCCACTGCGGCTCGTGCAGCGCGGAGATCAACGGCAGGCCCGCCCTCCTGTGCAAGTCCCGCGTGGACGAGTACGACGGCGAGATCAACGTCGGCCCCATGCGCGCCTTCCCCGTCATAAAGGACCTGGTCTCGGACGTCTCCTGGAACTACGAGGTCTCGAAGGGCATCACCCCGTTCCAGAGTGACGAGCAGGCCCCCTTCACGATGTACGAGGAGGACGTCGAGCGCCTCTACGAGCCCAAGAAGTGCATCGAGTGCTTTATGTGCCAGGACGTCTGCCACGTGCTGCGCGTCCACAACAAGCACGCCGAGTTCGCCGGCCCCCGCTTCTTCGTCCGCAACCAGTGGCTAGAGATGCACCCGATGGACAACCAGGAGCGCCTCCGCGACCTCAAGGAAGACAACGGCCTCGGCTACTGCAACATCACCAAGTGCTGCACCGAGGTATGCCCGGTCGGCATCAAGATCACCGACAACTCCATCATCCCCCTCAAGGAGCGCGTCGCCGACGAGTACTACGACCCGGCGAAGTGGCTAATGAGGAAGATAAGGGGCAGATAGGTTTCGAGGTTCTAAGGCTTTAAGGTTTTGAGGAGATTCTAGCGAGAGGCCGCTCCGACTTCGGGACGGCCTCTTTGTTTGGAGAGATGCGGGATGGGACAGAGCGTCGCACGATGCAATTTTAAGCCCAAAAACCTGGAACCTAAAAAACCTCTAACTGAGCGGACGACGGGCTTCGAACCCGCGACCTCCAGCTTGGGAAGCTGGCGCTCTACCAACTGAGCTACGTCCGCAAGAGACGAAATTCTAGCACGCCGCGCGCGGCCCTTTCTATAATCCCGGGGGATCTTCCGCGGAAAGGACGAGGCGTTGTCGAACGGAGACGGTAACACCGAGCGGGGGTCGAGGGCGTTTCTCTCGACCGCTATGTCGCTAGTCCTCGTATCCCTCTTCGCGCTCGACCTTTCCGTCGGCACAGCTTGAACCCGCCCGAGTATAGGTTCTGCCCGCGTTGCGCTAACGGGTTCAGCGAGCGTGTCGTAAAGGAAGGCGATCCGGAGCGGCTGGTCTGCGACAACTGCGGCTTCGTCTTCTACCTGGGACCGAAGCTGGTGGCCGGCGCGATCTTCGAGCTGGACGGTGAGATCCTGCTTGTGCAGCGGGACATCGAGCCGGGGTACGGCAAGTGGACGTTCCCGGGCGGGTTCGTGGAGAGGGGGGAGAGGGCGGAGGCCGCGGCGGAGCGCGAGGTGCTGGAGGAGTGCGGGTTGGAGATCCGGGCCACGGGCATCGTCGGCCTCTACAGCTACGAGGGACAGGTCCCGGTTATAGCCGTCTTCGGGGCAGAGGTCGTCGGCGGCGAGCCGGTGCCGCTGGACGAGACGATGGACGTGAGGGGCTTTCCGCGGGACGGGTTGCCATGGCCGGAGATGGCGTTTCCGAGCACGGAGCAGGCGCTCAAGGACTACCTGGCGAACGGGCGGGGCCCCTCCTAGACGCCGACCCTCGCCAAAAGGACGTCCAGGTCTTTCCAGCCGTAGGCCACCTCGGTCAGCCACTCGCCGGCGAGCTCGAAGCCGTCTTCGGCGACCACGACGCCCCCGAGCGACTCGTAGAACCCGCGCGAGGTCTGGTTCTCCGCGAAGACCCAGAGAAGCATGGAGTTTACGCCGCGGTCCACGAAATGCCGCGCCACCGCGCCCGCGAGTCGTTTGCCCGCGCCGGTCCCCTGGTCCGATGGTAGGACGTAGATCGTCTTCAGCGCGCCCTCGTACTCCGTCAACCCTTGCGAGAACTTCTGCCTGCGCCGGCCGGACGCGAAGCCGAAGACCCTACCTTCGTACTCCGCGACAAAGATACAACCGTCGCCCGCCTCGATGACCTCCCGCCAGAGTCGCTCGGACTTGTCGTAGGAGAGCCCGTCGAGGTGGGCGTCTGGTACGAGGCCCCTGTAGGCCGCCCGCCACGTGTCCACGTGCACGACGGAGATGCCCCGCGTGTCCTGAATCGTCGCGGGCCGTATCAGTCGGACCCGTCCGCGGTCTCCAGGAAAGCGGCGACTGCCGCGACGATGTTGGCCTCATCGGCGAGCCGCCCGACGCCCGGAAGCTCCTCCGTGGACGCCATAAGGCCCTCCGCCGGGCCGACGAAGCGGTGGCCCCAACCTTTCAGGGTCTCGACGTTGCGGACCGTTACCGGGTTGGACCACATCTCGGGGTTCATCGCGGGCGCCCAGAGCACCTTCTTCGCGCCGGCGAGGACGGTGGCGGAGAGCAGGTCGTCGCCGAGGCCGATGGAGGCCCGGGCCATCGCGTCGGCGGTCGCGGGTGCGACGAGGACGAGGCCGGCCCAACGGGCGAGGGAGACGTGTTCGACCCTGCCCGAATGCTCCCACCAGGTCTCGTCCGTGTGGATGGTTTTTCCAGCGGCCACCGCTAGAGCCTCCTCCGGCACGAACCGGAAGGCGGCTTCGGTGGCGACGACCTCGACCTCGTGGTCGCCTTCCCTGAGGCGTCGGATCACACCGGGCGCCTTGTAGGCCGCGATGCCGCCCGTCACGCCGACGAGTATCTTGCCCCTTTCCACGCACCGGAGTATACCCGGGCGGGTGAGACGAAAATGACGGGTTAGAACGCCGTCATGAGGTGGTACTATACGTGCCCCTGGACCGGGGGCTCGACGACACGTGAAGGCGTTGGAGAAGATGGCGCGACACGGACAGAAGGACGGAGAACGGAGTGGTTAGCAAGGTACGAAACCTGCGCTGGCTCGAGGACCTCAAGGCGTCCCAGAGGCTGACCGCCCGCGAGGAGGGCCGCAAAGAGGAGATCCTGGACATCTTCCGCGAGCTCTACGACATCTCCGTCCGAAACCCCGAACCGCCCGTCTTCCCGCCCTGGCGCCCGTCCTGGTAAGGGACTCCCTCCTGCACCGGCGGCAAACGGCCCGCGTTTCCCGCTAAGATGGCCCGCATGGAAAGAGCTTTGACAGGCAAGGTGGCCGTGGTAACCGGTGCTTCGAGCGGCATCGGCGAGGCGACGGCGCTGGAGCTTGCCTCCCGCGGCGCCTCGGTCGCGGCCGTCGCCCGCTCCGCGGAGAAACTCGAAGCCCTGGCGAACTGGGCTGGAAGCCACGGAGGACGGGTCCTCGCGGTCGAGGCCGACGTCGCCGACCGGAATTCGGTGGAGGCGATGGTCGGGCGGGTGGTGGGGGAGTTCGGGCGGATCGACGTTCTCGTGAACAACGCTGGGCT
>CAXUFZ010000003.1:0-34105 GCA_964250345.1 uncultured Rubrobacteraceae bacterium
GACCGGGGCTGCCAGCAGGGCCAGCGCGAGGGGCAGGAGCGCGGCCAGGGCGGTCAGGCGCGCCCCCGGGTCCGGGCCGTCCTCCGTAGACGCCTGCTAATCAGTGGATCATCCTCCCGTCGATGGCCCGCCCCGGGGGTGGGGGCGGAAACGCGCGCCGCCAGGCGAGTTTACCCGCCGGCCGCGGCCCGTAACGGAGGCGGGTTTACTCCAGAACCAGGATCTCCGCCCTCGCCTCACCGCCTTCGACACGGAGCAGCGCGAAGGTGTGGTCCGGCTGCCGCCGCCGGTCCGTGGGGCTGCCGGGGTTGAGGAGCATCAGCCCGTCCTCGTCCTCCAGCCAGGGGATGTGCGAGTGCCCGAAGACGACGACGCGGGCATCGAGGAAACGGCGCCTCATCCTGTTCCGGCGTCCCTTTTTCGGGCCGGAGTCGTGGATCATGGCGACGGGGACACCCCCGACCTCGAACTCCAGCGTCTCGGGCAGCTGCACATCCCACCCATCCACGTTCCCTTTGACGGCCCGGACCGGGGCGTAGGCCTCCAGCTCGTAGAGGACGTCTTCCACCAAAAGGTCCCCGGCGTGCAGGATCAGGTCTGCTCGTTCCAGGTGCGGCGCCAGCCCCTCGGGCAGCCCCTTCGCCCGGCGCGGAATATGCGTGTCGGCGACAACGACGATGAGCAACTCCGTCCCCGCGATGCCTTCCGGCGGTCCGGTATCCTGGTTCGGCGTGCTAGGGACCTGCGTACTTGTCGGCCAGCAGGTCGTCCACGCCGGCGAATTGGATTCCAGACGAACGGTAGCGGGCGATGATCTCGGGCAGCGCCTCGGCCGCCTGCGGCTCCGTGTCGTGCAGCAGTATTACCTCGTCCCCCGCGCCCCGCTTGATCCTGTCCCCATGGATGACCCGCCGGGCGACGAGGTCGGGCCGGCCGTCGAACAGGTAGTCGCGTGGGTCCACGGTCCACACCACGCTGAAGAGGCCTTGCTCGCGGACGACCTGCCGGAACGTCGGCAGCGCGGCGGGGTCGTCGAAGTAGGGGCTGCCGTAGGGCGGTCGCATGAGGGCCATCGGGTGGTGGTACCCGAGCGCGTCGTCCACGGCCCGCTGAGTGCTTCGGAGCTCCCGCCGCATCCCGACGGGGCCGAGGTCTGCCATGTCGGCGTGGCTGTAGGTGTGGTTGCCTAAAGTGTGGCCCTCTTGCACGATGCGGCGCAGGAGATCCGGGTTCTCCTCGACCTGCCGGCCGAGCACGAAGAAGGTGGCCTTGAGGCCGTACTCCCGCAGCGTGTCCAGGACGCGCGGCGTGACGGCCGGGTCCGGGCCGTCGTCGAAGGTGAGCGAGACCTTGCCCCCCGACGTGCCGGTCCTGCCGCCGGTCGCCAGCCCGGGCCACGGCTCCCTGGCCGTCGCCGCCGCCCACACCCGCCCCATCTCCGGCGACGGCGGGCGGGGCAAGACGGGCGAACCCCCGGCCTCCACCGTCAGGACGGGCTCCACGCTTTCCGGCGCGGAGAGCGAGCCCCCGCGGATCGTCGCACCGAACGAGACGAGCACCAGAAGGCAGAGGAGCGTGCCGGCGAGCGCGGCCCACCGCGCCGCGCGGCGCCGGCGGAAGGCCCGCCGGAAGGCGTCGGAGGCCCCCGAAGTCCCCGGCGCGTCCTCACCGGGTACGCGACGCGGCACCGGGGGACGAAGCACGGCCGCCGGGCTACGCGCGTCCCCAACCCTGTACGCCAGAGGCTCCACGAAACCGAATAATAGCCGCTCGGCGCGCGGGCCGAACCATACCCCCAGATATGGCGTCGATCCGCGAAAAAAGGCGAGATATCGCGGATGCCGGCATCCCGGCGCCAGATACCCGGGGCGCCCATCACGGAAGGCCGGAGTCGGGCCCCGGGGGTTGTATCTCGCGCAGTACGTCTCCGCGTGGGGTGGCGGCCATCCGGCGGGCGGCCAGCTCGGCGAACTCCGTCTCCAACTCCGCCCCGACGAAGGAGCGGTTCAGCTCTTTGGCGGCCACCGCCGTGGTCCCCGAGCCGCAGAAGGGGTCGAAGACGAGGTCGCCCTCACCCGTGCAGGCGAGCAGCGACCGGCGCACGAGGCGCAGGGGCTTCTGGGTGGGGTGGCGGCCGTGGAGCTTCTCGCGCCGCGGGGGCGGCGGCAGGCGCCAGACGGAGCCCACCTGGGAGGCGGGGTCCCTGCTGTTTATGACGTCGTAGTTGAAGGTGTGGCGGGCCCCCCTCTTGCCCGCCCAGAGGAGCGTCTCGTGGGCGTGGGTGAAGGCCGTGCGCCGGGCGTTCGGCGGCGGGTCGGGCTTCTCCCAGGTGATCTGGTTCGTCATCCTTAGGAGGTACGAAGCCATCAAGACTACAGTTCCGCGCCTTTCTGACCGAAGGTACAAGCGAAGTGCAGTTCGAGCGCCGCAACGGGCAGGTTATCGGGACATCGGTGCGCGATCCGTCCGTACAACTTAAACCGAAGCCGGGGATGGATTGCCATTCAGAGCCGGAGCGTCCAGCCTAGGTGGGCACAGTTCTCATGGTGGTCGGGATGAGGTGAGAGTCTTTCTCGAGCATTGGCAGATCGCGGTGTTAGCGTCCCCAATCGGCTTTCCGATGGGGGTGGCGCTCCTTGCGACGAGTTGTTTGATCCCCCTGATCCGACTGCGCTTGCGGCCGACCAGATCGGTCGCTCACGTGTGCTGGCGCGCGAGCGCGAGCGTCAGCGCCGTCTCGTAATTGCCGCCACTTATGGGGAGCACGGCTATCCTGAGGCGAGGGAGCTGCGGCTCGAGGCCGAGCTCCGGGGACACTTGCTCCGAAAGGTTGGCGCCTCAGTTCTCCCGCGGGATAGTTACAGGTTCTGCGGGCTTGACACGGCCGCTCTCGCCCTCAACGACGGTAAACCTGTCCACCTCGCAGCCGCCGGTTGGCATACTGACCACGTCGGCCGTCGTATCCGAGGCACTCAGAACGAGCACCCGAACCGAAGACTCGACGCACTCGTCTCCCAGGCTCTCCCCTAATGAGTCCTTGCCGTCCTGCGTCAGCACGACGGAAGCCTCAACGGGCGTACGGAAAGGCGAAGGATCAGAGGTGGGCTCCGGCGGGTTCGTGGCCCAGGCGAAGGTGATGATCCCAAGGGCGGCGAAGAAGCCTATGCCCAACAGCCACCGGATCGCCTCGTCGAAGCGACGGCGCACCCGGTAGTAGCGGACCCCGGCGAAGAGCTGGGGCATCACCCCATTGCCGAGTTCGTCTACTTCCCTGCGCCACTTCTCCTTCTGGGCCTCGTTGTTCCCCGCTTCGGCCTTGAGTAGCTCTCCTTTGGCGTTTCGGTACTCATCGCGGAACCGCGCCACGCTATCGTTGTAGTGCGCCGGGAGGAAGCCGGCTTCCTTGGCCTGGACGACGTCTTGGTTGGGCCCCTTGTCCGGTCCGGTCTCGTCCTTGACAAGGCTGTCGAGGGTGACGTGTCCCCCTGTCAACACGCCCACGGCCCGGCTTATTGCCAGGCCGATCAACACCAGCGTCAATATGGCCGCGGCCACCGCGAGCCACAGCCGAGGGTCGGTGAGGGAAAGCCGACCGATGTTCGAGAGCTGGACGCCCGCGGTCAGGACCGCGCCGACCCCAGCGAGGACCGTGATAATCCACTTCGCCGTCTCGCGCAGATTCGCGATGGCGGTGCCGACCGCGGCGGAGGCACCGTTGCTTGGTGGCGGTGTCTCGGTCACCGTTGCTACCTACTCGTCCGCTCCGAGGATGCGCACCTCGACGTTGGAGGCACCCAGACCGGAGATCTCCCCGGCCACACGTCCCACCTCTTCGGCGTCTAGATCTCCCTCGCGGGCTCCTATGACCACCGTCGATCCCTCCGGGATCCCTTCCAAGCCGGTAATCTGCGCCCTCACAGCGTCCTCGATGCTTCCGCCGGCTCGCACCTCGAACGGTTGCGGCACTATTCGGAGCGAAAGCGCGCCCCACTCGGGGGGTGGCATGAAGATAGAACCGGCAGGCGACTCGGCTCCAGCGACCGGCCCGGCGACACCGCCCGCGCACGTGACGGTTACGGTCGCGGGCATGTTGGCGGGCAGGGTGACGGATCCCCCGCAAGGTATGGTGTATATGGTCTCGCTCATGGGCCTCCATCCTCTCCTCAAGTGCAACAAACAATACATTATGGGCGTAGGTAGTAATCGCTGTCTACACGGCTACTCATGACGCAGCGTGTTCGAGGGGTACCTGTGTATACGACTGAAGCAGTCGGAATCCCATCATATGTGTATCAACACATTCCTTTGTTCTTTTGCTACATATAGTTTGGGCGTGTCAACGGCTGCTATCTACAAGGCGAGAAGCTCTACTCCGACGTCTCGCCAAGCAGCTCTTGAAGTTTGTCAGGGCGTTCCTGAACAGTTCCTGAAAGAAGGCCTACAAGCCCTACCACGAAGCTCGTCTTTGGCTCCCGCCTATCGCCTCAGCCTCGGTTCATGCGAACAAAGCCCTACCCGACCCTGGGTTCCCACGTTCTTGGCGGTGAAGGCGCTGCGAATGGGTCTAGGTTTACCGGACAGTCGAGATCTTTGGCGTCACTACCGTCTTCCAAGACGGAGTGTTGGCCGTCAAACCGTCCCCTTCGAGTTCGTGAGAGCCGCTTCGCCCGGTAGTCGTCGAGCTCGTCGGCCTTAGCCCGCCCCCACCGCCTACGCCCGAGGAGCGAGAACCACGGCCGGCCGTACAGGGCGAGCGTTGCGAGCCCGCCCCGCCGGCCCCACCTTGAGAAGTCGCCGGCGTCCGAGTGGCGGCGGCGGTGTTCGCTTATGGGGATCGGTGCGGCCGAGGCCTCGATCAGGCCGGCAAGGTCAACGCGGGAGACGTCCGGGTCCACCCCATAACGGAAGGCTTCCTCTTCCCAATCGAACCACGCTTGGAGGCCTTCACCGCCAAGGTCGCCGGCGACGTAGCGCTCGTGTGAGGCGAGCAGGCATTGTGGAATGCGGTGGTGAACCTCGACGTAGCAGGTAGCCATCAGGCCGCCTTCCGCATAGGGGAACCGCCGACCAGGGCCCGACGCACTTTCGCGGCCCAGATGGATGCGGCGTAAAGGTGCTTGCACGGCTGCTTACGGCGCTGCCAATCCGAGCAGCCGCAGCGGCCGTCGCCGGCCAGCGACACCCGGTAGCTTCGGCCGGCCTCCGAGCATGACGGCACGGATACGCCGCCAGCGGGCATGGGCCGGATCTCGGCCCCTTGCCTGCGCCAGAGGGCGACGCCCCTGAGCGCGCGACGCGCTACACTTGACTCGATCACAGGCAACCTCCTGTGGTCCGGGCCCCGGGGTGTTTGCGGCACCTGCGGGGCGTTTTACTTGCGCCCCGTCCCTGCGGAGCGCGACCTGGGTGCGATAGAGCGCCGGCACAAAGGGAGCGCAAGGGTGGGCCCCGGAAAGTTTTTGCGGAGCAAAACCCGTAGGGCGGGCAGCGGAGCTGGCCGAGTTTCAGGGTGCCCTTGCGAGGACGACTGCCGGTGCTACACTGGCGCACCTTCGCGCGGCTAATGTTGCGAGGCAACCACAGATATCAGTTCGCAGAGCACCGCGACATCGCAGCGTGAAACCGCGGCTGGCAGCGCCTGCCGCTTCTACCGAGTCGCGCTCAACACAACCGAAGGGTTAGGGACGGGGGCCGCGGAGCCGCAGGCGGAGCGGTCTGCGCCCCGCCCCACCGAGATTCGCCGCCGGGCGGCTAGCGCGAGCTTGCCGCTTCTACGGAGCCTCGTCGATCATCGAGCCTCGCGTAGGGGCTCTGGGCGACCATCAGGGGTGCCCTGTGCCCCGCCCACCAGGGTTACGGTTTCAGCGGGCACCTCGCCCGAGCTTCCGCCTCCATTGGAAACGGCGTACGATACGCTGGTCCCACGTGAAGAAGTCGTGCAGACAGAGTACGCTGTCTACCAGCTGTCAGGGTAGAGCCTAGTACGTGAGACGGGGAGCAGACGAGAGGGGAAATCGCCTTGCATAGAGAAGTGCTCAGGCCGCTGGCGCTCGAGGCGTTGCTTGCGGCCCCCACGACCGAGTTCCGGCACTTGGTGAACGCTGTGGCCAGGCTTGCCGCGGGCCGCGGGATACCGGGCCCGGAGTACACGGCGGGGCCGGAGCGCATCCCCCTCTCGGGACCGACGCTTTCACACGACGACATGACAACCTTGCAGGAAGTGGTCTGGGATCTCATCGTGGATCGGGTAATCACGCCGGGCGCGGACGCCCTGAATCCTCAGTGGCCTTTATTGAGGATGACCGAGCGCGGTAGGCGGATGGCTAACGAGGAACTCGGCCGGACCGCATAAACCCAACACGCAGAAAGGGTGGATGTTCGACCCCAGGTAGGTAAGGCAACGAGATCACTTGTCCTGTAACGAGAATTGGCTGTTACTAAGATTTGACCTTCGGGTTATGAGGCCGACGAGCGGGTCCCAACCGCTGACCTGCTCATTATGAGTGAGCTTTGAAGTGTCTCCCGCCGTTTCCGAGTGTCGCATTTCCCGCTTGTTTTGGCGGCATTCGGTTCTCGGCGTTGCCCGATGTTTCACGGTGCGCGGCCCGGGCTGTCGTTAAACTATCGTCAACGCCCCAGAGTGAACGTGGGAACGCGGCTGTCAGAGCGCACCCCAGAACCGCGGATAACCGTTAGCGGCTAAGATGCTGGCGGTTTCGCGCGCGGTCCTGCGAGCGTCCTCGTCGGCGCTCCGGGCCGCCGCGCGCAGGATGTCGTGCAAGTCGCTCTCTATGCCGAGGATCGCCCATCGCTCCCGGCGTCCAGGCCTAAGCAGGCCCCTGACGATCCTTTCCGCGCATTCGGCGGCGAGAGCCGGATGATGGCTCGCGACCTCGGCCAAACGTTCCGCGACCCCGTAAGGGCGCGTAGCGTTAGCCCCGAGCGACAATCCCCTGCTGAGCCGCTCGAGGGATCGCCGCTCGTCGAACTTGCCCGAAACGAACCACCAACCGAACGCCGCGAGCTCCTCCGAGTAGGGTCTTCCCTCGTTCTCGACAGCGCTTGCGAGGCGGCGATCCCAAAGCGCTTCGAGGCGGACGCTCTCCTCCTCTGGCAAGTCCGTCTCGCGGGTCTGGAGTAGGCGGCCCACGAATCCCGCCGCCGCGGCGCGCAACCCGTCCGAAGCCTTCTCGTAAAAGCGGTTGAGGAGGCCGCCCGGCTCGTCGAGGGGAACCAGGTCGCTCCTATAGAGGGCCATCAGGTGCTCCGCGAGGGCGACTTCGGGGTCCGGGCGCGTACCCGCCGTTCGGTCCGGTTCGAGTCGTTCCACGGCTCGAGCATACTCCCCCCGCAGGACTTCGAAGGTGTCGAGGTACGGCGGCCATTGGGCAGCGTAGGTCTCCCAAGCCGCTTCGCGCAAGTGCGCCCGAGCGTCTTCTCCTGGGAAGATCTCGGCCAGTCTTTCCTCGACCCATCCGCCATCTAGGTAGACCAGTTGCGGCAGCCGGTAGCCGTAGACCGAGCGAACGGTTCTGGTCGGCTCGACGTCGGGGTCCAGATGCTTCTCCAAGACTTCCCGCGCCTCGGGGACGTCCGAGAGACCATGCCAAGGCATCTCGAACGGCGAACGCGAGCGTTCGAGGTTGCGGCGTACCCAGAGCGCGTAGACGACCACGGCGTGCATGGCGACGCCGCGCACGGTGTTGATTGAGAAGAAGGAAGGGGTGGCCGCCGGGCGGCTCATCCCCGTTCGCTCCTCCTCGTAGCCCAGCGTGGGTTCGGGATCTTCGGCGAGGCCCTCCAACACCGTCCAGACTTCCCCCCGGAGCTCGAACGGCAGCTCCCCGGACATTGACAGGCCGCCCTTGAGCAACTCGGCCGCGTACTCGCGGGGGGAACCCCAGCCAACGTGCCTCCCGCGGGAGAACCGCTCCTCTTCCCTGTCCCGAGGCTGGTCGAGGACCCAGCGGCAGAGGCCGAGGACGGGCCGCCACGGGAAGGTGGGTCCGACGCCACACCCGTCGGAGGCGTCACCCTCCTCCTGTTGCCGCGACGCCTCCTGCAAAGCGTCGCGCAGACCCCAGAGCAGCGCATGTACGTAATCCGGTTCCAGGGTTTGGAACCGCTCGGCCTCCGCGGCGAAGCGGGCGGGTTGCGCCGTGACGACGTTCCTTAGCTCCTCGGCGGTGTCCCTGACGTCGGGCTCTTCCCACCCGTCGCCCGGCGCGAAGCCGCGCAGGTACGAGACCGTCTCCCCAATGGACATATCCGCGAGCCCGGCGGCGGTCTCCAGGCCGCCCCGCGGCGCGAGCAGTCTGACCCGGCGGGCGTCGAGGTAGAGCGGCTCTTCGACGGGGCCGTGCCTCTCCCTAAGCTCACGATAGAGCGCGGCTGCTCCTTCGGGGAGTTGTCCATCGAGGATGGCGAGCCTCCGCACCCTCCATACCTCGGCGCGGCGGACGAGGTAGGCGTCGAGTTCGTCCTCGGTAGGTTCGTCGTCGAAGCCACCCGTCCTACGGAGCTCTCTCCACTCTTCGAGGACCTCCCGTGACGGGCCTTCGCCCACCCGACGAAGGATCGCTTTTTGGTCTTCCTTTGGAAGGCCGGCGAAGCGGTCGCGGAGCAGCCTTGCGTACTCGTGCCAGAGGCCGGAGGTCAGCACGGGCAGTTTCTCGGGCAGACGTTTGGCTGTGATCTCGGGGACGCCGGGGGCGGCCGGGAACATCCGCAGGAGGTTGAGCGCCAAGCGGTCGAAGGTCTCCGTTTCCCTGGCCTCGAACCCTTCGACCAGGCGGGGCACCGTTGCGGACTCGGAACGGGCTATGGCCTCGGCGGCGTCCCTGATTGCGACGAGGAGCCGTACCCTTGCGCCGCCGCCGCGCGTGTCGTAGTAGTCAACCTCGCCGGGGGCCTCCTCGATGGCCAGCACGAGTTCGGCCACACCGTCCTCGTAAGGAGGACTTTCGCCCTCTTCCAGGTAAGGGCTCGCGGCGGTACGATTGGCCTCTTCGAGTAGGTCGCTCAGCGCCTGCACGGCTCGCTCCCCGACCGCGCCGGTGAGCGGCATCAGGCATTCGCTGACCACCTCGTCGTAACGCTCCGGCGGATGAAAGCGGGCGCGGGGCTCGACGGCAGCCGGCCATATTAAGCCGTCTCCGAGGTCCGTCTCGGGAGTGGTGATCTCCGGCGTGAGCGTAAGAAGTTCGCGTGCCAGGCCGAGCGCCTCCTCCACGAGACCTCCTTCGGCCAGACGTCCGACCAGCGCGGCGAGTTCGGTCGGCAGGTCCGAGTAGAAAGGAAGGTCGAGGCCCTCGACGGCTTTAGGGATCAGTTGGGCGGCCAAGGACGGGGGCATCTTGCGGGCCGCCACGGCGGCGGCCTCGTGTACGCGGATGTTCTCCGTTGGCGGGATGTCGAGGAATATGCTCGCCACAAGCTCGGGTTCCGCGTCGGCCATCCGGGCCAGCAGGCCGGCCTGGGGCCAGGGCGGCGCGCTCCGCAGGACGCCTTCCTCGTCCCTCTCCGGTTCCGTAGGGTGGAGGAAGAAGCCCTTCCTTCTCAGGGGTTGTAGCCAACGGGCGTCGGTCATGCCGTCAAAGAACCGCTCGTAGGCGACGGCCGTGTTCGGGACAGTCTCCTGCAGCCTTGCTACGTCCCTCGCCCCCGGCTGCTCTTTTCTGAGAAGACCGTCTATGAGGGGGAAAGAGTCGGTGAACCTGCCCTCGAATCTCGTCAACACCAAGTACCAGACGTCCTGCGTCCGCTCCCAAAACTGGCGAAACCGCTCGTCGGGCGGACGGGGCGGCGAGAGGGAGTCGCGGTGGGCCCAGGCGTGCGCCCCGCGCGAGGGCGGCTTGATCCAGGACTGCGCCACCGGGTCGTCCGCGGGCAATCCCAGGGACTCGAGGACGGAGCGGATCTTCTTCGCGCGGCCGTCCGAGACCAGCTCGCCGAGCAGCCGATGCCTCTTATCGGCGCGGCTATCCTCCGGAACTTCGAAGGTGTCCAACAAGGCTTCGAGCCTCTCCCGGCGGTCACCTTCGGCCAGCGGGTCCCGCTTCTCGACCTCCGGGTCGGCGGTGACCGCCCCCAGCATGTTCAGGAGCCCGGCGTCGACCTCGCGCACGAGGTGCCCGACTTGGTGGGTTACGGTCTCCATCGGCCGCTCCGAGGCCATCTGCCGGCAAGCGTCGCGGTAGAAGGCGGCCGGGCCCGCCCCGACGAGTCGGAGGAGCAGCTCGTATAGTTCGGACTGCCGATCATCCTGAAATCTAAAGCCGCCTTGCTCCACAGTCTTCCTCTCTCTCCTGTACCTAACGTGAAACGCGAGACCGGCCGTTTCGTCGCGGGACGCGCCCCGCCCACTCATTCGTTGGCCGCCGCCTTCTCCCGGTTGTCAACCTCCCGACCTCGATTGCGCCACCGGCCCGCGTCGAGGCGGCGATTAGCGTAGCGCGGCGTTCACAACGAACGCTTTTACGCGCGTACCCCTCTCAGACAAAACACGCGCCTGCTCGACGAACCGCTCGCGGGCCTCATCGAGGCTGTAGTTCGGCGCACGACCTTTTCGCCAATCCTCGCTGTCCCATTGCGTGCAGTTGAACCAGCCGACCAGGTACAGTCCGTGGCGGCACGAAGCGTTGTCCGCTAGATACCTGTCAGCGAGTTGTTCCTCCATGGCGGTGTCCAGCTCGTCATTCCAGCAGCCCTTGGCCTCGACCACAACGCACGGCGAATCTAACGCCTCGGGATCGGAGCCCGGCAAGAAGGCGCTCACGTACAGGTCGGTACGCTCGCCGCGTCCCCCGCCCTCGCCCTTCCGAATGACCACCTCGCGGTTCAGCACCAGCCCTCGTCCCCTCAGGTCTTCCGCGAGGTGCTGTTTGACGTAATCGGTGAACCAGTCTTCGTCTTTGGGCCTATGGGAGCCACCTGCCTGGTTCCACAGCGCCGGCGCCATCGGCGTCTCGTCCTGGAGCTTTTCCTCCAACCGTCGGAGCGACTCGACCAGCACGGAGAGCAACTGGTCGCCGTTCTGCACTAGGCGCGTACCGGGTCGGTCTGCGAGCTCCAACACATGCCTGGGCTCGGGCGGAAACCACGTCCGGCGCCGCGCCTCGGCCCTGGCTTGGTATAGGGTCCATTTCAGTTCCTCCCGGAGCTCGGGCATTTCGTCCGCGATGCGCTCGATCTGTCGGCAGGCCTTGAAGGTCCCGCGGTTCCGGAGGTGCCCCATCACGCCGTCCCGCCACTCGGAGATGTTCTCCCTAAGGCCGTAGGTTATGAACCCCTCACCACCGTGCTCGACAAAGTACTCCGAGCGGGGGTAGCGTTCAGCCATCCACAGGTAGAAATCGGCGACCTGGCGCTCGGTAAGATGCTCGTAGGGGAGGTCCGCGTGGCGAACGCCCGAAGAGATCTCCTCCACGACGGCACCGCCGAATCGGTCGTCTCCTTGCATAGCCGGCCACAGCACGTCCCACCCGGAGTCTTCTAGACCGTAGAACAGGGCGTGCGCCGCGACAACCGCCCGTCGACTATGCTCCTGGTATCCTCCCACCCCACAGGTGACCGTCGCCTCCACAAATTCCTGGGCCTCCGGCAGACCATATCCGAGGAGATCGCCTAGCAAAACCCCGAAGGTGGTCGGCTTGAGCGCGAGGTCCTTCGCCTTCTGGAGCACCGCCCGGGCTAACCGGTCGTCCCAGCAGCGCTCCAGGCTCCGGG
This sequence comes from uncultured Rubrobacteraceae bacterium, assembly GCA_964250345.1. GTDB lineage: Bacteria > Actinomycetota > Rubrobacteria > Rubrobacterales > Rubrobacteraceae > Rubrobacter_D. The sequence continues at coordinate 11,728 of CAXUFZ010000003.1, forward strand.
TGACGAACACGTGATCTTTACTGTTCTCGTGGTCTATGAGCGTGACGAGGGTCGAGATGAAGCGGTCGGGCGCGCGGTTGTAGGCCATCGCCACCAACCCAAGGTGCGGCTCCTTCTCCTCCTCGGTGTTGAGGGTGACCGGGAAGTCCAGGATGATCGGAGTCCACTTCTCCCAAGCGTCTCTGGACAGTCCCTCTACGAAATCTGGTGCAAAACGCAGCAACAGGCACAACGCCCGGTATCCGGCGAAGGCCGGCCTGTAGGAGACGTCCTTGCCCAGCCACTCCTCCGTCCGGGGATCGCCCTCCGAAACCCAACGCTTGGCCGCGTCGATAACCCTGGCCCTCGTGCCGTCGTCCGCAGCCTCCCAACCGGGCAGAGCCGTCATGTCCCACTCGGCGCCGCTGACGCTCCCGAATCCACGCTCGTCGTACTGCATGAGTTCGTAGACGCGTGCCCAGAACGCCTCGACGTCCCCAGCCTCGACTTCGTCCAAGGCGCTGACCACGAGGTCCTTGACCGGAGGATCGGGGGGCGGAGGCTCCTCGTCCTCCTTCTCCCACTCGCTGACCCTCTCGTGGGTACGGCGCTGCGTTTCGGCCTCCTCGCTTCCGAGTTCGACCGGCGCGAAGACCCGGTCCACCTCGCGGGCCAACGCCCGATCCTCAAGATGCGCCAGGTACACCGCCTCCTCCGCCTCCTCGTCCCACAAGCGATGCGCATACCCGACCAGCGCGGCTATGGTCGCCTTTCTCTGTTCCACGCCCTCCGACCGCAGCATCTCGAGTAGCCACCCCACATCCCTTCCGGTGACCAGCGGGGTCCTCCCATAAATCAGGTAGTAGACGTCGTCCCTGTCGGGCACAAATAACCCGATCATTTCCTCCAGTAGTAAACGCCGCCGGTGGTCGTCGACCGCGACGCGCCCGCTGAACGTGAGCTCGCCGGTTGCCTCGAAGATCTCCCTCCTCTCCTTTACGACCTCCTGGTGGTTCTTGAGGCGCGCGAGGGCCGCCCGAGCGAAAGCCGGAGCGACGCCCGGATTGAGCAGCTCCGCCCAAGCCCGCTGCATGATCTGGTCCGCCAACTCCCCGAACCGAAAAGGCATCCCACGGTCGGGGGCCCGGCCCTCCACCCAAGCGAGTGTCGCGGGGAGGTCGGCGGTTCTGAGGCCGTCTGTGAGGTCGTAGGTGAGAAAAGCCCCGTAAGATCCCGTGTAGTTCGGCTTCTTGGGCGGCGTGATCAGGCCGAAAAGCTCTCCGGCTTCCACGTGCTCCGGCCAAACCGCGCGGAGCCCATTGCCTTTCAGGTCGTCGTCTGGGTCTTCTCCGGCCGCGCCCGAGGCCAGTGGCATCAGACCAAGGCGCGTTTCACTGTCTCCTACGGTAGCGACAAAATGCGCCGCCTCTTTCCGCACACGCGGTTCCTCTAGCGGATCTAGGGCGACCATGGCTGCGTCGTTTTGCAAAGCAAGTAGTCTGCAAGCCTCGGCGATGTCGAGGGCGACCCGACGCGCGCTCAGGCTCTTGTCGCCTTCCACGACGTACGGCCTCAGCTGCTCAGCAAGTCCTGGGTGTTCCAACCTCTCATACCGTGAGCGCGGCATCCATCCGGCGTCTAGCAACCGCTCCTCGTCGTACAGCTGGAGCAGGGTGTCGACTAGGGAAGCCTTCCCCGCCGCGTCCGTGCTTGCCGCGTCGCTCCTGAGCAGCACCTCGGGGTCCGCGTCCGTCAGCATCCGGAAGACGCCGGAAGACATGCCCGCCAGCCACGCTGCCGCCTCGTACAGCTGCGGGACCAGCCTGCCCTCCTCGTCGTCGGGATGGACCAAAAGCGTCATCGCCTTGTCCGGCGCCACACCCCTCTGCACCAGGTAGAGCGCCGCGAGGAACTCGGCGTAGGTCTGGTGCGCCCAGCCGAGCCTTTCGGGACCACGGGCGGAGAACAGACCGGTGCCCAACGCCTCCCTAACGGCGTCTTCACCGACCGGGAACTCTTCCCCGCCCGCGGACTCGTTCCCGCCAGCGAGCGTCCTCACCAATACGTCTTCCTCGTCCGGGGCGGCCGGTTGGATGCCGGTCCAGACGGCGTACCTGTTGCAGAACACCGTGATCGCCGCGATGCGGGCCGCCACCGCCAGGCGCTGGTCTGGCGTCAGACTCCCGGTGCGCCGGGAGGCGACGCGGCCCCGGTTCCTCTCCTCGCAGAGCCAGCGGCATCCTTCCAAGTAGAGGTCTGCTTGTCGGGCCGGGAACGCGCCGGTCGCGCGGTAGCTGCCGATCAAGAAGTCGAGGGTCACCGGTTTGATCGCGAGGGGCACGGCCTCCGCTTTGTCTACGGCTTGCAGAAAGGATTCGGGATCAAGCTCGCGGGCGCTCGCCGCCGCGAGGATGTCGACGCGACGCAGCGGCGCCAGCTCGTAGGCCCCGTATCCCTTGCCGGACCAGAGCTCCCGCAAGCCCTCCTCCAAGAGGGCCGGCCACTCTGCGGTCCGGCATCCGATACGGAGGGACAAGCGCTCTACGGGGCAGTTTCGGAGCTCGTCTAGGAGCAGCGCGGCCACGGTGTCCACCCGCAGCAAGCACTCATCCAGACTGTCGAGGAACGCGTGCAGGCGGTGCTCTCCCCGCAACCAAGAAGCGAACTCCGGGCTCCCGAACAGCTTGTCGATAAGCCGCTGCTCGCTGCCGCACGAGCGCAGGTCGAGCCACATGGTCCGTCCGCCGCCCGCCACGACCGCCGCGTCGATGGCCTCCCGCTCCGCCCGCATCGTCTCCGACTTGCCGATGCCCGGCTCCCCGAGCAGCGCTAGACACGGCAAGTCGGACAGCCCGTCGAAGGGGCGCAGGTGCGGGTTGAGATGTCGCCCGTAAGCCGCCTCGGGATCGGCGAGGTAGCCGCCGTCGATCAGGTTGATGCTACCTTCCCTCGGGCACCAAAAGCGCTTCCAATCGTAGCTCTCGCCAGAGTCCACTAGAGTTCCTCCACGTAGCCCGCGGCCACAGCCTCAAGAGGGTTGATGCAGTGCCCGAGCTGCGTTGAGCATGGCGCGGCCTCCGCGTCCTTGCCCGCGGCGGAGAGCACCAAGCACGACATGCTATCCCCGTGCTCGGCGAAGGAAGACGACTTCCCCGTCGGCTCGGAAAACCACGCAACGACCAACTCGCGGCTCCGTCTCACGTCTTCCTTCCCGAATCCGTACTTGCGAACATTCTACCGGGCGTCGTGCCGGAACCCGCCCCCGTTTCTTCGAACGATGTCGACAGCCCGCTCGCCTGCACTTTCCCGCCCGCATCGCGATCACCGAAGAACCCGTCCGCGGGACGAGTCGCCGTTTTAGCGAGCGCTCGCGAGAGGTCACCCCGCGCTCCGCCGGGAACTAAAACTGTCGCCGCAAGGTCCGTTCCATCCGCCGACAGTGGCCCAAAGAGGGAAGCAGACCCGCGGGTCTATTCCGGCTAAAGGGAGGGTCTGGCTCGACCGATATACTCTCGTAGGACGCTATTCTCGGAAGGAGAGCCGTGCGAAACCTCGCGAGGCGTGGCCGCATAGACGTCGAGGGCTATGTGAAGGACGCGTGATAGTCGCGCTCGCTCACCGCTGGCAGCTCGCGCTCTCCGCCGCCGTGATCGCCCTCGCCCTCGGGGCCGCCTCCGTCGCGGTCTGCTACCTCACCCCCATCGTACGACTGCGCCTCGCGGCGGACCCCACGGAACGGGCACGACTATCGTATCGGGAACTCGCGCGCCTGCAGCGGCTCGGGAACGCGGGGACGGTCTACGAGGAGCATGGCCTCGCGGGGGCTAGGGAACTGCGGGAAGAGGCGGAGCTCCGGATCATGTTGCTCCTGCTAGGTGTGGGGGCTAGAGGCAGACGTCGGTGAGGCGTGGGAAGCGTTGATCGGCGTGTCGCTCCCGATCCGAGACCTTGGCGCGAGGCCCGCGAGACGAAGCACGGGTGTTCGGACCCCTCTCTAATCCCTCATTCCTCGCGTCACCTGTTGCCTCCGTCCTCTTCAGGGTCTCCGTAACTATCCAGCGGTTGGTACGCGAACGCGAGAAGCTCTCCGCCGAGCTTCGTCCGCCAGTAGTTCTGGAGTCGTCGCGCCTGCGCACCGCCGACAGCACCCCAGGCATCGTCCAGTCCTTCCGACGCCCCCGCCCCCCCGGTCAACCGCAAGAACATAGCCTCGACGTCGCGTTGGGCTGCTGGGACGGTCGGGGGTATGTTGTGGGGCCCGTCGCCGACGAGGGAGGGGTGCCCTTCCAGGCCTTGCGGCCTCGGAACCCGCCCGGCGGCCCGTTGGACCATGACGGACCGGAGTCGAGGTCGCGGGTAAGGCTCCAGCGTCACGTCCCCGCCGGTGAGGCGGGCCTCCCCGAAGAGCCGAAACAGCGAGGACACGGCCCACGACCACTGCAACGACACCATACCCGGACGGTCGTAGACGTGATCCCACTCGGGGCCGGGTCTCGGAAAGTGTCCTACGACCTTCCCCCACTCGCTACCAAGGCTTAGGTGGGCTGCCGTGCCATCCGCGTCCATCTCCATGGTCTGGCTGACTAGCGCCCGTTCCCGTGCCGCGGGCTCCCGCGGCGGCTCGCCGACCTCGTCGATGGCGGAGATGCCCAGACGGGTTCCTTGGTAATCGAGGTGCCCGTTGGCGATGTGGGCGAATTCGTGGGCGGTCAGGAAGTCGAGCGCCAGCTCAGCCAACTTCTGGGCGGTGGCCCGACGCGTCGGGTCCCGTGGTCGCGGGAACGCGGGCACGAAGGCTACAGAGCGTTCGAAGTCGAGCCCTATTCCGGGGAGCAGGGGCAGGTCCGTCGTTTCTTCTGCCGCGTCCCCGATGAAGGGCAGGACTTCGGGGTCGGCGAGCATCCGATCGAAGAGAATCAGAAGGGTGGCCGGCGTACCCCTGTGGACGCCGATGAAGTACTTCTCGTCGTGCCGGAAAGCCGCGGCGTTGAACTTCCAGCTGTCGACGAAGTCGAAGTGGATCGCGGGCAGCCGGGGTAACGCTGCCGCCGCCGTCCGCAGGAAACCCCGGGCTCTTTCGGCGACGCGGTCCAGACCCTCGGCGGTGGACGGCTCCAGGCTGGCGGTGTTGAGCCGCCCGCCGCGGCCGGCCACCGCCTCGTGGAAGACGTCCGCGTCCCCCCCGTCCGGAAGTCCCATGCCCTGTCTCCTACACCTCGACCTCGTAGCGCTGAACCCCGCCCATGTACGTGGCGTCGTCTACCGCCAGGGTTCCCGAGAACCCGAAGGCCCTCAGCCCCGCGAGCAGGTTCTCCAGCGCCCCCGCCGCCGTCTCGGGGTCGCTGCCCGTGACAATGACATTGTGCGGCACGCCCCCCATCGTGACGGCCTCGAAGCCGCCCTCGAAGTCCCCGGTCTCGGGGACGCGGTGGAGCACGGCGGTGACCCTCTCCCCCCACTCTGCGGCTCCGTCGTACGGGGCGGGGGACACCGAGGCCACGTCGTTCACGCCTATCTCGACCTCGGTTCCGGCCCGGGAAGGGTGTGCCCCCTCGCCGGTGTAGCGAACCCGCAGCCGACGTCCGCCCTTCGCCGAAAGCACCTCCGCCCAAGCGCCGTCGGTGCCCGCCACCCGGTCGCCCGCCTTGAACTCGTACCGGTCCCACATCTCAGTGGCCCAGTCGTGCCGCGGGCGCCCCGGCGCGGACGCCCCCTGTGGCCTCGACGGGGGCGTCCAGCACCGACCCGAAGGCGTGCGCGGCGACCCACTCGACGGCCGGGACGCACACGGCGTCCCCGAAGGCGGTTCTGAGGTCGTTCTCGGGGAAGTCGTCCAGCTCGTCCTGGTAGACGCATCCCTGAAGCCGGGCGTACTCCTTGGGGGTCATCTTGCGGACGCGGACCTCGCCGCCCTCGGCGACGATCACGAGCTGCGTGCTCGACCCGCCCCTGGCCGTGCGAAGGCAGCCGGCCACGCCGTCGCTCCTGACTTCGTAGACGCTCCTGCCGTTCCTCCGGCGCCTGTAGGCCGTGGCCGCGAACCTTTCCCCTCGGTTCCACAGCGATCCCTCGACCATCGCATCCACCCGCGCCCGGTGCAGCGGTCCCATCTCGGTGAGGAACCGCGCGACGCGCTCGGGCGGCCACCACGGGCCCGCGTCCCACTCCACTATGTCCGCGAAGTCCTGCCCGCGGCGGGGCGGCTCGGGGAAGCGTATCGCCCCCCACAAGTAGCCCGAGTCCCCGTCCGGCTGCGGGGGTTCCACGTCTTCGTCGGGTCCGTCTTCCAAGAGCGTCTTTTGGTCGGCCCCGGGGCGTTCCCCGAGCATCATCTTCCTGACGAGCTTCGGGCGCACGTTCCCGCCGGCGTTCACGGCCTTCGCCCACCCCTCGGGCCCGGACTCTTCCGGGAGCGTCATCGCATCCCCGGCGACGTCCTCCCGCAGCGCGAGCACGAAGATCCTCGGCCTGCTCTGGGGCGTGAACCGCTCTGCGGTCACCAGCGCCACATCCAGCCTGTAGCCCAGCCTATTGAGGGCCTGCAGGGCCTGGTGGAAGTCCTCGCCCCCGTTGGAGGTGAGGAACCCTTCCACGTTCTCGATCATCACCGCGCGGGGCGCGTCCCCCGAATCCCTCAACCCTTCCAGGACGTCCACGAAGGCCCAGAACGCTCCCGAGTCGTCTCCGGCGAGTCCCCCGCGCTTGCCCGCGAGCGAGAGGTCGATGCAGGGGAAAGAGGAGGCCACCAGGTCCACCGGGCGCGGCAGTTCGGCTGGGTCAACGTCGAAGAGGTTCCGCCCGTCGAGGTCAGCGTGGGCCTCGCCCGGGAAGCGGGCCCGGTAGATCGCCCGCTTCTTCGGGTCGAAGTCGTTCGCCCAGACGCACTCCCACCCGAGGGGCTCCAAAGCCTCCCGCACCAGCCCTATCCCCGCGAAGAGTTCGTAGAACCTCGCCAAGCTACCCAGCCCCCTCTATGGTGCTTATAAACCGTGGACTCATAGATCCCTATTCTCTACATTTTGCCCGAGATGGCAAGGCGCGACAACAACGCCGCGGATCCGGAGAGGGACGACGGGCGCTCGGTTCGCCTCGCCTTCGGCCGCCGTGTGCGCGAGCTGCGCAAGACCCGCGGGTACACCCAGGAAGGGTTCGCCGCGGCGAGCGGGCTCGACAGGAGCTACTACGGCCGCATCGAGCGGGGCGAGCAGAACGTGAGCCTGGAGAACATCTCCGCCGTCGCCCGCACCCTCGGCGTTTCCATCGGCGAGCTCTTCCCGTCCCCCGAAGCGCGCCGAGAGATCTTGGAGGAGAGGTCCTGAGTGGCCGGCGCGGGGAATAACCCAGGCCGGAGTCCCGCCGGGTTGCCCCCCGCGGTGGCGACGATGAGGCGGGAGCTCGATAAGTTCGTCAAGGCCGAGGACGGCTCCGGGCGCAGGCCCAACGCCGCCAGGTGCGGCGTCTACGTCTTCTACGACTACGACGGGGAGCCGATCTACGTCGGGCAGACTCAGGAGAGGCTGAGGACCCGGATGCGCAGGCATCTCACCAACTGGCGCACCGACCCAGTGGCGATGAACGCGCTCGACCCGTTCGAGGTCGCCGACATCGAGGTGTACCCCTTCTACGGCCTGAAGGACCCGCGCGCGGGTGAGTCGAAAGAGGAGCTCAAGCTGCGGGTGGACCTCACCCTCGACCGCGCCGAGTACACCGTCTACCGCAAGGTGCTCGAAGAATCCACGCTCGGCGTGGTGCTCAACGAGAAGCCGATAAGGGTGAGCGAGTTCATCGAGCTGCCCGACCCCTTCCGGGGCCGCATCGTCCCGGACGACGTCTACGAGGCCAACAAGCACCCCGACATCAGGATAGCCCGCAGGTCCAAGACCATCGCGGAGCTCGCCAAGGTCGTGAGCGAGCGCAAGGTGTCGCCCGGGCTGCGCCGGGCCCTGCTGGCGCAGTCCAGGCGCTTGGAGCTGCTGGCCGCTCAGAGACTGGACGAGCTGGGCATCCCCGTCTCCCCGGAACAGTCCGCGGGTGAAACCGAAGAGGAAGAAGAGGACGACGTTTAGCCGCCGGGCTTCGCCGGGGGCGCCTCCGAGGGAACCCTAGCGAGCGTCAGTCGCAGCGTCTCTCGCAGGGCTTCGTCCTCACGCGGCATCTCGCATTCCCACAGTTTGACCACGCGCCACCCCAGCGCGTCTAGTTCCCGCTCGGACCGGCGGTCGCGCTCGACGTTGCGTCCCAGCTTCCGCTCCCAGTACTCGCGGTTGTTCTGGGGGATGGTCGCTTTCCTGCAGCCGGGGTGCTGGTGCCAGAAGCAGCCGTGGACGAAGACGGCGGTCCGGTGCTTCGGGAGCACCAGGTCGGGATTCCCCGGGAGGTCTTTCCTGTGCAACCTGAAGCGGTACCCCATGCGGTGCAGCGCCGAGCGCACGCGGACCTCGGGCTTGGTGTTCTTCGACTTGACCCGTCTCATCGTGTCGCTGCGCTTCTCGGGCGTGGAAGGGTCTGTCCGAAGAGGTTCCCCGCCGCGCCTCGGCGCCGCTCCGCTAGGATCCACTAGACCGCACCATCCTTCGGTAGAGCTCGCGGCGCTCCTCCCTTCCGGGCGGGAAGAAGAAGCGCTCGTCCTCGGCGTACTCCGCGAGCCCGTACATCTCCGCGAGGAGCGCGTTGACGCTGCGCACCGAGAACAGGCGCACGCCATTGACGACCTGGCACTCCTCGTCCGACCTGGGGATCTGCAGTTCCGTCCAGCGTTTACGTTCCGCGTTGCCCCAGTGCGACGAGGCGGAGGTGCGCTCCTTGCGCCTCCTCTCGACGTCCTCCCTGCGGACCTCCACGCCCTTCCTGCCCCCGAGCGACCCCCAGAACGAGTTCACGGCGAACCTCTCCCCGCGGGTGATGACCGCCGCGTCCCACTTCAGCTTCCAGTCGGCGCGGGCGTCGTAGAGAACCACGCCGTCCCGCAGCACGTCCTCGAAGGCGTCCACCAGGCAAACGTAGAGGTAGGTCTCGGCCATCCCGGACTCGTACCACCCCTTCACGCGCCGCTCGGTTCTCTCGACCAGGGGCTCCTCGAACCACCGGCCGAACCTGCCGGCGCCCTCCCCGAGGGTGTACGCCTTGCGGCAGTAGTCGAAGAAGCTCTCGTAGGAAGGCAGCCGGTAGCCGGTGCTGTGTCCCCAGAGCAGCAGTCCGGTGAACAGGGCCCGCCAGGCGGGGAAGTCCACGTCGTTGACCTGCCTGTCGGCCTCTTCGCCCCTCTCAAAGCGCGGCAGCCCTTCAAGCCGAGAGATAAACCTTTGTTCGTGCATGTCGACGGCCACCAAAGCATGGTACCTGATGCCCAGTCGTCGGCGCCAAACGTGCGGTTGGCAACTCCGCCGGGGCGAGACTCCTGTGCTGCTGAGAGGTCGAGCCAAGAAGGGAGACCTTAGGTCGAAACGCTTATCCGCTAGTTCTGCCCGATCCGAAAATTCTGCTTACTGCGAGCCGTCGCGGTCAACCTCATGCATGCCCTCAAACTGCCGGATGATACCCAAGATAGTTTGCTTCTCGCGGTCGGGGAGATGCAAGCTCTTGTGGGCTATAGCGCTGACAGTTTCGTCTCGGAAGACATCCAGCAGTTCACGATCGATGATCGGAGGGCTTCCGCCACGGTCGAGGAAGTACGAGGGGTGGACACCGAACGCGTCCGCCAGAGCGATGACCTTGTCCATTGGCGGGCTTGCCGCCGAACCCACCCTTATACCTTCTACATCTTCCTCCGCGAGGTCACCCACGCTCATGCGGGCTACCTCAGCGTTGGTGTACGGTTCGCCGGTTTTGTCGTCCCTTATGGCGTCGAATAGATGATTGACCTGGTCGGCTAAACTGCGAGTGCCGTCCGCGCCTTCAGTGTGAACGCCCATGTCAGATCGTTCGAGATCCTCGAACCATAGTCTTGGTGGAAAGCCCATCGCCTTGGCGATCGCGGCGAGCTTGTCGTATCCTGGGTTCTCTATCCTGCCCTTCCGCAGGTTGGTTGCGTAGGATCGCGTCACCACGCCGCTGGTAGCGTTGTGGAAATCTTGGCCACCCCACGCCGTGCCGTCTGGACATCGGTAGTGTTCTAAGAGGTACTGAAATCTTTTAGCGACGCTTATCATTGCAAAGCTCTCCGTAGCTCGGCTTCACCTCAGTGTTATGTATAACATATACAACGTCGTTTAGTATTTATATCAAGTGTGGGAAACAGCCCTCAGCAGCTACGATGCCACCAGGCGCGCTTCGCGGCCACGTCGCGATCTCTTTTGGACTGTACCCTCGACTAACGTTTAGATTGGTTCTGGAAGGGTTTCTACGTTGAAGGCGGCGAGCGGAAGCTGGCCGCATTACCGACCCGCGCCCTCCGCGAGACTCTCGGCTAGGGGCGGTGACCGCGTAGCTTGCGGAGCGGTCTGCGCCCCGCCGCGTAGGAGTCACGCTCCTGCGTCCGCGCCAGAGAGAGCGCAGCCCGGGGTCCCCAGCGGTCGCGGAGCGACCCTTTAGGGCGGCATCAGGCCGCCGCTGGGGTGGGTGCGCGGGCCTAAAGGGGGGCTTCGTCTCCCTCAACCGGGCAGCGGCAAGAGCTCGGGGGCTCGCGGCCACGTCGGGGCAGGCGCTCCAGAGTCCAGTGCCCCGTTCTTCGGCCTCCTCGCGCAGCCGCTCGAACTCGCGGCGGTTGGCGTGGGAGAAAGTGGTGGTGCGTGCAAGGCCCAGGGTGATCAGGTCCTCGTTGAAAAGATGCTCGTAGCCTCCGTCTTTGTCTGTGTCCAGGTACACGTAGGCTAGGGTACGACCGTAGGTGTCTTCGGAGTCGCCGACGCGCGGGATCTCCAACCTGACGAGCCGGTCTTCGAGTATGTTCTTCGTGTAATCGGAGGCCTCCTTTCCGTAGCAGCCTATGGGCTGGTCTGGGGCTACCGTTTCAGGGGTGTCCACACCTATAAGGCGGACTGGCGTAGTACGCCCCTGGGTCTCCACGGTGATGGTGTCACCGTCGGTGATCTTCGTGACCTTGCCGTAAAGCTGATCGTCTCCGCCCATGCGGTAGATCAGGCCGTCGAAGCCTACCCTGCTGACCGGGTAGAAGAGCAGGGCGAGGACCAGGGCGAACGCGACAAACACGCGCTCGGAGTTGCCGCCGCTGACGACGCGATACTCGTCGCGGCCCGGTAAGACGGCTATGAGGCGAGAGGGCCAGAAGAGCTGCACACCCCCGAGCGTCATCATGTCGGCCAGAAGGTGGCTACCGTATCCCACTGAGATGGCAACCATCGAAGCCGCACTGTCAGCGAGCCACCAGGAGAGCGAGCCCAGGATCGCGGTGACGAGGGCCAGGGCCAGGAGGCTATGAAGGAAGGAGCGGTGTCCGAAGAGGCGGTTGAGGTCCTCGGAGACGGTGCCGAGTTGGTGGCCGATCCAGCTCTTAGGGTAGTCAGCGTCAGGGAGAACGCTCGTGGCGGCGACAACCAGCACCGCGGAGGTGCCATAGTGGACGTCCAAGACGGAGGTGGTGGCGAACCAGCAGCACTCGGCAAAGACAAGATGGGTGGCTACCTTCACTCGTCCCTCGGGCGCTGCATCTTGGAGAAGAAGGGACGCAAGCCGTACATGAGGGCGAAACCTAGACCGGCGAGGATGTAGAGATCCTGGTCGTCAAGACCGAGGGAGATGTAGCGGACGGCCATCGCCACGGCGGCGAAGACGAAGATCACCGGGGTCATGTCCACGTAGCGCTTTTCGTCTTCGAGCCTGAGCTCTTCCACAGAGGCGCCGAGGCGTTCGATGGCGGTGCGTCCAGTGCCTGCGAGGCGGCCTTCCACTACCACGTGCTTGCCCTTGAGGATTGGACCGAGAACGTGCTCTATCTCGCCGATGGAGGAGCGGTAGAGCGCCCTCTGCAGTCCCGCCTCATCCACCTGCCTTCCTCGCACCTCGCCCAGCTCCCGTGAGTCGAGCAGGCCCTCGCGCCAGGCGGCGAGGGCAAGGTACACGAGCGCGGTCTTCCTGGAGCCGGCAGGTATCTTGAAGGTTCCCTCTTGCGGTTCCGCTTTTGGAGACGAGCGCCTGGTCGTGCTGGTAGCAACGGGGGGTTTTTGGCCCGACGTCGTCGAGGGAGGCGGGCTGGGACGGCGGGACCCGCGGTTGTTCTTGCCGCCGGATGAAGTGTCGAAATCCAGGCGTCTCGTCTCCTCTCTCGTGCGTGTGATCTTCACTCTTATAGAGGGTTTCTCACACACCATGAGTCCCCATTTCAGTACCGGTGGTTGCCCTCAGCCCGGATGGCATGTAGGTCGGGGTCGCGATGATCCAGGATCACCCTGACCAGACCTTCCTCGTTGCGTTCGATGCGTCGGCGAACCTCCTTCGCGCGGGCACCGGAGAGCTTGTGCAGGCCCGCGGCCTCGATGCCATAATCGAGCGGTCCCCCGTCCGGGTCGTCCTCCACCCACAGCTCAAGTCCCGAAGCCCGGAGCTCCAGGTACAGGGAGCGGGCAACGTCCTCGCAGCCGTTCACCTGTTTGTCCTCCCTCTGCGCCTGCGGTACGCTTTCGCGTCTTCTAGCATCCAGGGTGGGCAGTTTGAGGTCTGGAGTTCGTGCCAGTCGCCCATCGTTGGGTCGTGGACGGAGAGGTAGCCTGGTTCCTTGGCGAACCGAATCACCAGCCCACGGCGGTCGGTGTCTTCGAGATTGTGGCGCTCGCGCTCGAGGAGACGGATCAAGGTGCGCTTGTGCTCGCGCAGGACTACGCCCAACTTTTCGGCGTCTACTTCGGACGGTGCATCTACGAGCAGGGTAAGGCCGTCGGCTTCGAGGCGTACGTCCTTGCGGCGAAGGTCTTCGAGCAGCGCCTTCGTCCTCATATCGTGAACCTCTTGCGACCGTCGTCAGACGGTTCGACACCAGTCTGGGCTGGACAGAACGAGACTTCCTTTCCCCGATCTTTCGCGAATCTGGTGTTGTCGGTGTTGACCCCGTTGTCACCTATGGGCGTGGGGTCTACAGGGACAACGGGGTCAACACCGTTTTTCTGTGTCTCCTCCGATAGCTCCAGCTTGAGGACACGCCTGGGGCTACCTTTACGACCCCCAATCTTGCGCCAACCCCTGCGGGTGCTCAGCCGGGATGAGCGTTCCCCGATTTCGAGTACGAGTTTGGAGAGCTCGTCTGGTCTGTCGGGCAACCCCTGGAACTCCCTACTTTGGAGCACGAGATGCAGATCCGTGGCACCTCCCTCCCACTTCCCTCCGGTCTCTTCCAGCAGATCCCCCAGCTCGACGGCGAGCAAGTCTAGAGAGTCAGGCGATCCGAGCCTGGCGTAGACCCGTTTCGCGTGGGCTCTGAAGTAGCCGAGGAGCTGGCAGGCTGCCTCGACGTCCTGATGCTCGACCCGCTCTTCCAAAACCCTGTTAGTCGCGCAGCGGCATATGGCCAGCACTAGCGAGAGGCGTGCGAGGTAGCCGCGAAGCTTGGACCAAACTCCCTCCAGGCGAACGGGGAAGCCGGGCTGTAACGTCTCCGCACCCAAGGCGTCCACGGTCGCGGCGAAGAGGTCCTTCGCGCGGCGAGTGATCTTCAGTAGCTTCGGGTTGGGGTCACCGTGCTCGTCGGTGGCGAGCCTTAGATCGGCGAGCTTCCCGTAGAGGTCAGCGTACTCTTCCTGGGCTTCCTCGCTCACCTCCTCTTCGGTGAAGCGGACGTGTCGGGGGGCCGGGTAAGCGAAAAGGAAGCGGTCCATCAGGCCATCCTCCGAGCCGGCACCGAGCTCGCCGAGCATGGCGGGCTGGATGCCTCCGAAAAGGGAGACGAAGGGTCTGGCGAGGATCACGGGTTCTCCCATCCTGCTCTTGCGGTCCACTATCACCTCGTCGGTACTCCACAGGTTGAGCCAGTGCTGCCTATCTGAGCCCTTGCCGCCCTTGTACTGGTCCATCGAGCGAACCCATCCGGCGAGCTCGTCGCGGTGGATCAGGAGCCCACGGGGGTTGTCTTCGAGGATCGAGACGAGCGCCTCGACGGTTGTGTCGGAGGCGACGCATCGGCCCATCGAAGGGACCGCGGGCTCCTCGGGGGCGGGCTCCCCCGCCTTCTGGGCTTCGCGCTTCTCGACCTCCCACTCGCGCGTCTCCTGGCGCCACTCCTCCTTCTCTTCGGCGTGGGCCTTGCCCAGCTTGCGCTGACGCTCGAAGGCCGGCTTCTTGGCGACCTTGGCGGCTGGGGTCTTCATGGCGCCTGGGGAGGCGACGACGGCGACGAAGAGAGAAGCCCATTCCCTCCAGCCGCCCTTGACCTCGATGACGCGGCTGGTGCCGATGGCGCTGCTGAGGGTCGCTAGCATCGGGAGGGCGACGAGCTCGGGGGCGCAGCCTAAAGCCGCGGTGGTTTCTCGTATAAGGGGCCGGCACGGTGCTGGCATGGCATCGACCGGGAAGGACGCGGCCCCCGATAGAACAGACGGTTGGGGTCCGATCTCCGTGCTCCGGTTGTCAACGCCCGGGGAAGGCGGTGCCCCGCTGTTGCGGGGCTCGTAGAACTGTGCGCTGGCGAGGGCGCGGGAGATGGTGCGTCGGCGGTAATCCTCCCGGTCCCACTTCTTGCGCGCGAGGCCGGAGCGGGCGAAGAGGGAGGCTATGCGCCCTTCGTCAGGCCCGATCCAGAAGGCTAGCATGGAGCAGAGGGCGAGGTCCGCCTCTGAGGAGGATGAGTACCCGGATGCGTCCCCGGCCCAGAGCGCAGCGAAACGGGAGCCGTTGGCCGCGGACATGGCCCTTCGCAGGACCTGCGCGTCGTCCATGCAATTCTCGGAGTCGAGCGTGCCGTTAGTGGATGAGGGCTCCGACGGGGTGTGCGGGAAGAGGCGATTGTGGAGGGTCCGGATGTGTTCCTGCCGCTCCTGTACGGTGGTGGGCGTACCGTGGAGATGGTTGCCGGTCAAGGTGAAGAAGCGACCCCTATCGTACATCTCGACGCGGTCTTTGCGGTTGCCACCCGGAGGCAGGTCGGCCCGGACTATGATGTGCAGGCCTGTGCCGCTCGGGGAGATCTCCGTGTAGGAGTCGAGCTCCTCGATTATGCCCGTCGCCCACGGCTCGACCTCGCGGGTCTCGGGATGGAGGCAAGAGTCGAGGTCCACGCCGCAGAAGGGATCAGAGTCGGAGAAGACGAAGCCGACGCCCTCGTAGGCACCTTCCCGCGCGGCCTCTCGTGCCCGGGCGAGCGTGGCCCACGTCGCCAGGTCGTCCGATCGGGCTCGGGAGCCTGTAATCGGAGAGTATGGGACTTTGGTGGGCTTGCCGCTTCTCTCCTCGGCACGCCAGCATACCCACTGGCGGAGGTCCCTCATTGGCGTGAGATCGTTCATGCCAACCTTCTTGCATTGGCGAGTTGGCGTGCCGCCTGGAGGGCTACGCGCTCTTCGGCGGCCACCCGGGCTGAGGACCAGTCCCTCCTGCGCACGGCGTCCTGCTCCTGCAGGGTGAGATCGGAGATCCTGCGCGACAGAGGGTCTCGAACGAGTGGAGGGGACGAAGTGTTGGACGTGTCAGGCGGGCGTACCGTTTTGGGAGCGATCATCGCTGTCCTCTCTCGCCTTCTGGCCGGTTTTCCTGGTAGCGGCTCTTCTCTTTTCGTGGCAGTCAAAGACGAAGCGCCAAGCACGCGCGCGGATCTGGCGCCCGGGATCCGGTGCCGCGCGGAGCCGGTCTTCGGTGGAGGGTCGCCTATCCACAAGCGGCCTTCGGCCGGGGTCTTTTGCGGAGGCGCTCTATGTCTTCTGGGGTGTAGTAGCGATGGCCGTTTCGGTCACGGCGGGCGGGGGGGAAGAAGCCACGTTTCTCCCCCGCCCTCAACCACTCGGCCGAGATACTGAGCTCACGCGCCGCTTCCGAGATCTTGTACCTGATGCGCCCGTCCTCTCCCATGTCAGCAAGGTAAAGGGCGGGACATGCTACGAGTACCGGAACGGGCGCGGAAAAACTATTCCGGTACTAAGACCGAGGGTTCAGCCATGAATGAGCTCCGTACAAATCCGCCGCACAAACTAGAGCGGGACAAGGGCGCTGCTGTTTTAGAAACGAGCGTCTAAGAGACGGCGCTCCAGGACGGCGCGTGTTGCCCTGGAGGCTGCCCATCCCGTGTCTTCTCCCGTCTCTAAATCATCGTCTCTCTGGTTGGTGGCCACGACGGGCGCGAGACGCGCGGCCGTGGGAGACGCGGCTAGGGCGAAAAATAGGGGCCGATAACGCGGTCCGTACAGACCGACCCACAAAGTCCGGGCTCTGGCGCACAAACCTAGCCGCAAAGTGCGCGACCCATAGCGGGACCAGCGTTGTCGGCAACGAGAGATCACTTGCTTGTCCGGCGTGCAGACAGACTCGTCGATTCGTCTACTCGTGGCTGTCGCACCGTTGGTGGGAACCCCGGGCCGCGGGAACACCCCTTCGGTCGGCCACGCCGTCACCTTCCGTTGGCCCGGGAGACGTCATCCGTTCGCCCCCCGTCGACGGCCTCCTCGTGGGCGGCTTTCAACGTGGCGGTGACCGGGACCTCACCGGGGCCCGAGTCACCACCGTCCGATGCGCCGACGTGCTCTTCGCGCAACTCGGACATGAACCGTTCCCACATCCGTGGCCCGCCCGCCTCCAAAACCCGCGCGGTCGTGCTCGACTCCTCGCTCGCGGGGAGGTGGGTGCTCCCCCATACCCCCAACTTCACGAAGACGGGAACGAGGGCGATGGACTTCCCGGTGAGGGAGTAGATCGCCTTCCGCTTGTGGGTTGGGTCGGGGGCTTTGGTCACCATCCCCTCCTCGAAAAGCCTGCCGAGGCGATCCGCGAGGATGTTCGAGGAGATGCCCTCCTCCGAGCGCAAGAACTCGCGGAAGTGGCGCTTGCCTGCGAACATCATGTCCCGCAGGACCAGCAGGCTCCACCCGTCCCCCAGCACCTCGAGCGAGAGGTTGATCGGGCAACCCGAGCGGTGTTCGCTTCTCATCTTCCCGGCCTCCGAAAAGTAGTGGTTGCGGAATAGTACCACTGCCGGTACTCTGTGAGTGGTTGTGGAATGCAAGCAAATAAGGGGAGTCGCCCCCTATGGGTAAGGTCGCGGTCAGCACCATCATCAGCGTCGACGGCTACACCGAGGGCGCGGGTGGGGACGTGATGGCGATGCCGATGGACCACGCGTTCGAGGAGCACAACGTCGAACGTATGCGCGCCGCGGGCTCGCTGCTGTTCGGCGGCACGACGTACCGCGGCATGGCCGGGTACTGGCCCGCGCAGGTCGACAACCCGGGGGCGTCCCCGGGGGACCGCTACATCGCGCGGCGCTACGCCGACGGCATCCCGATTACCGTAGTCTCCGACACGCTCACCGCCGAGGACACCGGGCCCTGGCGCGAGCAGACGACGATCGTTCCCCGCGCCGAGGCGCACCGGGCCGTCGCGAAGCTGCGCGAGCAGGACGGCGGAGCGCTCGTCTTCGGCAGCCGCACGCTCTGGACCGACCTGCTCGCCCGCGGCCTCGTCGACGAGCTGTACCTGATGGTCGGCCCCAGGATCGTGGCCGGAGACCGCCGCGCGTTCGCCGGCGTGCCCGAGACCGGCCTGCGGCTGCTCGACGTGCGCCGCTGGGACGGGTCGGACAACGTGCTGCTGACCTACGCCACCACCACGACGGCGTAGACGGAATCGACGAGAAACGGGACGAGGAACACGAGGAGGGTCAACGGATGGGCGACGAGCAGGAGTTCACGATCGGCCGGACGGACGAGGCGCCGCGAGCGACGATCCGGAGGCTGGACCACGTCGGCGTCGTCGTCGACGACCTGGCGGCGGCGCGCTCGTTCTTCGGCGACCTCGGGCTGCGCGCCGAAGGAGAATTCCGTGTCGGGGGAGACTGGGTGGACAGGGTGGTCGGGCTCCGCGGCGTCGACGTCGACGGGGTGATGATGCAGACGCCGGACGGCCACGGCAAGCTGGAGCTCATCAAGTTCCGCGCGCCCGCGGACGACGGGGGCCCCGGGCCGTCCCCGGCGAACCGGCCGGGGATCCGGCACCTCGCCTTCCTCGTGGACGACCTCGACGACGTCCTCGAGCGGCTCGGGAACCGGGACTTCGGGATCGTCGGCGACGTCGCTGACTACGAGGACGTGTTCCGGCTCTGCTACGTGTCCGGCCCCGAAGGGATCATCGTCGAGCTGGCCGAGCAGCTACGCGGCGCGACGGGACCACCGACGCGGGCCTGACGCCGGGGCGTACCGAGCACCCGGGGCGCCCACAGCCGGCCCGCCTCAACCGACAACGCGGATCCCGCTATGGGTCGCGCACTTTGCGGCGAGGTTTGCCTCAAACCTCGCCAATAACCCTGCGACGCATACGCGGATTCGGGACGGCAGTAGAGCGGGCCCGCGAAAAGCCAAGAAACGCCGTACCGGACCCGCTCGTGAAGCAGGGGCGCGTGGCCGTCGCAACGCCGACAAGAACCCTCTCGAGCGCCTTCAGGACGCGCGGCGCCGAGCGCTTCGACCCGCGCCTCATGCCAAGCGCAGCTTTTCCATCTCCTCGTCGAGGCCGAAGTCCTGTACCGGGCCGTGCCTCGGCCGAACGGTTCCCGGGCGTGGTCGGCTGGTCGTCGCGTTTTCTGGTCTATTCCCTCCTGGTCAGTGGGAGGAAAACGGTGTCGGAGATCACTGCACGTGTTCTCCAGTAGCCCGGAGAAGCCGGATCGCGGCCAACGGGAAGAGCACCACGGAGAGCAGGCCGGCGACGACCAGCGCGGCCCCCGACGCGGGGCTGAGGACGCCGAGCTGGACTCCTATGCCCGTGGCGGCCACGACTATGGGGAGCGAGGTCGCCTGCAGGAGGCCGGCCGCCAGGGCGTCCCTCGTGCCGACGAGCGGCCTGTAGAGGAGCGCCGGGAGCCCACGGGCGAGCAGCAGGGCGAGGAGGAACACCGGCACGGAAGCGATCGCCGTTGGGCCAGAGAGGAGCGCGCCCACGTCCAGTTGCACGCCGCTCACGACGAAGAAGACGGGGACGAACACCCCGTAGCCGACCGCGTCGAGCTTCCGGCGGAACACGGGGTGGGTCGTCGGCCCCTCGCGGTCCAGCAGCCTGAGGACGGCGCCGGCGACGAAGGCGCCCAGGATCACCTCCAGCCCAAGGAACTGGGCGAGCGCGACGAAGCCGATGAGTAGCAAGAAAGCCCCGCGCACCCTGGTCTGGGCGCTCGAATCAGCGAGTCGTCCGATCGCCACGCCCAACCGCTTCGAACGCTCCGCGTGGACCAGGGCCCACGCCACGACCACCGCGAGCCCGAAGAACAGCCCGACCACCGCGAGCGTGGCGCCGACCGTAGAAGAGTCCCCGGAAAACAAGAGCGAGAGCAAGATGACCGCACCGAAATCCGCCAGCGACGATCCGACGATCACGATCTGCCCGAGCGGGGTCGCCGCCCGGCCCGCGTCGGCGAGAACGGGCACTACGATGCCCAAAGCAGTCGAGGACAGGATGACGGCCACGAGGAGTGGCGCGCTGATGAGCCCCACCGCCACGAGCGCGAAGGCGAGCGTCAGCGCGATCGCCAGCGAGAGCAAGAACGCTGCCGCGGCGCTTCTCAACGGTCGGCCCTCCAGGCCCCCCAGGTCCACCTCGAGGCCCGCCAGGAACAGCAGGAAGGCCAGCCCGATCAGGGACAGCACCCGCAGCGCGTCGTCCACCTCGACGATTCCGAGCACCTGCGGCCCGATCACGACGCCCGCCAGGATCTCCGGGACCAGCGAGGGAAGGCGCAGCGAAGGCGCGAGCCCGAGGGCGAGCGGCACCACGAAAGCGATCGCGGCGACCACGAGCGCGCCGTAGAGCGAGATATCGTTCTTCACGACTTCGCTCGTCGAAAAAGTCCAGGATTCGGCGTGCCGACGACCCGCCCCGTCTGGCCTGGGTTGTCTAGCGCCCTGCCGTCTTCCATCTCCGGACTCCCGCGTGAGGATAGCGGCGCGCGGAAGCTGGCGAAGTAGCCCAACGGACCACCGATCCTGCGCTCTAAGGCGAGCCCCGCCGCCTCCGCCCTCTCCCTAAGCGCCCCGAACGGGACCATGTGGAAGTCGGGGAAGACCTCGCCCACGACCAGCCGCCCGCCCGGCTTGAGCACCCGCCCGAGCTCCCGTAGGGCGGCGCGCTGGTCGGGAACTTCGCCGAGGACCAGCGTAAGGTACGCGGCGTCGAAGGCGCCGCCGGGGTACGGCAGCGCCTGGGCGTCGCCCCGGGTTGCCGCAATGTTCGTGATGCCCTTCCGACGCGCGCGGCCGATCGTGAGGTCGAGCATCTTTTGTTGGAGGTCGAGCAACTCGAGCGTGCCGCCCGGCTGCAGCCACCGGGCGGTGTGAAGGGCGTAGTAGCCCGTCCCCGGCCCGACCTCGAGCACTCGACCGCCGGGGCGGGGGGCGAGGATCTCACGCAGCCTCCTCCTGGTGATAAACGGGTGCGGCAGCTCAACGAAGAAGCGTAGCGCGTAGGGGCAGGCCGATGGATTCTTGCGCCACCACAGGGCGTAGGCAACGACGGCCGCCGCAACGACGATCGCGGACGTCGAGACCGCGCGGGCTATCCGCCCGTCCGATCCCCGCCTCCCTTTCTCACAATTCATCTCGGTCCCCTCTTGGTCTCCATGCGGTGATCCTCATGTAGGACCGGCCCTCCGCCGCCGGGGAGAGCCGGATCGTGGTGTGCGCGAGGAGGTCAGGCATCGCTCCCCGTCGCCGACACGAGCGTGGGATGCGGCCTGCCCAGGTAGGGGAAGGTGGGCAGCATGTCCCGGTGGGGAGGGGTGCCGTCGGAAGTGACCCTCCCGTTTGTGAACAGCTCCAGCGCCCAATCGATGATGTCGTCGTCGAGTGCACGGCCGTTGGGGAAGGCCGCGGCGCTGCGGTGGTCGTAAGTAAGGACGTCCGGCAGAAGGTTTTCGGCGACCTCCCTGGCGTCCTCGGAGGAACGCCCGTTCATCTTTAGGACCGCTGCGAACTTCTCCAGGAACAGGTGCCGGTCCTGGTCGGGATCCACCCGGTTGAAGGTCTTCTTGTCTTCGCCCTCGGTGTAGAGGATGTTGACGAGGGGCCGGCCCATCCTGTCGATCTGGGAGAGGTCGCCGTTCTCCAGTCCGAGCACCCGGCACCAGAATCCGACCTGCTGTCCCCCTCCCAGCGCCGTGTTGGGCATCTCGAGGACGATGGAAAACACGTTCTTGTCGATAAAGAAGTCCTCGCCGGTGAACTCAAAATTGTGCTGGAACCCTTCGAGGTCGAAGAAGAAGGGGTCGCTGCGGATACCGACGAAGAACGAATGGTCCCTGCTCGCCACGACCCTTGCGTCACCGTCGAAAGAGACCGGCACGTCCTCGAAAAGGACTTCGCCCGAGACCTCCGCGGTCTGCGCCTTTTCGCCCGCGGCACGTCGCACTGTGGCCTTCTGATCGCCGTTCTCCTTCGCGGAGAAGGTGACGCGGTAGGCCACGTCGGCGACCGCGTCGCCGTCGGTGTCGAGGACGAGCTCGTAGACCGCCTCGGGCGCGAACGAGTCGGCCAGCGTCGGGGCCACAGGATTCACGCTCATCGCCAGGACGGACCTTGTTGGGTCCGCCGGGTTCTGAAAGGCGAAGACGTCGGTGATGTCCACCCGCGCGTCCATGTTCGGCGACTTCAGGCCCGGGGCGTCGAGATGGTCGGACATGTTCTCCTCCTTGCTCGTGAAGCTGGTTTGCGTTTCTATCGTGGGCGGGTGGACGCGGATCTCGCCGTCGCGCTTTGACCCCGAACCTCGAAAACGGCGGGGTCGTTACGGTGCCAGCGCCGCGGAGGGCGCCTCCCTCAGGCCGAGGTCCACCAGAGCCTCGCGGACCATCTGATTCGTGAAGCCCCATTCGTTGTCGTACCAGCACATCACCTTGGCGAGGTCCCCGCCGACCACGCGCGTCATGTCGAGCTGCACCACCGAAGCCCGCGGGTCGCCCACGATGTCGCTGGAGACGAGCGGATCTTCGGCGACGCCAAGGACCTCGCGGTATCGCTCGGTCGCCGCCTCTTCGCTCAGGGCGGCGTTTATCTCCTCAGCGGTCGTTTCTCGCCCGAGGGAGAAGACGAGGTCCGAGATCGAGCCAACGGCCACGGGGCCACGCACGGCGACGCCGTCGAAACGGCCGCTCAACTGCGGGAGCGCCCGCGCCGTCGCCTTCGCCGCACCTGTGCTCGCCGGTATGAAGTTCGCGGCGGCTGCTCGGCCGCCGCGGGAGTGCGCCAGTTCCCCGCGGCCCGCCCCCCAGCGCGGGGCGGCCGGGGTGGCGGGGCTGGTCACGGCGGACATGGTGAAGCCCGGGGCGGCG
>CAXUFZ010000004.1:0-33951 GCA_964250345.1 uncultured Rubrobacteraceae bacterium
GGAGACGAGCGCGTGGAGGGAGGCGCACGGCGGCCTCAAGGTGAACTTCAGGATCTTCCCCTACGAGCAGATGCACGACAAGCTTTTGACCGCGCTCGTCTCCGGCAAGGGGGCGCCCGACGTGGCGGACGTCGAGATCTCGCGCTTCTCCAACTTTATCAAGGGCGACGAGCTGCCCTTCCTCGACCTGACGGGCAGGATCGGGGACGACATAAACGACGTGTACAAGCCAGCGGCGACCGACCCGTGGACGTGGCAGGGCAAGATCTACGGCGTCGGCAACGAGTTGAACACGTGCGTTCTGGCCTACCGGAACGATCTCATGCAGGACGCCGGCATCACCACCCCGTTCGAGACCTGGGACGACGTCGTGGCGGCGGGCGAGGAGATCTCTACGGAGGACCGTAAGATGTTCGCCCTCCACGACCTCGACTTCGGGGACCACTACATGCTCTCTCAGACCTCGGGGACCACGTACTTCGACGGCGAGGGCAACTACATCGGGGACAACGAGCCGAGCGTCGCCGCGATGGAGTTTCTCCACGACATGGTCTACGGCACCCAGATCGCCGGCATAGCCCCCGCCATCGCGAGCGACAAGTGGTACCCGCCACAGTACCGGGCCGCCTTCCGGGCCGAGAGGTTCGTCGCCCTCTTCGGGCCGCCGTGGCACCTGAGCTTCCTGCTCACGGACGTGAAGGACCAGGCCGGCGACTGGACCGTCCAGCAGTTCCCCTCCGGCCTTGGCGAGGGTCTGCCGACGGCCAACTTCGGCGGCACCGGCCAGTGCGTCACCACCCAGAGCCAGAACCCCGACGCCGCCTACGACCTCGTGCGCATCGCCAACCTCACGACCGAAGGCGTCGTCGCGGACTTCAAGGCGCGCACGGCCTACCCGGCTTACAAGCCCGCCTACGAGGACCCGGCCTTGCAGGAGCCCACGGAGTACTTCGGGGGGCAGAAGCTCGCGCAGGTCTACGCGGACCTCGCGCCCGGCCTGCCGCCCTTCAACCAGTCCACCGTGTGGGGCCAGACCACGCAGGCCGTCGCCAGGGAGGTCATCACACCGGTCATGCAGGACAAGAAGAGCGCCGAGGCCGCGCTCACCGACCTGCGCGCGACCGTGGAGAGCATGAAGCAGAGCTAGGCGAGATAATGGCCGGGACGGCGGGCACCCCGCCCCAGACTTCGGGTAGGAGGTGAGGTTGGAGACCAGGGAGACCCCACCGGTAGAGCGGACGACGACACCCGAGCCGAAGCCGCGCGGGCGGACACGTGGTAGGGGAGGCGTAGCGCCTTATCTCTTCCTGTTGCCGTTCTTTCTCATCTACGCGGTCTTCCTGATCTACCCGGTCCTCGCCGCCTTTCGCCTCAGCTTCTACGAGTCCTCGGCCTTCGGCGGCGACACGTTCACCGGCCTCGCCAACTACGCGAGGCTGCTAGAGGACCCGCGCTACCTGGAGGCGCTCAGGAACACGACCGTCTACGCGCTGGCGAGCGTCTTTATCCTGAGCCCGCTGGCGCTGCTGGTCGCGGTGACGATCCGGTCCTTCGTGGTGCCGACGGCGGCCTTCAAGAGCTTCTACAGGATCATCTTCTTCCTGCCTTTCATCACGTCGTTCGTGGTGATAGCGCTCATGTTCAACCTGGTCTTCAACAACGACTTCGGCCTCTTGAACAACGCGCTCACCTCGCTGGGGCTTCCCACGGTGGACTGGCTGCGCGACGAGCGGGTGGCGCTCCTGGCGATCATCCTGGTCGGCATCTGGACGTACCTCGGCATCAACGCGCTGTACTTTTTGGCCGGGCTCCAGAACGTGCCGGAGGAGGTCATCGAGGCGGCGGCCGTGGATGGGGCGGGGCGGTGGCAGACCTTCTGGCGCGTCACGCTGCCGCTCCTGCGGCCGGTAATACTCTTCGTGGTGGTGCAGGCGACTATCTTCTCGTACCAGATCTTCGAGATACCCTTCCTGCTGACCGAGGGCGGCCCCTCCGACGCGACCCTGACCCTCGCCATCTACCTCTACGACGTCGGCTTCAGGCAGTTCGACCGGGGCTACGCCGCCGCCATCGGCTACTCGATGGCCGTCATCGCGATAGCACTCGCCGCCGTCCAGCTCCTGCTCGCCAGCCGGTTCGACAGGTAGGGGCCGGGATGGTCGGAAACAGGACGCGGACGCGGATCTGGCAGGTGCTGGTCAACGCCGTGATGCTTCTTGCGGTGTTTCTGCTGATCATGCCTTACGTGTACATGATCAGCGCGTCCTTTAAAGAGGGGAACGAGATCTTCTCTATCCCCATCGAGATCCTGCCGCAGGGCCTCCACCTCGGCAACTACCGCATCCTCTTCGAAGAGACCAACTTCGCGCGCTGGTTCCTGAACAGCGTCTTTGTCGGCCTCTCGCGGATGGCGCTCGCCGTCGTGGTCTCCGTGATGGCCGGCTACGCTTTCGCCAAGTACGACTTCCGGTTCAAGAACGTGCTCTTCGTCCTCGTGCTGGCGACGCTGACGCTCCCGATCTACGTGCTCATCGTGCCGCTGTACGACATGATGGTCACGCTCGGGTGGACGGACCGGTACGTCGCCCTGATCCTGCCCTTCGCCGCCCAGGCCATCGGCGTCTTTCTCGCGCGCCAGTACCTCCTCTCGGTCCCCGACGAGATCCTGGACGCCGCCCGCGTCGACGGCGCGACGGAGTGGGGCGTCTTCTGGCGCGTCGTCCTGCCGCTCTCCACGCCCGTGATGGCGGTGCTGGGCATCCTGTTCTTCACGACGGCCTGGAACGACTTTATCTGGCCGCTCGTCGTTATGACGGAGGACAGCAAGTTCCCCGTCGCCCTGGGCCTTCCGACCCTGCTCGGCCCCTACAGCCAGGAGTACGGCGCCGTGATGGCGGGCTCGTTCCTGAGCACGCTCCCGATCATCATCGTCTTCCTCATAGCCCAACGCCGCTTCATCGAAGCCCTCACCGCCGGCGCCGTCAAAGGCTAGTATCCGCGGATGGACGGCAACGCGACAGAGACGTACTGGCAAGCGTACCTGGCGACGCTGCCGGAAGACTCGCCCGCGCGGAACGAGACCTACGAGGCGTGGTCCTTCGGGGACGGGCCGGAGATGGCCGACGAGCTCGGAGCGTTGGTCGTCTCCGGCCGCAAGACCGCGACGTGCTCGGCGCTCTGGGAGCTGGAGGCGGAGGGTGAGTCGATGGCCCGGGTCGGCGAGAAGTCCGTGATCCTCGACGGGAAAGACGAGCCGCTGTGCGTCATCGAGACGACAGAGGTCGAGGTCCGGCGCTTCGACGAGGTGGACGGGCAGTTTGCTGGTGACGAGGGGGAGGGCGACCGCACGCTGGAACATTGGCGCGAGGCACACCGGGGCTTCTTCGCGCGGACGCTGCCGGGGATCGGGCGCGCGTTCGCCGAGGACATGCCGCTCGTGTGCGAGCGGTTTCGGGTGATCCACGAGTGACGGCCGCGCGGCCGGAGGGAGGAACATGAGCACGAGCTTTCCGGAGGACTTCCTGTGGGGCGCGGCGACGGCCTCGTACCAGATAGAGGGCGCCGCGAACGAGGACGGGCGCGGCGCGTCCATCTGGGACACGTTCAGCCACACGCCGGGCAAGGTGCTGCACGGCGACACCGGGGATACCGCCTGCGACCACTACAACCGCCTCGAAGAGGACCTCGACCTGATGGCGAAGGTCGGACTCAAGGCCTACCGATTCTCCGTCGCCTGGCCCCGCATCCAGCCCGACGGCGGCGGTCCGGCCAACCAGAAGGGTCTGGACTTCTACCGGCGGCTCGTGGACGGTCTGAGACAACGCTCCATCGAGCCGATGCTCACGCTGTACCACTGGGATCTCCCGCAGGCGCTTCAGGACCGGGGCGGCTGGACGAGCCGCGAGACGAGCGAGCGGTTCGCGGAGTACACGGGCATCGTTTATGAAGAGTTTTCGGACTCCGTGGGGTTCTGGATCACATTAAACGAGCCCTGGGTCGCCGCCTGGCTGGGTCACGGCTACGGCGTCCACGCCCCCGGTCTCGAAGACGCGACCGCCGCCCTCTCCGCGACGCACCACCTGCTCCTCGGCCACGCCCTCGCGCTGGAGCGTATGCGCTCGGCCGACGACGGCAACCGGCTCGGCGTCACGCTGAACCTCCACCCGGCCCGACCGGGACGCGACCGCGATGCCGACAGGGAGGCCGCCCGCCGCGTCGACGGCCAGGCCAACCGGCTCTATCTGGACCCGCTCTTCCGGGGCTCGTATCCCGAGGATCTGTTCTCCCACTACAAAGAGCGCGGCGCGGATCTGTCGTTCGTTCGGGGCGGCGACCTGGACAAGATCTCCGCCCCCATCGACTTCCTCGGCGTCAACTACTACTTCCGCCACACCATCCGCGACGCGCCGGAGGGGGACGAGGATGGGGTGCCTTTCGCCGATCTGAACGCCCGGCCCATCGTCCCGCACGCGGGCGAGAAGACCGCGATGGGCTGGCCCGTCGAGCCCGAGGGCCTGACGGAGATCCTCGTCCGCATCAAAGACGAGTACACCGGCCTGCCCCTCTACGTCACCGAGAACGGCCGCGCCGTCAGCGATTACGTCGACCCCGAAGGCGGGGTGGACGACGAGGAGCGCATCTCCTACCTCGACGCCCACTTCCGCGCCGTCCACGAAGCGATGGAGCGGGGCGCTGACCTCCGCGGGTACATGGTCTGGTCTTTCCTGGACAACTTCGAGTGGGCCGAGGGGTACTCGAAGCGGTTCGGCATCGTCTTCGTGGACTACGGAACCCAGAAGCGCACACCGAAGGCCAGCGCGCGCTGGTACTCGGACGTCATCCGGCGCAACGGTCTGGACGATTAGGACCGGAGAGGAACGGGCTTTATGAGACGAGATAGCGCTTCTGGACGTTGGGAAGAGCTCCTGGACGCCGAAAGCATAGTGAAGAAGGCCGTGCTCCCCGACGGCCGGCCCGCCGGTTACGTTATGGGCTTCGAGCAGGGCGGCGAACGCGAGGTCACCTACGGACCCGCCACAGAGGCTCGGGTCTACGAGGAGTTCGGAGTTGGCGCAAGAGACAGAACCTATCTTCGCAGACCGTCGAGCACCGTCTCGACCACGGCCTCGGGCCAGTCGTCGGGGAAGGGGTTTCCTGCCAGGTACTGGGCGTAGTAAGCCCCCACGAGCATGTTGACGGCGGCCTCGACGTTCGCGTCGTCACGCAATTCGCCGCGCTGCCCGGCGTGCTCCAGTACCTCGCGCAACTCTCCGCGCCTGGGTTCCACAACTCGCTCGCGGAAGAGCGCGAGCAGCTCGGGGGTGGTCTGCTCCTCGGCCAGCACGCTCCCGATCATGGCCATCCCGAACGGCCGCTCAACGCCCCTGCGGAAGTGCCTGAGCCGAGCCACGAGGTCCGCGCGCGCCTCACCCGTCTCCTCCGGCCGGCCCCGGTCCCGGTACGCCCCGAGCGCCGCGGTCGCGAGCTCGGCCTTGCCCGAATAGCGCAGGTATATAGTCGGCCGGCTCACCCCGGCCTCGGCCGCCACCTCCTCGACGCTCATCCTGGCGTACCCGCCCCGCGCCATCACCCGCATCGCCGCGCGCAGGATCTCCCCGTCCACCTCCGGTGACCGCGGCCTCCCCCGCTCCTTCTTGCGCGTCATGCCCCCACGCCAAACCCCTTTTTCCAAGCGACGAACCCAGTGTACCGTCTCCCCACCTTCTATTTACTTGACATTACTGTATAGTATTGGCAGTCGAGGTTGGGACGTGAGGAGGAGAGGGCATGAGCGCGACGGTAGATCGCACGACGACGGCACCGAAGCGGGTGTTGATGGTGGTGGCGAACCCCGGTGTCTCGGAGATGACGGGGTGGCCTATCGGGTTCTGGGCGTCGGAGCTGGTCCACCCGTGGTACGAGTTTACGGAGCGCGGCTACGAGGTGACGATCGCCAGCCCGGACGGCGGGAAGGTGGAGGCGGACTTCCTCTCCGACCCGCGCGACGAGTCCGGCTACTCGGCCGGGGACGTCTTGAGCATGGGCTTCTTGAGCACGCCGCGGCTGATGGCGCTTTTGGAGGACACGCCGAAGCTGGCGGATCTGGACCTCGATTCTTTCGACGCGATCCTGGTGTGCGGCGGGCAGGGGCCGATGTACCAGTTCAGGGGCAACGAGGATCTGCAGGCGGCCCTGCGCCGCTTCTACGAGGCCGAGAAGCCGACCGCCTCGCTGTGTCACGGGGTCTCGTCCCTGATCGACGTGCGGCTCTCGGACGGGTCGTACCTGATCGAGGGCAAAACCGTGACCGGCTTCGCCAACGTCGAGGAGGACGCGTCCAACGAGGCGGCGGGGCAGACCGTCCAGCCGTGGCGCATCGAGGACGCCGCCAGAACCCGGGGCGCCAACTACGTCGAGGGCGGGGTATGGAAGGCGTACGCGGTCCGCGACGGGCGGCTCATCACCGGCCAGCAGCAGTACTCGGGCCGCAAGGTCGCCGAGCTCGTCGTCGAGGCCGTTGGCACCTGAGCGGGACGACCCCGCGAAGAAAGGAGCGCACGGTGCGCGTAGGAATCATCGGGTCCGGCAGGATCGGCGGCAACGCCGGCAAGCTCTTCGCAAGGGCCGGCCACGAAGTCCTGTTCAGCTTCTCCCGCGACGGGGAGAAGCTGCGGGCGCTCGCGGATGAGGCGGGGAACGGCGCCCGCGCCGGCACGCCCCGCGAGGCGGTCGAGTTCGGCGGGGCGGTGATGCTCTCGGTGCCGTGGGCGCTGGTGGACGAGGCGCTGGCGGCGGCCGGATCCTTCGACGGCAGGATCCTGATCGACACCACCAACCAGTTCGGTCCCGGCGGACCCGAGCAACTGCCAGGGGGCATCAGCGCCGCGGAGTACAACGCCGGACGCGCCCGCGGGGCGCGGCTCGTCAAGGGCTACAACACCATGACCGCCGCCTTCCAGGCCGAGGCCGCGGGGAGGGAGGAGCGGGTGCCGATGTTCTATGCGGGCGAGGACGCCGCGGCCAAGGAGGTCGTCGCGGGGCTCATCGCGGACTCCGGCTTCGAGCCCGTGGACGTCGGCGGCTGGGGGGAGGTCTGGATCATGGAGGCCCCTCGCCGGGACGGCGCGGTCTACGGCGAGGAGTACCGTCCCGCGGCGGCGCGCGAGATCGCCGAGACGTTGAAGCGCGGAGATCCGGAAGGGGCATCGAGGCTCGCCCGTGAGCTCAAGGTGGGACCTTAGGATCCGGACGGGGAACTCGGACAACCTCCTGTACGGCGCGGGAGGCGAAGAAACCGGTCGTTCGGGTGGGGCGCCTCGCGTCGGGCGTGTGTAGAGTGGGTTCGTGGCGACGTTCGGTAGAGGATGATGCCCGAGGAGGTGGTGGATGAGCGAGATGTCCGCGGGCGCGCATAGTTGCGTCATAAACCCCAGGCTCAAGGACGCCAGGGGGGACCCCGCGCCCGGCAGCAAGTACGGGCGCATGTTCCCCGGGCTACCGCCGTGCGAGGTGGACGTGGCGGGAGCGGTGGGGTTGGGCCGGGCCGCCTCGCGCATGGACGCCACGCTGCCGGTCGTGGACGGGTCGCTGGAGAACCCGCGCATCCCGGCGGGCTTCGCCGTCCTCGGCCAGTTCGTGGCCCACGACATCACCGCGGATCGGTCCCTGCTCGCCCCGCACGCCTCGCCCGGAGACCTCAGAAACGCGCGCGCGCCGAGGCTGGACCTCGAATGCCTCTACGGGGACGGGCCGGTGGGCAACCCATTCCTCTACGACAAAAACGACCCGGACAAGCTCCTGCTCGGCGAAGACGCCGCCGGGAAGAGGACGGACGACCTCCCGCGCAACCACCAGGGTACCGCCCTCGTCGGGGACCCCCGCAACGACGTTCACCTGCTCATAAGCCAGTTGCACGTCGTCTTTCTGAAACTGCACAACCGGGTTGTGGATGACCTCCGCGCCGACGGCACGCTGGACGAGGACGTCTTCGAGGAGGCGCGGCGGCTCGTGCGGTGGCACTACGAGTGGGTCGTGGTCAACGAGTTTCTGCCGCTGACGGTGGGGGAGGGGCTCGTCGCAGATCTGGAGGCCAACGGCCGGAGGTTCTACGAGCCGGGAGAAGACCCGGCGATACCCGTCGAGTTCTCCGATGCCGCGTACCGGTTCGGCCACAGCCAGATCACGCCGACCTACCGCTTGAACGACGCCTTCGGCGACGCGGCGATCTTCCCCGACTGCCTCGGCGGTCGCCCAGTCCCGGCCGGGCGCGTCATAGACTGGTCGTGGTTCTTCGACGTGCCGGGTTCCGGGCACGCCCCGCAGCCGAGCCGGAAGCTCGTCGCGAGCCTGACGCACGCCCTGATCGACCTTCCCGAGCAGATCGTCGGCCACACCGAGATCCCCGAGCATCACTCCCTGGCCTCCCGCGATCTCCAGCGCGGCGCCGCCCTGGGCCTGCCCTCGGGCGAGGCGGTCGCCCGGATGATGGGCGTCGAACCCCTCACCGCGGATGAGTGCGGACTCGGCGCCGACTGGACCGCCGAGACGCCCCTCTGGTACTACGTCTTCAAGGAGGCCGAGGTCCGGGCCGCCGGGGAGCGCCTCGGGCCGGTCGGCGGCAGGATCGTCGCCGAGGTCCTGCTCGGCCTGCTCGACGCCGACCCCGGCTCTCACAGGAACGCCGAACCGGGCTGGCGACCGCGGTTGCCCGCGTCCGGTCCGGGGCGCTTCACCATGGCGGACCTGGTCGTCTTCGCCGGCGGGGCGGGAAACACGGCGCCGTGAGCGACGCGACCGGGCCCACGAAAGGTACCGACGGGACGGCCGACCGGCGCGGGCGGTTCGTGCGGCCCCAGACGGCGCGCAACCTCACGGGCGAGCAGCGCTCCGAGGAGCGGGCCTCGACGCCGCTGGAGTTGTTCTTCGATCTGTGTTTCGTCGTCGCCGTGGCGGCGCTCGCGCGGGGGTTGCACGACGAGCCCAACCTCGGCGGCGCCCTGCGTTTTCTCGGCCTCTTCGTGCCGGTGTGGTGGTCGTGGATGATCTTCACCTGGTACGCGACGGCCTTCGACAACGACGACGTCCCTTACCGCGTGACGCTGTTCGCCGCCATGCTCTCGATGCTGGGCCTGGCCGCCGCTGTCGATGGGGTCGGCGTCGAGGCGGGCAACGCGGCCGGCTTCGTGCTGGCCTACGCGACGATGCGGCTCCTGCTGATGGGCCTCTTTCTGCGGGCCCGCCGGCACGTGCCGGCGGGCCTCCGGCCCTTCGTCGCGCGGTACGCCGCGGGGAATGGTCTCGGGGCGGCGATCTGGCTCTCCTCGCTGCTCGTGCCCGAGCCGGCGAGGTACGCGGTGTGGGCCGCCGGGCTCCTTGTGGAACTTCTCGCCCCGATCCTGGCCGTCGGCACCCTCTCCAACCCGAGGATGAGCTTCCACCCGCGCCACATCCCCGAGCGCTACGGGCTCTTCACGATAATCGTCCTCGGCGAGTCGGTGCTGGCCGTGGCCCTCGGCACGGCCGACACGGACTGGGCCCCGGCAGCGCTCCTGACGGCCGCCCTGGGCTTCGTGGTGGCCGCCTGCGTCTGGTGGCTGTACTTCGACCACGTCGGGTCGTCGGGGATCGAGCTCGGACCCCGCCCGGCGTTCTACTGGGGCTACGGCCACTTCGCCGTCTACGCCGGCATCGCCGCCTTCGGCGTGGGCACCCAGCTCGCCATCGAGGCCTCGGCCGCGTCCGGGTCCGCCCTGGCGCTCGCGGCGGCTGCCCCAGCCGGCGGCGAGTACGGCCTCTGGTCCAGGCTGGTCCTCGCGGGCGGCGTCGCCCTCTATCTGGCCGGCATCGCCTTCGTGGACCGGATAAACGAGGGATCTACCGGTGACCGCGCGGTTTCCTTCCGTCTGGCGATCGCGGCCGTCCTCGTCGCGCTCGCCGCCCTCGGAGGCCCGCTGCCGCCGGTGGTGTTCGCGGCGCTCGTCGCCGCCGGGGTGCTCGTCCTGACGGTCCTGGAGTCCCTCCGCCCGGACCGCCCCGCCCCCGGGTCGCCCTGACGGACCGACGCCCGCCGCGACCGGTCGGAGGCGCGGGCGATGCGGCGCGGAGGTCTCTGCTATGGTGAGACCCATCCTGGGACGTCTTCGAAAACGTAGGGAGGCCCGCGCGTTGGGATGGGATCTATGAGGCTGCTGCTGGTGCGTCACGGCGAGACCAAGGGCAACGTGGACCGCAGGTTGCAGGGGGCAGACGACCCGCTCACGGAGCGCGGCCGGCGGCAGGCCGGGGAGCTCGCCGCGCACCTGTCGGGGCGGGAGGACATCGTGGCTTTGTACGCCAGCCCCTACGTCCGCGCCCTCGACACGGCGCGGGCCATCGGCGGTGGGATCGGGCTGGAGCCGATCCAGCGCCCGGGCCTCGCCGAGGTGGACGTGGGCGACGCCGCCGGCTACCGCTTCGATGAGTGGTCGGAGAAGTTCCCCGACGAGGCGAGACGTTTCAGGACCGAAGGCCTGGACTACGCGTGGCCCGGCGGCGAGAGCGGCTGGGAGCTCTCGGCCCGCACCGAGGCCGAGGTCGACGCCATAGTGGGCGAGCACCGGCGCGACGGGGGCTCGGTTGTCGTCGTCTCGCACGGCGGGGCGCTGGCGTGGGTCATCGCTCACCTGCTCGGCGAGCCCGACGGCGAGTGGCCCTACGAGTACGCCCGCCTCGACAACTGCTCCATCACGGAGGCCGAGGTCCGGCCCGAAGGGCCCGCGAAGTTTCTCTACACCAACGAGATCGGGCACCTCACCCCCGACCCGGACGAAGAGGTCGCCGCGGGGGAAGAACCCGGCTGAAAGCAACCCGCAGGAGGACGTTTTGAACTACCGCGCACTGGGCGAGACGGGGATGCGCGTCTCGGAGATAAGCCTCGGCACCTGGGCCTTCGGGGGCGATTGGGGGACCGTCGGCGAAGACGACGCCCACGCCGCCCTGAATAGGGCGATAGACCTCGGCGTCAACCTCCTCGACACCGCCGACGTCTACGGCGACGGGCGGAGCGAGAGGCTCATCGGCCGCCTCCTGAAAGACCGGCCGAGCGACGAGATCTTCGTCGCCACCAAGGCCGGCCGCCGCCTCGACCCGCACACGGCCGAGGGCTATAACGCGGAGAACCTCACGGCTTTCGTCGAGCGCAGCCTGGAGAACCTCGGTGTGGAGGCTCTGGACCTGCTCCAGCTCCACTGCCCGCCGACCGAAACGTACCGCCAGGACGAGACGTTCGGGGCGCTGGACGCGCTGCAGGAGGCAGGCAAGCTCAAGAACTACGGCGTGAGCGTCGAGAAGGTCGAGGAGGCGCGGATGGCGCTGGAGTATCCCGGCGTGAAGACCGTCCAGATCATCTTCAACATCTTCCGCCAGAAGCCGGCCGAAGAGTTCTTCCCGATAGCGGAAGAGAGGAACATCGGCGTCCTGGCGCGCGTGCCGCTGGCGAGCGGCTTGCTCTCGGGCAAGATGAGCGCGGACCGCTCTTTTGAGGAGGGCGATCACAGAAACTTCAACCGCAACGGCGAGGCTTTCGATAAGGGCGAGACGTTCTCCGGCGTGGACTTCGAGACGGGTTTGCAAGCCGCAGAGGAGCTCAAGGAGCTCGTGCCGGAGGGGGCGACGCTGGCGCAGTTCGCCTTGCGTTGGATCCTGATGCACCCGGCCGTCTCCTGCGCCATCCCCGGGGGCAAGAACCCGGCGCAGGTCGAGGACAACGTGGACGCCGCGGACCTGCCCCCGCTCTCCGACGCCGCGATGGAGCGGGCGAAAGAAGTCTACGATGCCTCGATCCGGCCTCAGGTCCACCACCTCTGGTAGCGGCGGGAGTAGCCCCTAACACATAAGTTCGTTTCTGACTGAACAAGAATGAGCATACATCCCGAAAGACCGGGATGTTTCGCGCAACCGAACGGAAGGGGCTCTTCGTGGCGGTGAGGAAGAAAGGCCGTTGGGTAAACGGGGGCGGCATGAACCGCCGCGATTTCTTGAGGCTCGGCGGGGCCGGGCTGGCCGGGGCGGCGCTCCTCGGGAGCGGGACGCTGGCCGGGTGCGGTCCTTCGTCGCGCGGCCCGGGCCTGACCGTGGCGACGTGGGACGTGGCCGACGACGCGCTCCGGGCGACGATCCCGCTCTTCAAGAAGAAGCGTCCGGGCACGGAAGTGGAGATGCAGGCCATGACCATCGACTACCAGCAGGTCGTGCCGCGTTTGGTGGCCGGCTCCGGGGCCCCGGACGTGTTCTCCATCGCCCAGCAGGACTTCAAGAACATCATGATGCGCTTTCCGGACCAGTTCGTCGACGTCACGGACAGGATGGAGTCGTACCGGGACCAGTTCGCCGAAGCCCCGCTCGCGAATTCGGAGAAGGGCGGCAAGCTCTTCGGCGTGCCCTGGGATATGGGGCCGGTGGGCCTGTGGTACCGCAAGGACCTTTTCCAGAGGGCGGGCGTAAGCCCGGAAGACGTCGCCACCTACGACGGCTTCATCGAGGCGGGCAAGGAGCTGGAGAACAGGGTCGGCGGGGGGGCCAAGATGACGGCGTTCGACGCCTCGGGCGGGGGGACCAACCCGTCACACTATCACATCCTGCTCAACCAGCAGGGCGGCTCCTTCTACGGGGCGAACACGAGCATCGACTTCACCAACCAGAAGAGCTACAACGCCATGGACCTCCTCGAACGCTTCGTGAACGAGGAGATCGCCGCCGACACCCCGACCCCCGAGGAGTACAGCCGGGTCGTGACCAACTCCGACACCGCCACCCTGATGGGCGCCGCCTGGGACGTTGGCACCATAAAGACCGCCGGCGGCAAAGCTCAAAGGGGCAACTGGGACGTGATCCCGCTGCCCGCCTTCACGGGGGGCGGCTCGCGCGAGGCGACCCTGAGCGGCTCGGTCCTCGTCATCTCCGCCCAGTCGGAGAAGGTGGACGCCGCTTGGGACTTTATCGAGTCGGCCCTGCTCACCAGGGAGGGCCAGGCGGAGTCGTGGGCGCAGGGGCTCTTCCCCTCGTGGGAACCCTACTGGGAGACGGACGCGTTCAACGAGCCCGACCCCTACTTCGGGTTCGCGGTAGCGCCGAAGTTCACGAAGATCGCCCGCGGGGTGGCGGCCCTGGACTACGGGCCGAACTTCCTGGACTTCCAGAACCCGCTGATGGACGCCTACTCGGCCGTCCTCACGGCGGGGACGACGCCCCGGGACGCGATGGCGCAGGCCGAGCAACAGGCCGCCTCGGCCACCGGGCTGGAGGTGGCGTAGACCATGGCTTCCGTGAGCTCCCGCAAGAGGGGACCGCGCTCCGGCTGGTCGGCCGTGGCCCCCTACGTCTTCGTCGCGCCGTTCTTCTTGCTGTTCGCCGCGTTCATCCTCTACCCCGTCATCTACTCGGCGGCCCTTAGCTTCGGAACCCTGAGCGGCGGGCGCGTCTTTTTCACGGGGTTCAACAACTACGAGAGGCTGCTCGGCGATCCGGTGTTCTTCCAGTCGCTGTTGAACACCGGGATCATCCTTATCGTGCAGGTGCCGCTCATGATCGGGCTGGCCGCGATCATCGCCTCGGTAATCGACTCGGACTTTTTGGGCAAGAGGCGCAAGGCGGCCTTCCGGATGGCCTTCTTCCTGCCGGTCGCGATAGATTTGGTGACGTACTCGGTGGTCTTCTCCCTGATCTTCTCCGAGCGCTACGGCGTCGTGAACCAGGCGCTGCAGTTGATCGGGCTCGACGCCGTGCCGTGGCGCTCGGACCCGTTCTGGGCGAAGGCCCTGATCATCATAGCCCTGACCTGGCGGTGGACGGGCTACAACGCCGTGATCCTGCTCTCTGGCCTTCAGAACATCTCCAAAGACCTCTACGAGGCCGCGAGCGTGGACGGCGCCGGAACGCTGACGAAGTTCTTCCGCATCACGGTCCCCCTCCTGCGCCCGGTCCTGCTCTTCTGCGTGGTGCTCGGCACCATCGGGACCTTGCAGCTCTTCACGGAGCCGTACATCTTGACGGGCGGGGGGCCCAGCAACGCGACGCTCACGAGCTTCTTCTACATCTACGAGACGGGCTTCGACCGCTTCGACTTCGGCCTCGCCGCCGCTGGCACCTACGTGCTCGCCACCATAGTCGCGGTCATCTCCTACGCCCAGCTACGCCTCGCGCGTTGGGGGGAGGTCTAGATGACGCTGGACAAGACGCAGAAGCGCCGGAGCGAGCCGGCCAGGCTGCTGGCGTACATCTTTCTCGGGGTGGGGGCTCTGGCCACCATCTACCCGTTCTACTGGATGGTCACGGCCGCGACGCTTACGGAGTCGGACATCTTCCAGAGCCCGCCGCGCCTCCTGCCCGGCCGCGACCTTCTCGGCAACCTGGAGGTGCTCTCCCAGTCCGCGCCCTACCTGCGGGCGCTCCTGAACAGCATCCTCGTCGCGGGCGTGACTACCGTGAGCACGGTGCTGCTCTCCGCGCTCGCGGGGTACGCGTTCGCCAAGTTCCAGTTCCGCGGGCGCGGCCTCATGTTCGCCGTGGTGCTTGGAACGTTGATGCTGCCGACGGAGATCATGATCATCCCCCTCTTCGTCATCATGGTGCAACTCGGCTGGGTGGACAGCTACCTGGCCCTGACGGTCCCGTACCTGGTGACGGCCTTCGGCGTCTTCCTGATGCGCCAGCAGATGATGGGCTTCCCGAACGACCTCCTCGACGCCGCCCGCATCGACGGCAACGGCGAGCTCGGGGTCTTCTTCCGGGTGGTACTCCCGAACATGAAGGCCGCGTGCGCCGCCCTGGGCATCGTCACGTTCATGAGCCAGTGGGGCAACTTCTTGTGGCCGCTCGTCGTCATGAGCACGCCGGAGAAGTTCACCTACCCGCTCATGCTCTCCAACCTCGCCCAGCGGCAGGGTGGCGGGGTGGAGTACGCCCCGATCATGGTGGCCTCGGCTATCGGCCTGATACCCCTGATCCTGCTGTTCTTCTTTTTCCAGAAGTACATCGTCTCCGGGGTCTTCGGCGGCTCCTTGAAAGAGTAGCCTGTGACGGTCCCGCCCTTCGACCCGCCTCACCGCCCGCCGCCGGAAGACCCGGCGATCTCGACCTACCGGAACGCCCTGCCCGAGGGCGAGGTCCTGGCCTACCCGCTGGACCCGCTCGACCGCCTCGGCCTGCCCGTATGGTCCGCGGACCTCTTCGGCGCCGACGGCGGGATCCACAACGGCATAGGCTTCGGCCCCTCGGACGAGCGGGCCGCCATCGGGGCCTTCGGCGAACTCTCCGAGATGGTCTCTGCCGGCCGCGCTATAAAGCTCCTCAAGAGGCGCCGCGCGTCATACGGCGATCTTCTCCTCGAGCTTGGCCCCGAGGGCGTAATCGACCCGCTGACCCTCTGCCTCCCGGCCGGCAGCGGCTACTCCCCTGACAAACCCCTGCTCTGGGTCGAGGCCCGGCGGTGGGCCACAGACGAGCCCGTCCTCGTGCCGCTGGAGTTCGTCGCCGCCACACCCGGGGATATCCGCGAGGACGGGACTGAGTGGCTCATACTGCCCGTGAACAACGGGCTTGGGGCCGGGCCGTCGGTGGAGCACGCCTTCGCACACGGCCTGCTGGAGCTCGTGCAGCGCGACGGCAACAGCGCGACCTACCGGGCCCTCGACCTCGGCGTCGGCATCACGCTCGACGGGGTACGGGACGGGGAGACGCTGGATCTCCTGGAGAGGCTCGAACGCGCCGGCATCGACGTTACCGTCAAGCTCGCCTCGACGGACTTCGGCATCGCGAACCTCTACGTCGTCGGCGCCGAGCGCGAGCCGGAACGGGCGCCGCATCCGCTGGCGCTCTCCGCCTGCGGCGAGGCCGCCGACCCCGACCGCGAGAAGGCGCTGAAAAAAGCGCTCATGGAGTTCGTCGCCGGCCGCTCGCGCAAACCCTTCAGCAACGGTCCCCTCTCACGCATGACCGCCGTCTCCCCGGCACTCACCGTCGCCCGTCTCCTCCGGGCGGCCACGCTGGAGGGCGAGGAAGAGCGGGCGCTGCGGGAGTCTGTCGCCTGGCTCGGCCTCGGCGCCCACGAAATGCGCGAACTGCTCGAAGACCCGGTTTTCGCCGTGCGCTCGGAGGTGGACTTCACCTCGCTCCCCGAATTCGCAGCGTCGGACGACGAGTCCATGGCGGACCTCGTGGCCGGACGGTTGCGCGAGGGCGACCTGGATCCCCTCTACGTAGATCTCTCGCCGCCTGGCGGAAAGGTTCACGTCATCAAAGCCATCGTGCCCGGGCTGGAGGTCGAGACGGCGAGCTACGCGAGGATCGGGGCCCGCAACCTCCGCCGGATGCTCCGCCGCGACGACGACCTCGTCGGCACGCAAGATCCACCCCCCGACGCCCGCCGGGTACTGCTGCCGGAGGCGGAGCGGGAGGAGTTCGGCCCGGAGCCCTGGCTGGACGTCGGGGCGCTCGACAGGAAGGTCGGACGTCTGTACCCGCTCTACCGCGAACCGGGTCACCACCTCCCCGCCCTCGTCGCCGCCGGCGTCCTTTGACGCCGCGAGGTTCCGCCCACTAACCTGTACCTGGAGGCGCCTGGTCGCGAGGCGTGCCGCCGGGAAGCGCCCTCGCGCGCAAGAGACCACCGAAACGAAACGGACCCGCCCGAGGCCCCGGGACAACATCGCCGCCATCATGCACCGGGAGGGCCGGGAAAAGTGGCGGGCCCTCGCCGCCAGGGGCGCCGAGACGTACCTCATGCTCGACGACGCGAACGCGCAAGGGCCGCGGCGTCCCGCGGGCTCCGACGTCGAGGGCGCGGCGTTGGCCGCGGCGGCGGAGGGGATCCATCATGGCCTCTCCTCCGCCGAACGCGAGGCCTGGCCCGGCGGCGTGGCGTGGTCCTTGCAGAGGCTGGCGGACCAGTCTTTCTTCCCGCCGATCCCGCCGTTCGTCGGCGCGCGGCGCGGGGAGGAGGGTGAGTTCCGGGCGCTGGCCGAGGGGCGCTACGTCAGGGTGGTCAACTTTCACGCGACGCCCCGGTGGATGGCCGGCGACCTGGAGGCGCGGCTCGCGCGGCTCGCGGAGACCTTCGCGCCCGTCTCCGACGAGGATTTGAAGAATTTCCTCGGCGGCGAGTGGTTGCACGACAGGCCCGGCGTCATCGTCAGCTTCTTCGACGGGTTCCGCGACAACTACGAGGTCGCGGCGCCCATTCTCGACCGGCTCGGCCTGATCGGGCGCTTCTTCCTGGTCTCCGGCTGGATCTCCTCTCCCCCCGAACGCCAGCGCGCCTTCGCCGACGCCCACCGCATCGACCTGCCTTACGCAGAGGATGAGATGCCAAAAGACGGACGCCTGGCGCTCTCGGCCGCAGAGATCCGGGACCTCGCAGACCGCGGCCACGTCATCGCCTCCCACACGCGCACCCACTCCTCTTCCCTGCAAGACCCGACCCCACGGTCCTTGACCCACGAGGCCGCCGGCTCCAAGGCCGAGCTCGAAGCGTTCTCCGGCGCAGAGGTCTCCTCCCTCGCCTGGTACGCCGGGATGGCGCTGGGCGACGACGACCGGATCGGCGCGGCAACGCGCGACGCCGGCTACGATCTCCTCTTCGCCAACCACGCCGTCCAGCGCGTGCGGTAGGCGGGGCCCTGGCGAACGCTCGCCCCCGCCTGTATATTCTCGCGTCGACGGCTCACCGTTCGGAAGGGGAGGACATTCTTGAGCACCGCGCCGCGTCCCGAGTACCCGCGCCCGCAGTTCCGCCGGGAGGATTGGACCAACCTGAACGGCGAATGGAGCTTCGCCTTCGACGACGACGACGTCGGCCTCGCCGAAGGCTGGCAAGACACTAGCGGTTCCTCCTTCGACCGGAAGATTACCGTCCCCTTCTGCTACCAGTCGGAGCTCTCCGGCATCGGTGAGACGGCCTTCCACGACGTCGTCTGGTACGCCCGGACGTTCGAGGCCCCGCCCGGCGGTGAACGACTGCTGCTTCACTTCGGCGCTGTGGATTACCGGACCCAGGTCTGGGTCAACGGTGTCCACGTCGCCTCGCACGAGGGCGGGCACACGCCTTTTTCCGCCGACGTGACGCGCGCGCTGGACGGTTCGGAGAACGTGGTCGTCGTCCGGGCGGAGGACCCCAGCCGGGACATCACGATCCCACGCGGCAAGCAGTACTGGAAGGAGGAGTCCGAGGGGATCTTCTACACCCGCACCACCGGGATCTGGCAGACCGTCTGGCTCGAACCCGTGAACCGATCCAGGATTGACTCTCTGCGCCTGACCCCGGACGTGGACGCCGGCTGCGCGGACGCGAGGATCTCCCTCGCGGGCGTCGAGCCCGGCATGTCCCTCCGCGTCGCGGTCGAGCTTGACGGTACGCCGGTGCTCGAAGAGACGGTGCGGGTGGCTTCGGCGCTCGTCGACCGGCGCCTCTCCATGGTCCAGCGCGTGGACGCCCCCGACACGTCGCACATCGACAGCCGGATGGGCCTCTCCCTCTGGAGCCCCGAGGAACCGAACCTTTACGACCTGCGCCTGGAGCTCCTGGACGCCGCCGGCGCCACGCTCGACGCCGTCGAGAGCTACTTCGGGATGCGCAAGATCGAGACGCGGGACGGCGAGGTCTACCTGAACGGCCGCCCGTACTACCAGCGGCTCGTCCTCGACCAGGGCTACTTCCCCGGCGGCCTCCTCACCGCCCCCACGGACGACGACCTACGCCGGGACATCGAGCTCACAAAAGAGATGGGCTTCAACGGCGCGCGCAAGCACCAGAAGGTCGAGGACCCCCGCTGGCTGTTCTGGGCCGACACTTTAGGCCTCCTCGTCTGGGGCGAGATGGCGAACGCCTACGGCTACTCCCCGGACTACGTCCGGCGCATCACCGCCGAGTGGCAGGAGGCCGTCCGGCGCGACTACAACCACCCGTGCATCGTCGCCTGGGTGCCGATGAACGAGAGCTGGGGCGTCCCGAACCTCGAGTCCGAACCGGACCAGCGCGAGCACCTGCTTGCCCTCTACCATCTGACACGGTCCCTGGATCAGACCCGTCCCGTCGTCTCCAACGACGGTTGGGAGCACGCGCTGACGGACCTATGCGCGATCCACGACTACCGCGACGCCGCCACCCTCGCCGAAACCTTCGCCACGGCGGAGTCCTCTGTCGCCGCCGCGCCCGCGAACCGGCGCATCTACGTCCCCGGCCACGGATACCGGGGCGAGCCCA
Source organism: uncultured Rubrobacteraceae bacterium (assembly GCA_964250345.1). GTDB lineage: Bacteria > Actinomycetota > Rubrobacteria > Rubrobacterales > Rubrobacteraceae > Rubrobacter_D. The sequence goes on from CAXUFZ010000004.1 coordinate 19,235, forward strand.
TCCTCGTCACGGAGTTCGGCGGCATCGCCTTCGCCGAGGAGGAGGGGGGCTGGGGCTACACCACCGTCGCCGACGCCGAAGAGTTCCTCGAACGCTACGAGGCTGTAGTGGACGCCCTCCTCGCCTGCGCGCCCGTCCGGGGCTTCTGCTACACGCAGCTCACGGACATAGAGCAGGAGGTCAACGGCCTGCTGACCTGCGACAGGGAGCCCAAGGCGGACCTGGCCCGTATACGCGGGATCACGGCCCGCGAGCCCCGTACCTGAGGCGCGGACCCGTGGCCGCGTGTGGGTTCGTGTGCGTTATTGACCGGTGTTCCCCGCGCTGCTAGGATGCCGCCAGGGAAGGCGAGCGTTCGCCGAAAGGGGTTTGGAATGGGTTACGCGGAGGGTCCCGTGGCGCGCCGCCGCGCGCGGAAGATCAGCCGCCGGAGTTTTCTCTCCGGGACCGCGGCGGCCTTCGGGGGTCTGGCGCTCGCGGGGTGTTCGGGCGCGGGGTCCGGCGGCGGGCGGGAGATCAGGTTCTGGAACCTGTTCGCCGGCGGGGACGGGGCGCGGCTGTCGGAGATGCAGGGGACCTTCGTCGAGGAGAACCCGAACATCGAGCTCAGCGCCACCACGCTCGCCTGGGGCGGGCCTTACTACACGAAGCTCTCGATGGCGACGGTGGGGGGGAGGCCGCCCGAGGTCGGCGTCTTGCACCAGTCGCGCTTGCCCGCCTACGCCCCGGCGGACCTTCTGGAGCCGCTCGACCCGGAGATGCTCTCCGAGTACGGCATCGGGCCGGACAAGTTCTTGCCCGAGGTGCTCGACGGGGTGAGGTACGGGGGTGAGATCTTCGCCATCCCCCTCGACACGCACCCCTTCGTCGTCTTCTACAACACCGAAGTCTGCGAGAAGGCCGGGCTGCTGGACTCCGACGGCAACCTGAAGGAGACGCGGGGTCCCGACGCCTTCACCGAGGCGTTTCGGGCGGCGATGGAGGTCACCGGCGCCCAGGGCGTGTCGCTCGGGGTGACGGACGCGGCGACGTCCTGGCGGTTTTTCTCCACGCTCTACGGGCAGCAGGGCGGGGAAGTGCTCGCGTCCGGCGGGTCGGAGATCGTGCTGGACGACGAGAAGGCGGCCAGGGCCATAGACTTCATGCGCGAGCTCACGCTCGGCGCGAAGGTCGTGCCCGCCAGCCAGGATTACGCCGGGGCCGTGGCCGAGTTCCAGAACGCCAACGCCGGGTTCCACCTCAACGGCGAGTGGGAGGTGACCACCTTCGAGGAGGCGGAGATGCCCTTCAGCATGGCCCGCTTCCCGGACGTTTTCGGGACCCGCCAGGCCTTCGGCGACCGGCACACCTTCGTCGTGCCGAGGGGTATAGCCGGGGACGAGCAGGCCATAGACGGGGCGCTCAAGTTTATTAGCTCGATGATGCGTAACAGCTTCGTGTGGGCGCAGGGGGGGCACATCCCGGCGTTCCGGCCCGTCCTAGAGAGCGAGCGGTACACGAGCCTCACGCCGCAGTCCAACTACGCCGGGGTCGCCACGGAGATCGTGCCCTACCCCGACGCCTGGTTCAGCGGCGCGGGATCCAGCCTGGAGACGGTCGTCACGCCGTTCCTCATAGGCGCGATGTCGGACCGGGTGGACGCGGAGGGGGCCGTCTCGGGGATGCGGGGGGCCCTGCAGACGCTCGTGCACACGCCCAGGCCGGGGCCGGAGTAGCGGGGGGAGAATGGCGACTCAGACGGTACAGAGCAAGCACAGCAACTCCGCGCAGGCCCGGAGACAGACGGACCTCGCGGGCTACCTCTTCGTGGCGCCCTTCGCGTTGGCGTACCTGATCTTCTTCATCGCGCCCGTGCTCCTCGGACTCTACATGAGCTTTACCGACTGGAGCCTCGTCGGGGCGGGCATCTCGCAGTTTGTGGGGCTTCAAAACTACGCGGAGCTTCTCGGAGATCCGACCTTCTGGAGCTCGTTGTGGCACACCGTTCTGTTCACCCTCCTCAGCACCCCGCCGTTGGTGATCCTGGCGCTCGTTTTCGCCATGCTCACCAACCGGGCGATACCGGCGCGGTGGCTCTTCAGGCTCGCGTTCTTCGCGCCCTACGTGCTGCCGGTCTCCGTGGTGGCTTTGATATGGGGTTGGATCTACCAGCCCGGCTTCGGCCTCATAAACGGCGCCCTGACCTTTATCGGCCTGCCCGAGATAGCGTGGCTCTCCGACCCGGCCGTCGCCATGATCTCGGTCGTCATCGCGACCGTGTGGTGGACCATCGGCCTCAACTTCATCCTGTACCTGGCCGGACTGCAGGAGATCCCGCAGGAGCTCTACGACGCGGCGGCCACCGACGGGGCCGGCTCGTGGGCGGCGACGCGCTTCGTAACCCTGCCGCTCCTGGCGCGCACCACGACGCTGGTCGTGGCGTTGCAGATCCTGGCCTCGCTCAACCTTTTCGACCAGGTCTACATACTGAACACCCAGTACGGCCTCAACCTCGACACCACGCGCCCCTCCATCATGTACATCTACGAGCAGGGCTTCACGTCCTACCGCGTCGGCTTCGCCTCGGCCATGTCTTACGCGTTCTTCCTGATCGTGGTGACCGTCAGCGTGCTCCAGTTCGTGTTCGTCAACCGCCGGAGGGAGGCCTGATGGCCGTCTCGACCGCCAAGACGCCCGGCGAGGCGCAGGAGACCACCACGCGGGCCCGCAGGGAGCGCAGGTTCGGCAACTGGCTCGCCTTCGGGACGCTCGTCCTGTTCGCCGTCGTCTGGCTCATACCGCTCGCGTGGGCGGTGGACACCGCGCTCAAGACCGAGAGCGAGACCACGATCGTCCCGATCACCTGGATACCGCCCAGCGGGTTCACGCTGGAGTCCTTCGCCCAAGTGCTCGCCGCCGGCAACATCGTGCGCTGGTTCTTCAACAGCGTCCTCACCGCCTCGGCCATAACCGCGCTCGTCGTGCTCTTCGCCAGCATGGCCGCGTTTGCCTTCTCGCGCGTGCCGTTCCGGGGCAGCAAGGTGATCTTCTGGATCATCCTGGCGGGGATCATGATCCCCCCGCCCGTCCTCGTGGTGCCGCTGTTCATCGAGATGGAGTTGCTCGGCTTCGTGGACACTTACTGGGGCTTGATCCTGCCCCAGATCACCTCCGCCGCCGCCGTCTTTATCTTCAAGCGCTTCTTCGACGGCATCCCGCACGAGCTCGAGGAGGCGGCCATCGTGGACGGGGCGAGCCGCTTCCGGGTCTACTGGCAGATCTGGATGCCCCTGAGCCGGCCCGTCATAGCCGCGGTCGCCATCTTCACCTTCGTCCAGGCCTGGAACAACTTTCTCTGGCCCTTCATCGTCCTCACGAACGAGCAGAAGATGACGATCCCCGTGGGGTTGGCGACCGTGCAGAGCACCTTCGGAGTCCGTTACGCGGACATCATGGCCTCGGCGATCCTCGGCGGCCTGCCGCTCCTGATCGTCTTTCTCCTCTTCCAGCGTCAGATCGTCCAGGGCATCGCAAGCTCGGGCCTGAAGGGCTAGCGGCACCAGAAGGAGAACCTCCCTGTCACACGCATCGCTTCGGGACGTCGCCTCACAAGCCGGCGTGAGCTTCCAGACGGCCGGCAAGGTCTTGAACGGCAAGGGGACCGTCTCGGCGACGACGCGGGAGCGCATTCTGCGCGCCGCCCGGGAGCTGAACTACGTCCCGAACGCCGTCGCCCGTGGCCTCGTCACACAGAAGACGTTCACCATAGGCATCGTCGCCACCGACCTGGACGACGCGCAGTTGGCGCGCTTCGTGGTGGGGGCCGAGCGCGAGGCGCGGCGCCGGGGGCACGCCGTCCTGATCGGCAACGTCGGTGCCAACGGCACGGACGCCGAACGCTACCTCCAGATGCTCCTCGAACGCCGCGTGGACGGCATCCTGACCGCCGCCCCCCAGATGGAGCGCGACGCCCGCGTCGGCGAGCTCCTGCGCGGCCCCACACCCGCCGTCAGCATCCACCGCGTCCCCGGGGGCGGCATCTCCCTCGTCGGCTCCGACCACCACCGGACCGGCCTCCTCGCCACCCGCCACCTCCTGGACCTCGGACACCGCCGCATCGCCACGATAACGGGTTCCGCGGAGCGCCAGGTAACGGTCCGCAGGCTCGAAGGCTACGAGAAGGCCCTCGCCGAAAAAGACGTTGCCTTCGACCCGGACCTCGTCGCGTGCGGAGACTGGGTGGCCGACGGCGCCCACGGGGCGACGCTGCGCCTCCTGGAGCGCGTCCCGGATGCGACGGCCTTCTTCGCCCAGAACGACGTGATGGCCCTCGGCGTCCTGAGTGCCCTGCGCGAGAGGGGCCTCGCGGTCCCGGAGGACGTCGCCGTCGTCGGGTGCGACGACGTCCCCCTGGCCGCGCACGCAGCACCCCCGCTGACCACCGTCCAAGTGCCCTTCCACGAGACCGGGGAAACCGCCGTGCGGCTCCTGCTCGACACCATCGCGGGCGAGGTCGAGGAGCCCGAACGCGTCCTCCTGCCGGTCCGACTCGTCGTGCGCGAGTCGTGCGGCGGGAAGGTCGCGGATAGAACACCTTCCAGAAAGGATTAAGAGTTGGCGAAGATAAAGATAGACCCCGAACGCACGATAGGCGAGCTGGACCGGAGGGTCTTCGGCGGCTTTATAGAACACCTGGGACGCTGCATCTACGGCGGTATCTTCGACGAAGGCTCTCCCTTAAGCGACGGGCGGGGGTTCCGTAAAGACGTTCTGGAGGCTTTGGAGGATCTCCGAATGCCCATCCTGCGCTGGCCCGGCGGCAACTTCGTCTCCGGCTACCACTGGACGGACGGCATCGGCCCGCGCGAGGAACGTCCAAGAAAGACGGAGCTCGCGTGGTTCAGCGAGGAATCCAACCGCTTCGGCACGCACGAGTTCATCGAGTACTGCCGGACCCTGGGCGTCGAGCCGTACATCTGCGTCAACATGGGCACGGGCACGATGGACGAGGCGCAGGCTTGGGTCGAGTACTGCAACGGCACGGGGGACACCTACTGGGCCAATCTGCGGCGTCGGAACGGCCAGGAGGAGCCCTTCAACGTCAGGTACTGGGGTCTGGGCAACGAGATGTACGGGGACTGGCAGATCGGGGCTCTCACGGCCGAAGAGTACGTGAGGAAGGCCCGCGAGTTCGCCAAGGTGATGCGCTGGACGGACCCGTCCATAGAGCTCGTCTGCTGCGGCCTGAGCGGCGTCACGGACTGGGACCGGGTGGTCGTCGAGGGCCTGGCGCCCTTCGTGGACTACCACAGCGTCCACATCTACACCGGCAGCGACGACCACTGGTCGAACGTGCTCGCCCCGCACGCCGCCGACCGGGCGCTGCGCGTCGTGCGCTCGATGATAGAGCGCGCCCGCTACGAGCAGGGCATCGGGCACCCCATCCACGTCGCCTACGACGAGTGGAACGTCTGGTTCCGCGAGCGCGACCAGACCTCCGGCCTCGAGGAGCGCTACACGCTCTCGGATGCCCTGGCGGTCGCCACCTACCTCAACGTCTTCGCCCGCCACTGCGGGACCGTCAAGATCGCCAACCTCGCCCAGATGGTCAACGTCATAGCCCCCGTCTTCACCAGCAAAGAGGACCTCTTCCTCCAGACCATCTACCACCCGCTCAGGCTCTGCGCCGAGCACATGCAGGAGGTGGTCCTGGACGCCTTCGTCGACTGCGACAAACACGCCCTCGAAGCCGAGACATCCTCCTGGCCCCACCGCGTCGCGGACATGGGCCCATTCGACGTCCTCGACGTCTCCGCCACCCGCGACGCCTCCGGCCGCGTCCTTACCCTCGTCGTCGTCAACCGCGACCCGGAGAATTCCGTGGAGACCACCGTCCAGCTAACGGACGCGGCCTTCGATGGCGCCGCCACGGCCTACGAGGTCACCGGCGACGACCCGGCGGACGTCAACGACTTCGGGCAAGAGCGCGTCGGGGTGAACGAGCGTTCCGTGGACGCCTCCGGCGCGTCCTTGAATCACGCTTTTCCGTCCTGCTCCGTAACGGTCTTGAGGATGGGCCTCTCTGGGTAACGCGGAGGTCCTGGAGGACCGTTCGTCTCGTCCGTTCGCCGAGGTTCGGGATGCCGGTCTTTCGATCCCGGTTCTCGACCTGCGACCCCTAGAAGTTGGGGAGGTCAGGCGAAGAAGCGCCGCACGTCGTCCAGCGAGCCGGTGACCGGCGCTGGGGGCAGGGCTTTTAGCACGCTTTTGCCCCAGCCGCGCGACCGTATCCTGGGGTCGAGCAGCGCGATCACCCCGCGGTCGTCGGGGCGGCGCATCAGCCTTCCAGCGCCCTGACGGAGCGCGACCTGGGCCTTGGGCAGGGAGACCTCCCTGAACCAGCCCTTGCCGGCCCTCTCGCACAGCCTCGCCACCACGGGGTCGCCCGGCGGCGGGAAGGGGGCGCGGTCTATGACGACGAGGGAGACGGAATCGCCCGGTACGTCCACGCCCTCCCAGAAGGTGCGGGTGCCGACCAGGACCGCCCCTTCGGTCTCTTTCAGCCAGCGGACGAGCCTACCCGGCGCGTCGTCGCCCTGGAAGCGGACCGGGTAGGGCGGTTTGAAGGTCTCGCGGAAGGCGTTCACGGCGCGGGAGGTGGAGAGCAGGATCAGGGCCCTTCCGCGTGAGAGGTCCACCAGCTCCTCGGTACGGCGCGCGCACGCTTCTACGTAGGCGTCGGCGGTCCCGAGGGTGGGCTCCCCGATCCCCGCCTCCACGTACAGCAGACACCGCCCCGCGTAATCGAAGACCTCCTCCCCGGCGTGCTCGGCGACGCGCCTGCCTTTGGGGGCCTCTTCGAGTCCGAGGCGGCTTCGCGCGTACGTGAAGGACCGACCCCCGCCCGAGCCGTTCGCCAGGGTGGCCGAGGCGAGCGCCACCCCGCCGCCCTCGAAGGGCGGCAGCACCCACTCCCTGAACGCCTCCGCCGTGTCCACCAGCCAGCTCCTGAGCTCCGGGTAAGGACGCCGGCCCGGGTCGCGGCTCCTGCCGGGCACGATGGCGTAGACGTGGGTCTCCTCCGGCTCGGCGTAGAAGGACTTCAGGTCGCGCCCCAGCCTCCCGACCATGCCGGCGAGGTTGTTCGCCTCCTCCTTCGGGTCCGCCGCGAGCGCCCGCTTCGTCGCGCCGAGGGCGTCCAGAAGGGTCTTGTAGGAGGGAGGGGCGTGGCGTTCGCTGCCGAGCCCGCCGCCCTCCGCGAGCTCGCCGAAGAACGTCTCGGCGGCCATCACGGCGCCGTCGGCGTGGTCGGTGGCGCCGTCGCTCTTCTTGCTGGCCTGCCGGGCGACGTAGCGTACCCGCCCGTAGGAGACGCGCGCCCCGAGGGCCTCGGACATCACGTCTTCGAGGCGGTGGGCCTCGTCTATGACTAGGTGGCGGCCCTCCACGTCGAAGATGTTGCCGCCGGCGGCGACGTTGGCGAGGAGGAGGGCGTGGTTGACGATCAGGAGGTCCGCCTCGGCCGCGCGGTCGCGGTGGGCGTAGTAGAAGCACCCGTCCCTGAAGCGGCAGGCGTTGGGCGCGCAGTCCTCGCCGTCGGAGGCGACCTCCATCCACTTCCCCGCGGGCACCGGGAAGGGCAGATCCTCCCGGTCGCCAGACGCGGTCTCTGCGACCCAGCGGTCCAGGCCCGCCAAGAGCTCGCCGTCGAAGATGGAGCCCTGGCGCAGGGTTTCCTCGTGGCGCAGACCGCACAGAAAGTTCGATCGACCCTTCATCACCGCGTACGAGAACCCCTCGTCCTCCGGGTAGCCGAGGAGTTTTGAGACGGCGCTCTTGAGCGGCGGCAGGTCCTCGGTGAGGAGCTGGTGCTGCAGGGCGAGGGTGGCCGTAGAGACCACGACCTTCTCGCCCGAGAGGACGGCGGGCGCGAGATAGCTAAGGCTCTTTCCCGTGCCGGTCGGTGCGTCGGCCAGAAGGACGCCCTTGTCCCTGAAGGCGGCTGCTACCTCGCGGGCGAGGTCCACCTGCTGGGGTCGTTCGCGGTAGCCGGGTTTGGCGGAGGCGAGCGGGCCGTCGGGGGCGAACAAATTCCCGACTGAAGGCTTAGAAGATCTCTTGGGCAAGAAGGCTCTCGGTCATGGCTCGGGCAATTCTACACGGCCGTCCGGCTACGGAACCGCCGAAACGTCGTGCGCGGGAGGACGTGGGGTGCTCGCGCGCATCCGAGCGTAGAGCCTCCGACGCGCCTACGGGACGCCGCCCTCATGGCACTTGCAGGGGCGCATCCTCCGCGCGTGCCGTGGCCGTCGCGGATGGTCCCCGGCGGGGTATTGCCCTAGACTTTGCCGGGGGCGCGACCGGGTTGTCGTGCCCGGGCTCCTGCGTAGGGTTCGGGGGCTGGGCGTGGGCGCGCCGCCGCGAGGACGGCGTCGTCAAGGCTCGGGGGTTCGACGACATTCAGAGGAGGAGATCCATGCTCGACTCGACGCAGCGTCCGCCCGTGATCGTGGACACCTCGAACAGCCCGCACGCCCGGCTCAGGCCGCTGCCGCTGACGGACGTCCGGATCGCGGACGGCTTCTGGGAGCCGCGGCGGCGTGTGAATCGTGAGGAAACCCTGCCCTCCCAGTACCGCCACCTCGAAGAGACCGGCCGCCTGGACAACTTCCGCAAGGCGTCGGGCAAGATGGGGGGCCGCTTCGAGGGCATCTACTTCAACGACTCCGACGTCTACAAGTGGCTCGAAGCCGCCGCCTGGTCCCTCGCCACGGATCCCGACCCCGACCTCACGAAGATGGTCGACGCCGCCATCGCCGAGATAGAGGACGCCCAGGAGCCGGACGGCTACCTGAACACGTACTTCACGTTCGAGCGCGCCGGCGAGCGCTGGACAAACTTCGACCTGCACGAGATGTACTGCGCCGGGCACCTGTTCCAGGCCGCCGTCGCCCACCTCCACGCCACCGGCTCGACGCGCCTCCTCGACGTCGCCGTCCGCTTCGCCGACCACATCTGCGACACCTTCGGCCCCGAGAGCGAGGGCAAGCGGTCGGCCGTGGATGGGCACGAGGAGATCGAGATGGCCCTCGTCGAGCTGTTCCGGGTCACCGGCAACCGCCGCTACCTGGAGCAGGCCGAGTTCTTCGTAGACGCCCGCGGCCACGGCCTGCTGGGCAAGCCCTACGGCGAGCACGACCCGTCCTACAGCCAGGACCACGAGCCGTTCCGCGAACAGAACGAGGTCGTCGGCCACGCCGTCCGCGCCCTGTACTTCTACTCCGGGGCAGCCGACGTGTATGCCGAGACGGGGGAGGGGGCGCTGCTGGATGCCCTGCACGGGCTCTGGCGGAACATGACCACGCGGCGGATGTACGTGAGCGGTGGTCTGGGTTCGCGCTACGAGGGTGAGGCCTTCGGGGAGGACTTCGAGCTGCCGAACGCGCGGGCTTACACGGAGACGTGCGCCGCTATCGCGAGCGTTATGTGGAACTGGCGGATGTTGATGGCGGAGGGCGACGCCCGGTACGCGGACCTGATCGAGCACACCCTCTACAACGCCGTCCTCTCCGGCGTCTCCCTCGACGGCGGCCATTACTTCTACGAGAACCCCCTGGAGGACACGGGCTCCCACCGCCGCCAGCCCTGGTTCGGCTGCGCCTGCTGCCCGCCCAACGTGGCCCGCCTCCTATCCTCGATCCCCGGCTACTTCTACACCGCCACGAACGACGCCGCCTGGGTCCACCTCTACGCGACAGGCAGCGCGAACGTAAGCCTGAACGGCGACCACGCCGTCGGTATCTCCCAGCGCACGGGCTACCCGTGGGACGGCGACGTGGAGATCCAGGTCGAAAGCGTTGGCGAGTTCGCCCTGATGCTGCGTATCCCCTCCTGGTGCGAAAGGGACGCCTCCATCGAAGTGAGCGGCGCGCCGTTCACCGGACCAACCTACCCCGGCTCCTACGCCGAGCTCCGGCGTGTCTGGCAGCCGGGAGACACCGTGCGCCTGCACCTCCCGATGTCCGTCCGCCGCGTGGAGGCCCACCCTTACGTCGCCGGGGACGCCGGTCGCGTCGCCCTGGCGCGGGGCCCAATCCTCTACTGCGTTGAGGGCGCGGACAACCCGGACCTGGATCCGCGCGACCTCATCCTGCCCGACGAAGCGCCGCTGTCGGAGGAACATCGCCCCGACCTGCTCGGCGGCGTGGTCGTGCTCACGGGGGAGGCCGAAGTATCGCCCCCCGACGACGATTGGACCGGACGCCTCTACCGCACGGCGACGCTCCGGGCAGACGATAGAGATGTCAGCAAGACCACGGTTACGGCGATCCCGTACCACGTCTGGGCGAACCGCGATCCAGGGCCTATGCGCGTCTGGCTGCGGGCGAGGTAGGCCCCCGGAACGCGCATCCTCCCGCGTTGACCCGCGCCGGAAGTGTTGCTAACGTGGCCGCGGTATGGGGAAGCGGGAGGGCGGAATGGGGGAGCGGTTGCCGGCCTTGATCTCCCTGAACGCCCACGAGGCGCGAACGGCCGCGGCCATCTTCGAGCGCCTCTTCCCCGCCGACGAGTCCGGCCCCGGCGCCGACCGGATCGGCGTCCTCGGCTACGTCGACCGGGCCCTGACCGGCGCCTACCACGACAAGGCCGAAGCCTACCGGGTCGGCCTGGCGACGCTGGACCGCGCCGCGAGGGACCGCCACGGCGCGCGTTTCGCCGACTGCGGCGCCGGACGTCAGGACGCCTTGCTGGAAGCCCTGGAGCGGGGCGCGCTGCCGGACTTCCGGGCCCCGCCGCAGGAAGAGTTCTTCGACATGCTCCGTGCCCACCTCCAAGAAGGGCTTTTCGCCGACCCCGCCCACGGCGGCAACCGCGACAAGTCCGGGTGGAGGCTCCTGGGGCACACGGGCGTGTGGCTGGAGAACACCGCCGAGGAGAACCTCTCGGGGGAGCCCATAACCAAGGGCGGCCGGATCCTATCCTTAGCCGACGTCGGTTACGCTCTCGACGGCGCCTCCCGCGAGCCGACGGAGATCCCCGGCTACGACCCCCAACGCGGCGCCGAAGCCCCGGATGGCCCGGCCGACGTCGTGCTTGTGGGGGTGGGCGCTGCCGGCGCTTTAGCGGCCCGGGTCCTGGCCCGAGCGGGCCTTCGCGTGGTCGGCCTCGAGGCCGGGCCCTGGCGTACCGGCCGCGACTTCGTGCCGGACGAGCTCGGCTCCGCCTATTACTGCCGGGGCGGGATGGGGCCGAAGTTCCTGAGCGAGACGCCGCGCTGGCGCGTCAGCGAGGACGGGCCCACCGGGGAGGCCGGCTTCACGCTCGGGCGCATGATGAACGGCGTCGGAGGCTCGGTCGTCCACTGGGGCGGCGCCCTGCGCCGCAACCATCCCCACCACTTCGAGTACCTCACCCACGTGCGCGAGAGCTTCGGGGAAGACGCGCTCCCCGAAGGACATACCCTGGTAGATTGGCCCGTCGGCTACGACGACCTGGAGCCGTACTACACGCGGGTCGAGTACGAGATCGGCGTCGCGGGCGACGGCGAGGCCAATCCCTACCTCCCGCGCAGCAAGCCGTACCCCATGAAGCCGGTGCGCCCCTTCCGCATGGGCGAGATGTTCCGCCGGGCGGCAGAGGCGATGGGCCTGCACCCCTACCCGACGCCGGTCGCCGTCAACAGCGAGCCCTACAACGGCTACCCACAGATGCGCTACTGTGCCTGGAGCGGCGGCTTCGGCCCCTCCAACGACGAGCGCTGGCACCCCGCCCTCACCTGGGTCCCCGAAACCCTCTCGACCGGGAACTTCGACCTGAAGACGCACTGCCGGGTCGTCCGCGTCCTCACCGACCGCGCGGGGCACGCCAGCGGCGTCGAGTACGTGGACGCCAATGGGGAGTCGCGGGTTCAGGAGGCGCGGACCGTTATCCTGTGCGGGTACACCTTCGAGAACGTGCGGCTCCTGTTCCTCTCCGGGGACGACCGGCACCCGGACGGCCTGGGCAACAACGCCGGGCAGGTCGGCAAGAACTTCATGACCAAGATGTGGGCCGACGTCCACGGCTTCTTCCCCGATACCGTCTTCAACGCGCACACCGGTCCGGCGGCGCAGATGTGGGGCCTCGACGACTTTGTGGCCGCGGACTTCGACTCGGCCCCGCACGGCTTTATCGGGGGGGCGACCCCGAACGTCGAGAACCAGCGGTTGCCCATCCAGATCAGCCGCGAGGCCCTCCCGCCCGACACCCGCGGCTGGGGCCCCGAGTACAAGGACCACGTCCTCCGCTGGCAGCATCAGGCCGCTGTCCGCCTCCAACCGGACACCCTCTCGTACCGGGCCAATTTTCTCGACCTCGACCCGCGCCACCGGGACAGGAGCGGGCTCGGCCTGCCCGTCGTGCGCGTCACCTACGACCTGCAAGAGAACGAGCACCGCGCGGCCGAGTTCATGGAGACGAAGTCCGAGGAGATCCTGCGCGAGATGGGCGCGACCAAAGTGTGGCGCGGGAAACGCTTCGGCGGCGTGCTCAGCAGCCACGACCAGGGCGGCTGCCGCATGGGCGAAGATCCCGCCACATCAGTGGTCGATCCCGAACTCCGTGTCCACGACACGCCGGGGCTCTACGTCTACGGCACGGCGGTCTTCCCGACCTGCCACGGCGTCAACCCGACGCTCACGATGTTCGCCCTGTGCTACCGCGCCGCCGAACGCCTAGCCGGGCGTCTGCGCCGGGGGGAAGAGTAGGGACCCAGCCGCTTACCGAAGGAGAAGACCCGCGTGAAGATCGAGAGCATCGAGACCGCTTACTACCGCCTGCCGCTGGAGCCGATGGGGGACGCGGGCCACGGCGACATCGATACGGAGGAGTTGATCACGCTCACCCTCCGCGCCGAAGGCCTCACGGGGCGCGGCTACGCCTACACCATCGGCCGGGGAGGCCGGGCCGTAAAGGCCCTCATCGACCACGACCTCGCGCCGCTCGTGGTGGGCCGGGACGCCGACGACATCGGGGGCCTGTGGGACCTCATGTGGCAACGGCTCTTATACGTCGGGCGCGGGGGGCTCGCGTCCTTCGCCATCGCCGCCGTCGACGTCGCCCTGTGGGATCTGCGCGGCGAGCGCGAGGGGAAGCCGCTCTACGCCCTGATCGGGGCGGAGCCGCGCGAGATCCCCGCCTACGGTTCCGGCGTGGACCTGCCCAAGCCCCTCGACGCGCTGCTCGCGCAGGTCGAAGAGTTCATGGAGAGAGGTCTCCCAGGCGTGAAGGTGAAGATCGGTCGCCCGGACTTCGAAGAGGACGTACGGAGGGTCGCCGCCGTCCGCGACCTCGTCGGCGACCGCGTGGACCTCATGCTCGACGCCAACATGGCCTGGGACGCCGACACGGCCCTGGAGCACGGCCGGCGCCTGGAGCAGTACGACCCCTTCTGGTACGAGGAGCCGACGATCCCCGAAGACGTCCCAGCCCACGCCAGGATGGTCCGGGAGCTCAGGGTACCCATAGCCGTCGGCGAGAGCCTGCACTCTCCTTACGAGTTCCAGCGCTACGCCGACGAGGGCGCGGTCGAGGTCCTGCAGATAGACCCCATCACCAACGGCGGCATCACCGCTTCCCTGAAGGCGCTAAAGACGGCCGACGAATCGGGCCTCCAGACCAGCAGCCACTACACCGACGAGCTGAGCGCCCATCTCCTGTGCGCCTCGAAGCATCCGGTCTACCTGGAGAAACACGCCTTCGCCCTGGATCCCTACCTGAAAGAACCCCAGAAGGTTGCGTACGGCCGCGTCCGCCCGACGGAGACGCCCGGCACGGGGCTGCGCTTCGACGAGTCCGCCCTCGAACCCCACCGCGCCGGGTAGCGGCCGGGGGCTTAGTCCCGGGCCGCCCTAGCCGCGGGGGCCGGCGACGATCACCTCGACGCCGGCGAGCCTCAGGGCGTCGAGGGCGTCCTCGGGGGCGTCCTCGTCGGTGACGAGAAAGTCCGCCCGGGAGAGCGGGACTATCTGCGCCAGCGCCACGACGCCCAGCTTGGAGCTGTCCGCCACGACGACGACCCGCTGGGCCGCCTCGACGAGGGTCCGGTTCGTCTCGGCCTCGGCTATGTTCGGCGTGGTCAGGCCGAACCTGGGGTGGATGCCGTGGACGCCCAGGAACAGGAAGTCGGCGTTCAGGTTGCTCAAGGTCCTGTCCGCGTAGGAGCCGACCAGCGCGTCGGACGGGGTTCGGAAGATGCCGCCGGAGAGCACGATCTGCTCCCACCCGTTCGCCTGCAAGGTGAGCGCGATGTTAGTCGAGTTCGTGATGAACGTCAGGTCCCGCCAGTCGCTGTGCAGCGCCGCCGCCATCGTCCAGGTCGTCGTCCCCGCGCTGAAAGCAACGGTGTCGCCCGGCTCGATCAGGCGCAGAGCCTCCCCCGCGATGGCCTGCTTCTCGGGCATCCTGAGCTCCCGCTTCTCGGCGAAGTGCAACTCCGAAGCCGCCTTACTAACCACCGGGACCGCCCCGCCGTGGACCTTCCTCAACAAATTGCTCGAGGAGAGCGCGTCGAGGTCCCGCCGGATCGTCATGTCCGACACCCCGAACCTCTCGGAGAGCCCGGCCACCGACACGCTCTTCGCCCGCTCCAACTCCTCCAATATGCTCCGACGCCGCTGCTCGGCCAGCAAAGAACGCTCTCCTCCCCTGAATACTCCCGCTCATTCTAACCGCCCGCGCACGCCCCGCCTCCCCCAACC
>CAXUFZ010000005.1:0-31270 GCA_964250345.1 uncultured Rubrobacteraceae bacterium
TACCCCGCCCGGCTGCGCGGGATCCCGGACCCCCCGCCCGCCCTGTTCGTGAGCGGGGAGCTGCCCGATGGCCCCTCCGTCGCGCTGGTCGGTTCCCGCAAAGCATCGAGTTCCGGGTTGGATCTTGCCCGGCGGCTCGCCCTCGCGCTGGCCGGGAGGGGCGTCTGCGTGGTCAGCGGGCTGGCCCTCGGGGTGGACGCTGCGGCCCACGAGGGCGCGCTCGACGCGTCGGGTAAGACCGTGGGCGTGCTCGGCTGCGGCATCGACGTCGTCTACCCACGGGCCAACAGGGGGCTGTATGGCCGGGTAAAGGCGGCCGGGGCGCTCGTCTCGGAGTACGCGTTGGGCGAGGCGCCGCTGGCGTGGCGGTTCCCGGCGCGGAACAGGATCGTCGCCGGCCTGTGCGGGTGCACCGTCGTGGTCGAGGCCCCCGAGAAGAGCGGGGCGCTCATCACAGCCCGCCACGCGCTGGACGCCGGGCGGGACGTCTGGGCCGTGCCGGGACCGGCTGACGCGCCGGAATGCCGGGGTTCGAACAAGCTGCTCGCCGACGGCGCCGGAGTTCTCTGGGATATCGACGAGTTTCTGGAGGCGGTCACGGGCGGGCGCGGCTGGGAGAGCGGCGGTCCGGCGGGGGCTATAGCGCAGCCGGCCTTGCCGGAGATCCCCGCCGAGTTGCCCCACGACGAGGCTGAGGTGCTCGGGGGCGTTGGGATGCGGGCGGCGGGCGCGGATGTCATCTCCGGCCGCTCCGGCGTGGAGATGCGACGGGTACTGAGCGCGCTCTCCCTGCTGGAGTTGAAGGGGTACGTGGCGCGCGACGCGGCGGGCAACTTCGCCCGGAAGACCGGCGGGGGGACCGTCCGGTGACGGGACGCACCGTCGGTCTGCTCTGGACGCGCTACCTCCGGTCGAGGGAGCGGGCGCGCGGGGAGATCCCCTGCCCGCTGCAGCGCCGGTTGGTGGCGCGCGAGGTCAGGGCGTTGCGCGACAGGCTGGTCGTCAACTACTCCCCGCTCGTCCGCTACGTGGCCTACAGGATCGCCGGGCGCGCCACCGGCCCCATCGAGCTCGAAGAGGTGGTGTCGTGGGGACTTTGCGGCCTCCTGGGCGCCGTGGAGACGTACGATCCCACGCGCCGCGCCAAGTTCGAGACGTACGCGATCTCCAAGATCCGGTGGTCCATCCTGGATGAGATGCGCAAGGCTGACCCGCTCCCAAGGACCGCCAGGCTCCGCGCCCAGGCGATAGAAAAGACCCGGTTCACCCTCGCCCAGAGCCTCGGCCGCACCCCGACGGAGCCCGAGGTGGCGCGGGCGATGGACGTCCCCTACGCGCAGCACCGGACGTTCCTGGCGCGGGTCGCCCGGTCGCAGGTCGGGTCCCTGGAGGCCAAGCTTGGCTGCGAGGAGGCGCTCGGCGGCCTGCACGAACTGGTCGCGGACGGCCTTGCGAGCGACCCCGAGTCCGAGGCGGAGAGGGCCGAGGTGCGAAGGATGCTGGCCCGCGCCATCGAGGGGCTCGGCGAGCAGGAGCGGGTTGTGACGACCTTCTACTACTACGAGGGGCTCACGCTGCGGGAGATCGGCCGCGCTCTCGACCTTACCGAGGGACGCATCTCCCAGATTCTCCGCGCTTCCCTGACGCGGCTTCGTAGGTCTCTCGCGGACGGACCTCGCGTCTCCGAGAGGGTGTGAGCGCGTAGCGCGGCCCCCCTTGCCTAGATGATGGGGACCCCTTGTGCTAACATCTTCGGGGTTCGGACGAAGGCTTCGCGCTGCCACGAAGCAGCAAGTACGGTCATCGTCCGTAATACGCACGCCCGCCGGAGGTCTATACGACCCGGGTGGTGGTCCGTCCAGACGTAGGTGGCGGATTGCGAGGCGCGGGCGGAGGCTACCAACCACCAAAGAGAGGAAGAGTTTTGGAGAGCACAACCGAGCGCGTAGGCATACGAGAGCTGCTCGAGGCTGGGGTCCACTTCGGGCACCAAGCCAAGCGTTGGAACCCCAAGATGAAGCGCTACATCTTCGCGCAGCGCACCGGGGTTCACATCATAGATCTGGACCAGACGCTTACTTTGCTCGAGCGGGCGCTCGGGTTCGTTCGCAGCATCGCGGAGGCCAACAGGGAGGTCCTCTTTGTGGGGACCAAGAAGCAGGCCCAGATCCCGCTGGCCGAGCAGGCCATCAGGAGCGGCCAGCCCTACGTCGCCGAGCGTTACATCGGCGGTATGTTGACCAACTTCCAGACGATCTTGCCGCGCATCCAGTACTTCACGGACCTCGCCGAGCGCGTCGAGGCGACGCCCGAGGAGGAGAAGACCGGCAAGGACTGGTTCGCGCTCAACCGCGAGTACCAGAAGCTCCGGCGCAACTTCGCCGGCATCACCGAGATGGAGAAGCTTCCGGGGGCCATCTTCGTCGTGGATCCCAAACGCGAAGAGCTCATGATCAAGGAGGCCAACCGGCTCAAGATCCCGGTCGTCGCGCTCACGGATACCAACTGCGACCCCGAGGTCGTCGACTACGTCATCCCCGGCAACGACGACGCGATCCGCTCGATCGGCCTGATCTCGCGCCTCGTCGCCGACGCGATAGTCGAGGGCCGCGGTGAGGAGGCGGCGCCCGGCGACCGCCCGCTGCCGCCCGCCGTCGAAGAGGCAATGGTCACGGACGAGGAGCCACTCACCGAGGCCGCCGAACCGGAGAAGGTCGAAGATCCGACCGCCGGCCGCTCCAACGGCCAGGCCGCCACGGAGGCGGTCGCGCCGGCGCCCGAACCCCCGGCCGACGAACAGTCGACAGCCGACGATACGCCGGCGAACGGGTCCGGTGCGGAGGCCGGCGCCGAGCCCACGCCCGAGGAGCCTGCGGCTGAGGAGCCTGCGGTCGAAGAGACTGTGTCCGAGGAGCCTGTGGCGGAGCCGGAGGATGTGGTCGGGGCAGACGAGCCGGGGGCGGAAGAGCCCGTGGCCGACGTGCCTGGCGCCGAGGGGACCTCCGACGAGCCGGTCGTCGAGGAGGTCGCGGAGACGGAAGAAGCCCCCGCCAACGGGCAGGGGAACGAAGAGAACGAGGAGAGCAACTAGCAGTGGCAAGCACCATAGAGAAGATCAAGCAGCTCCGCGAGGAGACCGCCGCGGGCATGATGGACGTGAAGCGGGCGCTCGAGGAGTCCGAGGGCGATGTGGACGGCGCGCGCAAGGTGCTCCGCGAGAGGGGCCAGGCGATAGCCGCCAAGAAGAGCTCCCGCGAGGCGACCGAGGGCGTCGTCGACGCGTACGTCCACTTCAACGGCCGGGTGGGCGTCCTGGTCGAGGTCAACTGCGAGACGGACTTCGTGGCGCGGACGCCGGAGTTCAAGGAGTTCGTCCGCAACGTCGCGCTGCACGTCGCCTCGATGAGGCCGCTCGTGGTCTCGCCGGAGGACATCCCGGCCGAGGCCCGCGAGGAGGAGCGCGGGATCGTGGAGAAGCAGGTCGCGGAGATGGGCAAGCCGGAGAACATACAGGCCCAGATCGTCGAGGGCCGGATGCGCAAGTGGGAGGGCGAGCAGGCGCTCCTCACCCAGCCCTACGTCAAGGAGACCGACAAGACCGTCGGCGACCTGCTCCAGGACACCATCCAGAGGGTCGGCGAGAACGTCGTGATCCGGCGCTTCACGCGCTACGAGCTCTAAGCACACTTTGGGGGAGCCGGCCACACCAGGAGACAACAACGGGGCCGGGCTCTCGGAGCTCGGCCCCGTCAAACGCATCGTCCTCAAGCTCTCGGGCGAGAGCCTCGCCGGGGAGACCGGCTACGGGATAGATCCCGGAAGCCTCGATTCGACGGCCGAGGGCGTCGTTGACGCCGTCGACGCGGGGGCGCAGATGGCGATAGTCGTTGGCGGCGGGAACATCTTCCGCGGCTCGCACGTCGCGGATGAGCTCGGCATCGAGGGCGCCACGGCGGACTACATGTCGATGCTCGGGACGGTCATCAACGCGATGGCGTTGCAGGCCGCGCTGGAACGTCGGGGTGTGGAGACGCGGGTGCAGACGGCCATCGAGATCCAGGAGGTCGCCGAGCCCTACATCCGCCGCCGCGCGATGCGCCACCTCGAGAAGGGCCGCGTCGTCATCTTCGGCGGCGGGACCGGCAACCCATTCTTCACGACCGACACGGGCGGGGCCTTGCGGGCTCTGGAGATCGGGGCCGACGCCTTGCTCATGGCGAAGAACCGCGTGGACGGCGTCTACGACAAGGACCCGCGTCGGCATCCAGATGCGAAGCGGTTGGAGCGCCTGAACTACATGGACCTGCTCGCCAACGACCTCGCCGTCATGGACCACACGGCGGCGACGCTCTGCAGCGGGGAGAACCTGCCGATAGTCGTTTTCGATATACTGAAACCCGGGAACCTGCGCCGGATTCTGGAGGGGGAGCGTGTGGGCTCCCTGGTGTGGGGCGCGAACAACGGGTCCGAGGGCAAGGCCGAAGGCGGAGGAGGCTGACGTGTCGGACATCATCGACCTGACGGCGGCGGAGCGCAGGATGCAGGGCGCGCTTGAATCGGTTAGGAACAACTTCGCGACCATCCGGACCGGAAGGGCAAACCCGTCGATTCTCGACCGGATCGAGGTCGAGGCCTACGGGACGAAGATGGACCTCAGGAGCGTCGCCAACGTCGGCGTGCCCGAGCCGCGGCTGTTGACCGTCACGCCCTTCGATCCGAACTCGCTCAAAGACATCGAGCGGGCCATTCGGGACGCGGACATAGGTCTCAACCCGCAGAACGACGGGAAGATACTCCGGTTGCCGATCCCCGAGCTCACCGAGGAGCGGCGCCGCGACATGATCCGGATGGCCCGCGGCATGGCCGAGGAGGGCCGGGTCTCCGTCCGCAACGTCCGCCGCGACGAGATGCGCGACGTCCACGAGCTGCAAAAAGAAGGCGAGATCTCCGAGGACGACGAGCGCCGCGCCGAAGCCGAGCTCCAGAAGCTTACCGACGGCTACGTCAAGCGCGTGGACTCCGCCGTCGCCGATAAAGAAGCCGAGCTTCTGGAGGTCTAACCGCTGGAACCGGCCGAAAAAAACGCCCCCGTCGGCTCCGCCGAGCCGCCAGCCGGCGTCCGCCTCGATCCGGAGCGGGCGCCACGCCACGTCGCCATCATCATGGACGGCAACGGCCGCTGGGCGAAACGCCGCTGGCTCCCCCGCGCCGCCGGCCACCGCGCCGGCGTCCAGGTCCTCACCCCGCTCTTAGAGACCGCCGGCCGCGCCGGCGTCAGGACCCTCACCCTCTACGCCTTCTCCACCGAGAACTGGGAACGGCCCCAGACCGAGGTCAAGACCCTCATGCGCCTCTTCCTCGAAACGGCCAAAGACAAGGTCCCCGAGCTCAACGCGAAAGGCGCGCGGCTGCGTTTCCTGGGACGCCGGGACGGACTGCCCGCGCCGGTGCTCGAGTCGCTTCGGGAGGCCGAGGAGCGCACGGCCGGCAACGACCGGCTCGACGTGTACATCGCGCTCAACTACGGCGGGCGGGCCGAGATCGTGGACGCCGCCAGGCGGATGGTGGAAGATGGGATCCCGCCCGAGGACGTCGACGAGGAGGCTTTCGGGCGTTACATGTACGCGCCGGAGGCGCCGGAGGTCGATCTGGTGATTCGGACGAGCGGCGAGCTGCGGGTCTCCAACTTCTTGCTGTGGCAGATCGCCTACGCCGAGTTCTACGTCACCGAGACTCTGTGGCCGGACTTCTCGCCGGACGAGTTCATGCGGGCCCTCGACTCCTTCGCCACCCGGTCCCGGCGCCGGGGCGGCGTCTAGAGCGTGCTCCGCTGGCGGGCCGTGACGGCGCTCGTGCTGGCGCCGATAGCGCTCGCCGCCATACTTATCGGGAAGGCGGCCGTCATCGCCGTCGTCCTCATCCTGATAGCCGGCGCGGCCTACGAGCTCTCCCGCGCGCTGAACCCCCTGCCCTTCGTGGCGGCCTTCGGCGCCGGCGCGATCCCGGTCCTCCTCTCCGTCCCTTACCGCAAGACCGGCATCCTCGCGGGCGCGGTGGCGGGCCTGCCGTGGGCGCTGCTCTGGCTCGCGGGGAAGCCGGACACCCGGACGTTGCGGGCGGTTCTTGCCGTGCTGCTGATGGCGATGTGGGTCGGTATACCGCTCGCCCACCTCCGGCTGTTTCCGAATACCAGCGTGGGGGTCTACCTCACCCTGATCGCGGTGGTCGGGCCCTGGATCTCGGACGCCGGCGGCTACTTTGCCGGGCGCTTCCTCGGCCGGCACCTGCTCTCCCCGTCTCTAAGCCCGAACAAGACGATCGAAGGAAGCATGGGGGGCCTCCTCCTGACGGTCCTCACGGTCGCGCCGGTCTGCCTGGCGTTCCTGGACTATTCTCCGGCCAAGGCGATCATCCTGGCCGTTGGCGTCTCCGTGGCGAGCCAGTGCGGGGACCTGTTCGAGTCGGTGCTGAAACGCATCCTCGCGGTGAAGGACCTTGGGAACTTCCTGCCGGGCCACGGCGGCGTGCTCGACCGGATCGACAGCCTGCTCTTCACGGTGCCCGCGGTATACTACATCTGGATGCTCGTATGACACCATTCTCCCCACCATCGTGAAGCGCCGCCTGACCGTGCTCGGCTCGACCGGAAGCGTCGGCCGCCAGGCCCTCGACGTCGTCCGCGCCCACCCCGACCGCTTCGACGTCGTCGGCCTCTCCGCCGGCAGAGACGCCAGACTGCTGGGCGAGCAAGCCGCCGAGTTCGGACCGGCGTTCGTCGCCCTGGAGACCGGCGACCCGCGACCTCTAGAAGATCTAGAACCCCAGATCATCGGCGGTCCAGGCGCGGCCGAGCGCCTCGCAGAGGTCCCCGCGGACGTGGTCCTGAACGGGATCGTCGGCTTCGCGGGGCTCGCCGCGACCGTCTCCGCCCTCAAAGCGGGCAATCGGGTGGCCCTGGCGAACAAGGAGTCGCTCGTCGCCGGTGGCGAGTGGGTGATGTCGCTCGCCAAAGTGAACCCCTTGATCCCGGTGGACTCCGAACACTCCGCGATCTTCCAGTGCCTCCAGGGCCACGAGCCGGAAGAGGTCAGCGGCCTTTTGGTCACGGCCTCCGGCGGGCCCTTCTTCGAGGACGACCGCGCGCGGCTCGCAGGGGTCGGTCCCGCGGACGCGCTCGCGCACCCGACGTGGGAGATGGGGCCCAAGATCACGATAGACTCCGCAACCATGATGAACAAAGGCCTCGAAGTCATCGAGGCGCACCACCTCTTCGGCGTCCCCTACGACGACATCCGCGTGGTAGTCCACCGCCAATCTGTGGTCCACGGCGGCGTCTTCTTCGAGGACGGCGCCGTCATGCTGCACGCCGCCTCCCCCGACATGCGCCTCCCCATCGCCTACGGCGTCCTCTACCCGGAGAGGGTGGACCTCTCGGCCAAACCCGTCCCGCTCGACGGCGTCTCGTGGACGTTCGAGGAGCCGCGCGACGACCTCTTCCGGTGCCTGCCGCTCGCGGTCGAGGCGGGCCGGACCGGGGGCGCCCACCCGGTGGCCTTGAACGCCGCCAAAGAGGTCGCGGTGGACGCCTTTATAGAGAAGAGGATAGGTTTCTTGCAGATAGCTGACACCGTCGAGAGCGTCTTGCAAGATGTGCCGGACTTCGGCGCGCTGGACGGGATGGAGCCCATCCGCGCCGCCGACGCCTGGGGCCGCGAAGAGGCCGGACGCGGCATCGGTGGGGTGTCCGTCCGATGACCTTCGTCCTGGGCATCCTCGGACTGATCCTGCTCGTAGTCATCCACGAGCTAGGCCACATGCTCACCGCCAAGGCCGTCGGCGTCAACGTCCCCGAGTTCGGCGTCGGCTTCGGCCCGGCCATCTTCAAGAGAAAGTTCGGCAAGACCGTCTACTCTTTCCGTATAATACTTTTAGGCGGTTTCGCCAAGATGGAGGGGATGGAGGGTTACGCGAGCGTCGAGAAGGTGGACGCGGCGGACCAGTCGCCCGGCGCGTACTACTCCAAGGCGCCGTGGCGTCGGGCGCTCATCATCCTGGCGGGGCCGATGGCGAACGTCTTGGCGGCGGTCGTGATCTTCACCGGCCTGTACATGGCCGGCGTGCCGCGGCCCACCACCGAGATCTCCGACGTGGTGCCCGACTCGCTCGCGTCCGAGGTGGGCATCCAGCAGGGGGACCGCATCGTCTCCGTCGACGGCGAGAGGTCCAAGAACTGGGCGGCGTTCGTCACGGACGTCTCCGACAAGCGGCCCGGCGACAGGGTCGAGCTCGTCTACGAGCGCGACGGCGAGCGGCGCGAGGTCTCGGGGGCGCTGACGGCCGAGCGGACGCCGGACCCGAACGACCAGGAGCGGGCGCTCGTTGGGGTTCGGCCGGTCGTCGTCGAGGAGAGCTACGGGCCGTTCGCGGCCGTGGGACAGGCGGTGCAGCAGTGCGTCGAGGTGACCGGCCGGATCCTGGCCTTCATGGTCGAGCTGGTGACCGGGCAGCAATCCTTCTTCAAAAACGTGAGCGGGCCGGTGGGGATCACCTCGGTGGCGAGCACGTCGGTGAGCGAGGGGTTCTTTCTGCCGCTGCTCGCGCTCATCAGCTTGAACCTGGCGATCTTCAACCTGTTGCCGATCCTGCCACTCGACGGCGGCCACCTGTTCTTCATCGCGGCGGAGAAATTGCTCGGACGGCCGGTGAGCCCCGAGACGATGGGCAAGGTCGCCGCGCTTGGCGTGGCGCTGGTCTTGATGCTCTTCGTGTTCGCAACCTACGCGGACCTTAGTAAAATCTTCTCGGGACAGCCGTTCATCCCGGAGTAAAATCAGGGCGAGAGCAAATTTTGGGAGTGAGATGACCGAGGCAGCGGTGCGCGAACGTCCGGTGACCAGCCGGCAGATCAAGGTGGGGGACGTGCCCATCGGCGGCGACGCCCAGGTCGCCGTCCAGTCGATGACCAACACCATGACCTACGACGTCGAGGCGACGGTCCAGCAGGTCTACGACCTGAACGCCGCCGGCGCCGACCTCGTGCGCGTCTCGGTGAACGGCTCCAAGGCCTTGAAAGGCTTCCGGGAGGTCGTCTGGCGTTCTCCGGTGCCCCTGATCGCGGACATCCACTTCGACTACCGGATGGCCCTGGGCGCCGCCGACGCGGGCGCCGCGTGCGTGCGCATCAACCCGGGCAACGTCGGCAACGACGACCGCTACCGCCAGGTCATCGAGAAGTGCCAGGAGACCGGCGTCGCCATGCGCATCGGCGTCAACTCGGGCTCCGTCGAGAAGAAGTACTGGGACCTCCCCAAGCACGAGGCCCTCGTCGCCAGCGCCCTGCAGAAGGTCGAGATCGCCGAGGAGATGGACTTCTTCAACTTCAAGGTCTCCCTCAAGGCCAGCCACGTCCCCGAGATGGTCGAGGCGAATCGCCGGTTCCGAGAGCACTCCGACGCCCCGCTCCACCTCGGCGTCACCGAGGCCGGCACCAAGCTCAACGGCGCCATAAAGACCGCCGCCGCCCTCGGCCAGCTCCTGCCTTACGGCATCGGGGACACCATCCGCGTCTCGCTCGCCGAGGACCCGGTCGAGGAGATCCCGGTGGCCTACCAGATCCTCTCCGCCCTCGACCTGCGCCACCGCGGCCCGAACGTCATAGCCTGCCCGAGCTGCGCCCGCACTTTGGGCTTCGACGTCATCGGCATGGCCGCCGACGTCGAGAACAAGCTCAAGCATTTCGAGGACCACTTCACCGTGGCCGTCATGGGCTGCATCGTCAACGGCCCCGGCGAGGCCAGGGACGCCGACTACGGCGTGGCCGGCGGCAAGGACGACGGCGTGATCTTCTCCAAGGGCGAGCCCCTGCGCAAGGTCGGCCGCGACGAGATCTTCGACGCCCTCTTCGAGGAGATAGCGAAGGACGGTCGCAAGTAGCGCCCGGGCGCCGAACGCGGCGGCAAACCCATCGCCGTGCATCCCGCACCGATTGGTGCGGGCGCGCTATACTACGTGGCATGAGGCGCGCCACGGTCAGCATCCCACGGGATCTAGAGGAAGCTCTGGAGCACTATCGGCGCGACCTCGAGTTCTCCCCGTCTTTCGCCGCGCTGATGCAAGCAGCTTTGAAGGAGTACCTGGAGCAGCGCGGGTACACCATCGGCCAGGATGGGGGACCAACGCGGCGGGCGTATCTGTATGAGGAAGCGCCGCGCGTCAGGGGTCAAAAGACGGCGTCGGAGATGGTGCTGGAAGACCGGCGCTGATCCTGTACCTGGACAGTTCCGCGCTGGTCAAGGTGTACGTTCGGGAGCCCGGCCGCGAGAAGGTGGCGGAGGCCTTGGAGGAGTGTACCGGGGTCGCTACTGCCATGCTTTCTTACGTCGAACTGCGGGCGGCCTTCGCCCGGCTTCTGCGAGAAGAAGGTCTGACCGAGGACGAGCACGATAACGTCGTCGCGGCCCTGGACGAACGGTGGGGCACTTACGACAAACCCGCCGTCTCGGAGCAGCTCGTTCGGCTCGCTGGTGGCCTTGCCCGCCGGTACGGGTTGAGGGGTTACGACGCCGTGCAGTTGGCCTCGGCGTGCGTGTGCCGCGAGCAGAACGATAACCTCCGTTTCCTGGCCTTCGACAGGGCGCTCAACGCGGCGGCCGGCCAGTTGATGTCCCTCTATGGGTTTGCCGACGCTTCCCAGCCTCCGGGCACGGATGAATGACGGCGCCCGGCATGGTCTCGTGCTGATCGCGGGCTTCTTCGGGTTCTGCGCGACGCTGGTCCTATACCTGATGATGTTTTTCGTGCAGATCCAGAACGCCGACAACGCTTGCGAGAGCCCTTCCGCCACGCTCTCTGATAACAGCTTAGATGACCTACGGGGTGTCGGTTTCGAGAACTCGTTCTTGAACCTGGGCGGCAAGTGCGCCTACCGCATGGACGACGGCTCGGTGGTCCACGCGCGCGAGCCGGGTTGGTGGTTCTCGGGGACGATAGGCGGGTTGGCCGCGGCCCTCGCGGGTCTGGCCGTCTTTCTCGTGAGGCGCAAGGGACACCTTGGCGCCTTGTTCGGCCTCGCCACGCTCCTGGCCCCACCGTTAGGGCTCACTCTGGCCATCGCGACGCCGCGCAGGGCGCCCTCTCGGGGGCCGGTAGCCTTGTAACCTACATACTCTGGGCTATAATTCGGGCGTTGTTTGGAGCAAGGGGCCCATCGGGCTCGTTGCTTTTTTTATCGTTCGGAGAAGGTGAGAGCGGCGGCGAAGCTGGACAGGTTGGCGGAGGTTGTGGAGGGCGCGTTGCCTGAGGGCAGCGAGCTCGTGGACGCCCGTTTTTCAGGCGGGCCGCTGACGCTGCTCGTGGACCGGGAGGACGGACCGGTGGATCACGAGTTCTGTTCGCGGGTCGCTTCGGCCGTCTCGCCGGCGCTCGAAGTCGAGGGGTACGACGGTCCCGTCGAGATATCCTCCCCCGGCATCGACCGCCCGCTCACGAAGCCGGAGCACTTCCGGCGCTACGTGGGGCACGAGGCCAGGGTCCGCATCGGAGAGCCGATCGACGGCCGGCGCAACTTTGCCGGCATCATAGAGCGCGCGGGCGAGGAGGCCTTCGTTCTAAAACTCTTGGAGGGGGAAGCGGAGGTGGAGCTGCCGTTCGGCTCCGTCGCCCGCGCGAACCTCAAGGAGGACATATAACCAGATGAACACGGCACTGATATCAGCATTGCACGAGATAGAGAACGACAAGGGCGTCCCGTTCGGGACGATCAAGGGCGTCCTCGAAGAGTCCCTGCTCGCCGCCTACCTGGGCCGAGAGGGGGCCGACGAGGAGGCGGTGGTCGTCCTCGACGAGCAGACCGGCGATCTCCAGGTCATGAAGGGCGACGAGGACATAACGCCCCACGACTTCACGCGCATAGCCGCCCAGGTGATGCGCCAGACGTTCTACCAGCGCCTGAACGAGGTGCACAACGAGCAGCTCCTGGAGGAATACGGGGAGCGCATGGGCGACATCGTAACCGGCATCGTCCAGCAGGCGCACCGGCGGATGACGCTGGTTGACCTCGGGCGGGTCGAGGCTATATTGCCCGCCAGCGAGCAGGTCCCGCAGGAGCGGTACGAGAACGGGCAGCGGCTGAAGGTGATGCTGCTGGAGATCCGGGAGGGCGGCCGGGGGCCCAGCTTGACAGTCAGCCGGCGCAACGAGGGGCTCCTAAAAGAGCTCTTCCGGCTCGAAGTGCCCGAGATCTACGACGGGCTCGTCGAGATCCGGGCCGTCGCCCGCGAGGCCGGTCTCCGTTCCAAGGTCGCGGTCTGGTCGAAGGAGCAGGGCGTGGACCCCGTGGGTGCCTGTGTGGGGCCGCGGGGGAGCCGCGTGAGGGCGGTCGTTTCGGAGCTTCGGAACGAGAAGATAGACATCATCCAGTGGGATCCGGAGCCGGCGCGGTTTATCGCGAAGGCTTTGAGCCCGGCGCGGGTTCGGGAGGTTTACCTGGATGAGGACGAGCAGCAGGCGGAGGTGATCGTGCCGGACGACCAGCTCTCGCTGGCGATCGGCCGCGAGGGCCAGAACGCCAGGCTCGCCGTGAAGTTGACGGACTGGAAGATAGACATAAAGCCCGAGAGCCAAGCGACGGAGTACGACGACACGGAGGAGGAGGACTGGGAGCCGGACGCGGATTCGCAGATGCACCGCTGCCGCGCGGTTCTCGCCAACGGCCGGCGCTGCGCCAACATGGCGCTGCCCGACTCGCTCTTCTGCGGCATCCCGTCGCACCAGGCGCAGGCGGCAGAGTTCGAGGGCATGGTAGAGGGTAGGGGATCGGATGAGTAAGCGCGTATATGAGATCGCCAGGGAACTGAACCTGGAGAACAAAGAGGTCATAGGCCGCCTCCAGGCCGCCGGCGAGGACGTAAAAAGCCACTCGTCGTCGGTCGAGGACGCGGTCTACGAGCAGGTCTTCGGGGCGACCACGAACGGCGCCGCCAACGGCCGCTCGGAGGCCCAGGAGGAAGAAGCCCAGGAGGCCCGCGCCGAGGCGGAGAAGGCCGGCCACGGCGCGACCATCCAGGAGGCCCCGGCCGAGACGCCGGTCTCCGAGCCGAAGAAGAGCCGCTCGCAGAAGAAGCGCCGCCGCGTCGTGATCGACGCGAGCGCCAGGAACCGCGGCGGACGCACGACGGGCACGCCCGCGCCACCGCGCGAGCCGGAGAAGGCGCCGGTCGAGGCGTCGGCCGCAGAGCCAGAGAGCGCCGGCGTACGGGTAGAGCCCGGGGCCACCGTCAAGGATCTTGGTGATGCACTCGGCGTGCCGCCGACCAGGATCATCCAGGTCCTCATGGGCCTCGGCGAGATGCGCACCCTCACCCAGACGCTCTCCATCGAGGAGATCGAGCTCATAGCCGACGAGCTCGGCGTGCAGGTGGAGATCGCTGCCGTCGACGAACCGGCCCCCGAGGAGGTGGCCCCGGACGACGACCCGGCGGACCTCGTCGGCAAGCCGCCGGTCGTGACCGTCATGGGCCACGTGGACCACGGCAAGACGAGCCTGCTCGACCGCATCCGCCGCGAGGACGTGCAGTCGGGCGAGGCCGGCGGCATCACGCAGCACATCGGCGCCTACCAGGTCGAGAGCGACGGCCGCAAGGTCACGTTCATCGACACCCCGGGCCACGAGGCGTTCACCGAGATGCGCGCCCGCGGCGCCAAGGTGACGGACGTCGTGGTGCTCGTCGTGGCCGCCGACGACGGCGTCATGCCGCAGACGCAGGAGGCCATCGAGCACGCGCAGGCCGCCGGCGTCCCGATGGTCGTGGCGCTGAACAAGATCGACGTCCCCAACGCGAACCAGGACCGCGTCCTCGGCGAGCTGTCCGAGCGCGGCCTGATGCCGGAGGCCTACGGCGGCGAGACGGTGACCGTCCCCGTCTCCGCCAAGACGGGCGAGGGCATCGACGACCTGCTGGAGAACATCCTGGTCGTCGCCGAGCTCGAAGACCTCCAGGCGAACCCGAAAGCCCCGGCCAGCGGCTACGTCGTGGAGGGCGAGCGCGACCCGGGCCGCGGCCCGGTGGCGACGCTGCTCCTCAGGCGGGGCACGCTCAACAAGGGCGACGCGGTGCTCGCGGGGACGGCTTATGGTCGGGTGCGGGCGATGATGGATTACACCGGCAAGCGGGTGCAGGAGGCGGGGCCTGGCAGCCCGGTCGAGATCCTGGGCCTCTCCGGCGTGCCCGAGGCGGGGACCCGCTTCGAGGTCGTCGAGCACGAGCGGCAGGCCCGCGACCGCGCCCAGCAGGCCGAGGAACGCCTGCGCCGCCAGGAGCTCGCCCAGGGCGGTTCGCGCCGCTCGCTGGAGGAGTTGCTCGGCGAGGGCGGCACCCAGGACCTGAACCTGGTCGTCAAGGCCGACGTCGCCGGCTCGGTCGAGGCGCTGAAAGAGGCGCTCGCCAAGCTCACCAACGAAGAGGTGCGCGTCAACATCGTGCGCAGCGGCGTGGGTGCTCTCACCGACTCGGACGTCATGCTCGCGAGTGCCAGCGATGGCATCTTGCTCGGGTTCAACGTGCGGCCGACCAGCACGGCCAAGCAGGTTGCCGAGCGGGAGGGCGTCGAAATCCGCACCTACGACGTCATCTACAAGGCGCTGGAGGAGATCTCGGACGCCATGCGCGGGATGCTCGCCCCCGAGCAGCAGGAGCGCGAGACGGGCACCGCCGAGGTGCGCCAGACCTTCCGCACCCCTAACGCGGGTGTCGTGGCCGGCTGCATGGTCTTGAGCGGCGAGATCTCGCGCAACGACCGCGTCCGCGTGGTCCGCGACGGCACGGTCGCCTACGAGGGCAACATCGGCTCGCTCAAGCGCTTCCGCGACGACGCCCGCTCGGTCCGCGAGGGCTTCGAGTGCGGCATCGGCGTCGAGAACTTCGACGACGTCAAGGAAGGCGACGTCCTGGAGTTCTTCCAGATCGTCGAGGTCCCGAGGTAACCGGGGGCCCTTGTTCTGCAACGTGAGGCTGGAGTTGGACCTGCCGTTCGCCTCCAGCCTCAAGGACAAGCGCCAGACGGTCCGGTCGCTCAAAGACCGTCTGCGCCGCAAGAACGTCTCCGTCGTCGAGTCCGACAACCAGGACTTCTGGCAGCGGGCGACGCTGGAGGTCTCCGTCGCCGCGGTGTCCCGGGGGGCAGCGGAGGAGCGGCGGGAGGAGATCCGGCGCATCCTCCTCAACTACGACGAGGTCATGCTCGCCGACTGGCGCGAGGAGTTCGTGAAACTGTGAGGAAGATTCTATGAGCGACCGAACCCGCAAGGTCGAGTCGCAACTTAAAGAGATCGTCGGCGAAGAGGTCGCCGCGCTCTCTGACCCGCGCATCCAGGGCCTGGTAACCGTGACGGGTGTCCGGGTGAGCCCGGACCTCGCCCAGGCGACGGTCTTCTACAGCGTGCTCGAAGGGGAGGACGAGGAGGCCGCGCACGAGGGCCTGCAGAGCGCCGCAGGCCGCGTGCAGGCCGCCGTCGGCGCGCAGACCCGGCTCAAGCGGACGCCCAGGCTCCGCTTCGAGCCGGACCCCGTCGTGGACCAGGCGATGACCATCGAGGCAGCTTTGAGGGAGGTCCGAACGAATGACGATCGGCACGGCTAACAACACGACCCGTGAGGTCGGCGAGTTCCTAAAGACCCTCGACCGCGCGGCCGTGACGACGCACGTCGGGGCCGACGGGGACGCCATAGGGGCCTCGGCGGCTCTGGTACGGCTGCTGAGGGGCCTCGGCGTCCCCGCGGTCTTCTGCCACGCCGAGCCCGTGCCAGACTACCTGCGTTGGTTGCTGCCAGATGAGGTCTTCACCGAGCTTCCCGAGGACCACGACCTGCTCGTGGTGGACACCTCGCGGGCGGACCGGACGGGTGTCCCGATCCCGGAGGTGGGGGCGCGACTCAACCTCGACCACCACGAGGACAACCCGTTCTACGCCGAGTACAACCTGGTGGACGCGAAGGCCGCCGCGAGCGCGGAGATCGTCGCGCGGTTGTATAAGGAGCTCGGCATCGGGATGGATCTGGAGGCGGCGCAGGCGATCTACACGGGCGTCAGGACGGACACCGGCGGCTTCACCTTCCGCAACATCTCGCCCGGGGCGCACGAGCTGGTCGCGGATCTGCTGAGGGCCGGGGTCGTGCCGGCAGAGGTGAACGAGAAGATCAACCGCCGGGGCAGCCTGGAGCAGCTTCGGATCGTGGGCACCTCGCTCGCGAACACCGCTCGGCGCGGGGAGGTGCTGATCTCCACCGTGAACAACGGGGACTACGAGCGAACCGGCGCCGGGGAGCTGGACTCTAAGGAGGCCATAGACCAACTCCGCTCGGTCGAGGGCATCGACATGGTGGCCCACCTGCGCGAGGTCCCGGAGGGCACCAAGGGTTCCTTGCGCTCGGAGACGATAGACGTCGGGGAGATCGCGCGCGCCTTCGGCGGCGGCGGCCACAAGCTGGCGGCCGGCTTCACCAGAAAGGGCATGACCCCCGAGCAGGCAAAAGAAGAGCTGCTCGGCGTCCTGCGGAACACCGAAGTGGACCTCGGGGGCAAGAGATAGCCGACGGGGTCCCTATCGGTCCCGTATCCGGCGCCCTCTTGCTGGACAAGCCGCCGGGCCTTTCGAGCGCCCAGGCGGTCTCTAAGGTCAAGCGCCTTCTGCCCCCGAAGACCAAGATCGGGCACACCGGAACCCTCGATCCCCTGGCCTCGGGCTTGCTGGTCCTGGTCCTCGGCCGGGCGACGCGCCTCTCGCGCTACGTCACGCCCCTCGACAAGTCCTACACCACGACCGCCCGCTTCGGCGCCGTCACCGACACCCTGGACGCGGAGGGCGAGGTCACGACCCTCGACGCCCCGTTCCCGGATGAAAGCGCTCTTCGGGCGGCGCTCCCCAACTTTATCGGCCGCCTCGAACAGGTCCCGCCGATGGCCTCCGCGCTCAAGGTCGGTGGTGCGAGGCTCTACGACCTCCACCGCCGCGGCGTCGCCGTCGAGCGCGAGGCCAGGCCCGTCGAGATCCACGCTTTCGGCCTGACCGACCTCGACCCCGCAAACGAGACCGCCACCTTCGAGATCTCGTGCAGCAGCGGAACCTACGTCCGCTCCTTAGTCTCCGACTTGGCCGACTCCCTCGGCACCGGCGCCTACCTCACCAACCTCCGCCGCACCCGGGTCGGCAAACTGAAAGTGCAGGACGCCGTCCCACCCGACGCCCTCAACGTACGCAACATTGTTGACCGCATAATACATTCGAACGAGCTTGTGAGATGGCTGCCGGAGGTGACGGTCTCTAAGGAGCTAGGGGAGATGGTGCGCCACGGGCGCATGCTGGCGGTGTTCGGCGTGGTGGGCAGCTACCGGGTGGTGTGCGGCGGGGAGTTGCTTGCGGTCTACCGCGACGAGGGCGGGGAGGCGCGGGCTGAGGTGGTGTTGTGCGCCCGGTAGTCGTCGCGCTGGGGAATCTGGACGGGGTGCATCTCGGGCATCAGGCGGTGCTCACGCGGGCCGTCGAGGAGGCCAGGGTCAGGGACGGGAAGGTGGTGGCGGCGACCTTCTGGCCGCATCCGCGGTCGGTTCTTGGGGTGGGGGAGCAGACGGGGCTCTTGACGACGATGGACTTGCGTCGGGAGGCGCTGGCGCGGTACGGGGCAGACGAGACGGTCGAGATCTCCTTCGACCGCGAACTCTCGAAGAAGAGCCCGGAAGAGTTCGTCCGCGACATCCTGGTAGGAGAGATCGGCGCCGTCGCGGTCGTCGTAGGGGAGAACTTCCGATTCGGGCACCGGGCTTCTGGCGACGTGGGGGACCTAAGGCGGCTGATGCGTGGGTTCGGCGGTGAGGCTTACGTCGTGGAGGTGCGGGGGTCCGAGGGCGAGATCAGCTCGACCAGGATTCGCGCTCTGCTGGCGGAGGGGGACGTGAAAGAGGCGGCGAGGCTCCTCGGAAGACCCTACGTCGTGCGCGGCGAGGTCGTCGTCGGCGACCGGCGCGGCCGGACCATCGGCTTCCCGACGGCCAACGTGCTCCCGGATCCGTCCGTCGTCGTCCCGAGCCACGGCGTCTACTCCTGCGTCGTCACGGTGAGAGGCAAGACCTACGCGGCCTGCACAAACGTCGGCGTCGCCCCGACGTTTGCGCGGGCGGAGAGCAGGATCGAGGCTTATTTGCTGGATTTCGAGGGGGATCTGTACGGCAGCGTCGTGGACGTGGGCTTTGTGGATCGGGTACGCGGCGAGAAGCGGTTTTCGGGTATCGAGGAGCTAAAGGAGCAGATCGGGCGCGCCGTCGAGGAGGCGCGGCGGGTGACCCGGGAGTTGGTTTAAAGGGGCGGTTTGAGCCGGACGATGCTATTCGTTACGTGTGGTAGCATAACAAGTTGACTAGAGTGAGATAGATACGAGTAGACAAGAAAAGAAAGAGGAGAACAAAGAAGTTGGCTGTTGTAGAGGGCAAGCAAGAGATCATCCAGGACAACCGCACGCACGAGGGGGACACGGGGTCGCCCGAGGTGCAGGTCGCGGTGCTGACGAAGCGCATATCCCACCTCACGGACCACCTGCGCACCCACAAGCACGATTTCCACTCCCGGCGGGGCCTTTTGAAGCTGGTCGGCCGCCGGCGGCGGCTGCTCAAGTACCTCCAGAAGAAGGACGTCGAGCGCTACCGCGCGCTCATAGGCAAGCTCGGCCTGCGCCGGTAGGCCCGACCACCCCCAGCAAAGCAAGAGGAGATAACATGCGTCTAGAGATCCCAGTAGGCGAGCGCCCGATCGTGCTCGAAACCGGCCAGCTCGCCAAGCAGGCCGGCGGCTCCGTGAAGGTCCAGCTCGGCGACACCGTGCTGCTGTCCACGGCGACCCGCTCGTCCAGGCCGCGCCCCGGGGCGACGTTTTTGCCCCTGAGCGTGGACATCGAGGAGCGAATGACCGCGGCGGGCAAGATCCCCGGCGGCTTCCTCAAGCGCGAGGGCAGGCCGTCAGACAGGGCGATCCTCACCTCCCGCCTCACCGACCGGCCGATTCGGCCGCTCTTCCCCAAGAACTACCACCACGAGATCCAGGTCGTTGGCCTCGTCCTTGTCGCCGACCAGGACACCCCCTACGACACGGTAAGCATGGTCGGCGCCTCCGCCGCCCTCGCCCTGTCGGATCTCCCCTTCGACGGCCCCATCGGCGCCGTCCGCGTCGGCCGGTCGCTCGACGGCGACTTTATCCTCAACCCGACCTACGACCAGATCGCGGAAAGTGACCTCGACCTGGTCGTCGCCGGCACCAAGGACGCCATCACGATGGTCGAGGCCGGCGCCAACGAGGTTCCCGAGGACGTCATGGTGAACGCCCTCCAGCTCGCCCAGGAGACAGTCCAGGCGCAGGCCCGGGCTATCGACGAGTGGGCCGCCGAGCACGGCAAGCCCAAGCAGGAGATCCTGGAGGCCGAGGCGAACCCGTTCCTGGCCGACCTGCGCGAGAAGTACCTCGACCGCGTGAAGGACGGTTTGGTGCAGACCGACCGCCGCGCCCGCCGCGTCGCGCTCTCCGAGCTGGAAGCCGAGCTCGTCGAGGGCCGCGAGGAAGAGGAAGTTTCCTTCATCAAGGACGCGCTCTACGCGCTGGAGAAGGAGGCCTTCCGTAAGCTCTACCTCGAAGACCGCAAGCGGACCGACATGAGGGAGTTCGACGAGATCCGGCCGACGACGGCGGAGGTCTCGGTGCTCCCCCGCGTCCACGGCACGGGCCTCTTCACCCGCGGCGAGACGCAGGTGCTTAGCTCGCTCGCTCTCGCGGACCTCGGCCTCGCGCAGCGGCTGGATACCATCGAGCCCCAGACCGGCAAGCGCTACATGCACCACTACAACTTCCCACCCTACTCCACCGGCGAGACCGGGCGATTGGGGAGCCCGAGGCGGCGCGAGATCGGGCACGGCGCCCTCGCCGAGCGCGCC
This sequence comes from uncultured Rubrobacteraceae bacterium, assembly GCA_964250345.1. Taxonomy (GTDB): domain Bacteria; phylum Actinomycetota; class Rubrobacteria; order Rubrobacterales; family Rubrobacteraceae; genus Rubrobacter_D. Next base: position 19,969 of record CAXUFZ010000005.1, read on the forward strand.
CTGCTGCCCGTCGTACCCGACGAGGAGACATTTCCCTACGCGCTGCGCATCATCTCCGAGGTTTTGGAGTCCAATGGCTCCTCCTCGATGGCTAGCGTGTGCGGCTCGACGCTGGCCTTGATGGACGGCGGCGTGCCGATCAAGGCCGCCGTGGCCGGTGTCGCGATGGGCCTGGTCAAGGAGGGCGACGACTACGTCATCCTGTCGGACATCCAGGGGCTCGAGGACCACATGGGCGACATGGACTTCAAGGTCGCGGGGACTCAGGACGGCATCACGGCGCTCCAGATGGACATGAAGATCACGGGCGTGTCGGCCCAGCTCTTGCAGGAGGCGCTCGGGCAGGCCAAGGAAGGCCGGCTTCAGATCCTGGACATCCTGCGCGGTGCCATCGCCGAGCCCCGCTCCGAGGTCTCCGAGTTCGCGCCGCGGGTCGAGGTGCTCCGCATCCCGAAGGCCAAGATCGGGCAGCTAATCGGTCCCGGCGGCAAGACGATCAACGCGCTGCAGGACGAGTTCGGCGTGAACATTTCCGTCGAGGACGACGGGATGGTGCACGTGGCCGGCGACGGCGCGGTCGCCAAGGACGCCGCCAACGCAATAAAGGGCATGATGAAGGACGTCGAGGCCGGCGACATCTACAACGGCAAGGTCGTCAAGACGACCAACTTCGGCGCCTTCGTCGAGCTGATCCCGGGCCGCGACGGGCTGGTGCACATCTCCCGCCTCGCGCCGGGCAAGGAGCGCGTCGAGCGGGTCGAGGACGTCGTGACCGAGGGCGACCAGGTCAAGGTGCGCGTCTTGGAGATCGACAAGCAGAACCGCATCTCGCTCGAGAAGCTGGAGGACTGATGGCCGATAGCAACGTCAGGCGCAAAGAACTTCCCGGTGGCCTCAGGGTCCTCTCCGAGCCGCTCGCGGAGGCGACGAGCGTCTCCCTGGGGCTCTGGATCCGCGCGGGCTCCCGCGACGAACGCGACGAGGTCGCGGGCATAACCCACCTGATGGAGCACATGCTCTTCAAGGGCACACCCGAGATGGACGCCCTCGGCATCGCCCAGGCCTTCGAGGGCATCGGCGCCCAGGAGAACGCGGCGACAGGCGAGGAGTACACCGTCCTCTACGCACGTTTCCTGCCCGAGCACCTCGAGCGCGCCCTCGACGTCATGAGCGGCATGGTCCTCAGGCCCACCCTCGCCGACCTCGAGCGGGAGCGCGAGGTCATCGTCGAGGAGATAAGGATGTACGAGGACCGGCCGGACCAGATGGCCGACGAGTACCTCTCGTCCCTTATCTTCCACGGCGACCCCCTCGGCCGCCCCATCATCGGCTCGGCCGAAACGGTCCGGGGCGTGGACCACAACACCCTCGACGTCTTCCACAAGGACACCTACAACAAGTCCAACGTCTTCGTCGTGGGCGCGGGCAAACTGGACTCGGACCAGCTCGAGCGCATGGTCGAGGAGAAGCTCGGCGGCCTGCCCGAAGGCGAGCCCTTCGGGCGTCAGGCGACGCCCGGCACGCCGAACAGCCGCATCCACTACAAGTTCAAGGAGACCGAGCAGTACCATGTCTCCATGGGCTCGCTCGGGATCCCGGCGAGCAGTCGGGACCGCTTCGCGATGGCCGCCCTCAACAACGTGCTCGGCGGCGGCATGAGCAGCCGGCTCTTCCAGGAGGTGCGCGAGAAGCGCGGCCTGGCCTACGCCGTCTACTCCTACCACCAGGGCTACTCCGACGCCGGCGCCATAAAGACCTACGTCGGCTCGACCACGGGCAACGTCGAAGAGGCCGTCGGCATCATCTCCCGCGAGCTCGGCAGGATCCGCTCCGAGCGCGTCGAGGACGAGGAGCTCGAACGCACCAAGCAGCAGCTCAAGAGCTCGACCCTCCTGGCGCTCGAAAGCACCGCCGCGAGGATGAACCGGGTGGGTCGCAGCGTCATAACCGGCTCCGAGCTGCTCTCGCCGGACGAGATAGCCGAGCGCATCGAGGCCGTCACCGCCGACGACCTCCAGCGCCTCGCCAACGAACATTTGGACACAAAAGACATGTACCTCTCCGCCGTCGGGCCGAAGGAGCTCGACCTTGAGAGGTATCTGGATTAGAGAGGCTTTGAGGTTCTGAGGTTTTAAGGCGTTGAGGAATATCTCAAAACCTGAACACCTAAAGACCTCAAAGCCTTCTTCCCAAAGGAGGTAATTCACGCTGTTAGATAGAGAGACCTTGCAGGTCGTTCCCCTGGGCGGACTGGGGGAGATCGGCAAGAACATGACTGCTGTGCGCCAGGCGAGCGGCATAATCCTGGTGGACGCCGGCATGGCGTTCCCGGACGAGGAGATGCCCGGGATCGACCTGGTGCTGCCGGACTTCAGCTTCCTGCGCGAGCACGCGGACGAACTGAAGGGGGTCGTGCTGACGCACGGCCACGAGGACCACGTCGGGGCCCTGCCTTACTTGCTGCGCGAGTTCAACGTGCCCGTGTACGCGACCAAGCTGACGCTAGGTCTCGTGCGGAGCAAGCTGCAGGAGTTCGGCATAAAGAAGGGCGACCTGCGCGAGATCAAGGCCGGCGACCGCCAGAACCTGGGCGGCTTCGGCCTGGAGTTCATAAACGTCAACCACTCCATCCCCGACGCCGTGGCGATCGCCATCCGCACGAACGCGGGCGTGATCCTGTTCTCCGGCGACTACAAGATAGACCTCACGCCCATCGAGGGCGCCCCGATGGACCTCGGCCGCCTCGCCGAGCTCGGCAACGAGGGCGTGCTCGCCTACTTCGGCGACTCGACCAACTCCGAGCGGCCCGGCTACGTGCCTTCGGAGAGGGTCGTCGGCGACGTACTTAACGACGTCTTCGAGCGGGCGACGGGCCGGATCATCGTGGCCTCCTTCGCCTCGCACGTCCACCGCGTGAGCCAGGTCGTGGAGGCCGCCAAAAAGCACAACCGCCTCGTCGGCGTAACCGGCCGGTCCATGATCCGGAACGTCCAGATAGCGCGCGAACTCGGCTACCTCGACCTGCCCCAAGAGATGTACGTCGACGGCCGCGACGTGAACCGCATCCCCGACTCGGACATCGTCGTCATGACCACGGGCTCCCAGGGCGAGCCGCTGGCGGCCCTGAGCCGCATCGCGGCCGGAACCCACCGCAGCATCGAGGTCGGACCGGACGACACGGTCGTCATAGCGGCGCACCCGATCCCGGGCAACGAGCGGGGCGTCTCGCGCACCATCAACAACCTGATGAAGCGCGGCGCGGAGGTCCTCTACAGTCCCCTGATGCCGGTCCACGTCTCGGGCCACGCCGCGCGCGAGGAGCAGAAGATAGTGCTCTCGCTCCTCAAGCCGCGCTACCTGGTGCCCGTGCACGGCGAGTTCCGCCACCTGCGCCACCACGCGAACACGGCGATCGGGCTCGGCATCCCGGAGGAGAACATCTTTATCCTGGAGAACGGCGACCGCCTGGAGTTCAAGAACGCCCGGGCCCGCCGGACCGAGCGCGTCTCGGCCGGGATGTTCCTGGTGGACGGCGGGGGGCTCGCGGACAGCTCGACGGGCGTGATGCGCGAGCGCCAGCAGCTCTCCGAGGATGGCATGTTCATCGTCGTCGCCCGCGTCAACGGCCAGAACGGCCAACTCTCGGGGGCGCCGGATGTGATCTCGCGCGGCTTCGTCAGCCCCCAGGGCGCGAACGGCCTCGTCGACCAGTCCATCGAGACGGTCACGAAGACCCTGCAAAGGACCGCGTCGCGCCAGGTCACAGACCGGGGGGAGATCAAGAAGGAGATCCGCAAGGACCTCTCCGGCTTCCTCTCGGACAAGACCCGCAAACGCCCGATCATACTCCCGCTAATAGTAGAGGTCTGAGGCTCACCCTCTACTACATGGTGCGGTTGAGGCTCTACCGCAGGCTTATAAGCTAGACTTGTCCCCGTGGCTACGGGCAGACGCGCACCGAAAAAAGCGACGAAGAGCAAGGCCGCGCCGCGGGCGCGGGGGACCAAAAAGAAGACCCCCCCGCCCGCGCCGCTGTTCGACGGCCTGCGCGACGCCGTAAGCCGCGAGGCCGTCGGCATTGTGCTCCTCGTCCTCGGCCTCTTCTTCACGGCCGCGTTCTTCAGCGGTCGCGGGGCGTTCCTCGGGGACGCGGGGCTCTTCGTCGCCCGTGGCCTTTTCGGCGACGCCGGGCTCGCGCTCGGGCCGCTGTCTGCCCTCGCCGGGCTGTTGCTGATCCTGGACCGTCTGCCGGTCCGGGCCGCGGTTGGCGTGCTCTTGCTGCTCCTCGCCGTGGCGACGACCTTTGCTGCGTGGGTTCCCCGGCGGCGGCTCTTCGACGAGGGGGCGTATCCCGAGGCCGGCGGCATCGTGGGGAGCGCCGTTTACTACGTCGTCGACTCGGCCGGCGGGACCATCGGCGTCGCGCTGGCGCTGGCGCTCCTGTACGCGCTCGGGCTGTCGCTGCTGACGGGCGTGGGTTTCGGGACGGCCCTGGTCGGGCTCCGGGACGCCGGGCGTTCCGTCGTGGACGGCGCCGAAAACCTCTGGGACGGTATGCGCCGGCGAAGAACGCCCGCCGGCGGGTCCCGGGCCGCGAAAAGCCCCAAACGCTCCGTCGGGCCCGTACCGGACCCCGAGCCGCCCGCCGTGCAGGACCTGCATCGTGACCTGCCGCCGGAGCCGGCGGCCGAGCCTCCGGTCGAGGCGCCGGCGGAGGACAACGAGCCGACCAGGGAGTTCGAGGTCGTCGTGCCCGAGCGGCCCGAGGCGCCCTTCCAGGAGAGCCGTCCGGTCGAGCCGGGGGAGTACACGCCGCCGCCGTTCTCGCTGCTCGAGGTCGGCCGCGGCGCGCCCGAGCACGACGCCGAGGGGACCAGCGAGCGTTTGACGCAGGCGCTCTCGGACCTCGGGGTGGAGGCCCGGGTCGTGCGGGCCGTCGTGGGCCCCCGGGTCACGCGCTACGAGCTCAGGCTCGGCTCCGGCGTCAAGGTCGGCAAGGTCAGGAACCTGCAGCAGGACATCGCCTACGCCCTCGCCGCCACCGAGGTCAGGATACTGGCCCCCATCCCGGGCAAGAGCGCCGTCGGGGTCGAGGTCCCGAATACGCGCCCGGCGAAGGTCACCCTCGGGGACGTGTTCCGCGAGTACCCCGACGCCAACGACTGGACGCTGCCCGTTGGCCTGGGCAAGGACATCTCCGGTCGGGCGGTCTTCTTCGACCTCGCGGAGATGCCGCACCTGCTCGTCGCCGGGACCACGGGGAGCGGGAAGAGCGTGATGCTCAACGGGCTTCTTAGCTCGCTGCTGCTCACCACGGACCCGCGGCAGGTCAAGATGGTGCTCATAGACCCGAAAAGGGTCGAGCTCTCGCCGTTCGGGCGCATCCCGCACCTCATAACCCCCGTCGTCACCGACGTCAAGAAGGCCGCCAACGCGCTCTCGTGGGCCGTCGCCGAGATGGAGCGGCGCTACGAGGTGCTCGAACGTAGGGGGTCGCGCTCCCTCGACGGCTACAACCAGAAGGCCGAGACGCCGATGCCCTACGTCGTTCTGGTCATAGACGAGCTTGCGGACCTGATGATGCAGGCCGGGGCGAAGGTCGAGGACTCGATCGTGAGGCTCGCGCAGAAGGCGCGGGCGGTGGGGATACACCTCGTGGTGGCGACCCAGCGGCCGAGCGTGGACGTGATAACCGGCATGATCAAGGCCAACGTCCCCAGCCGCATCGCCTTCGCCGTCTCCAGCCAGGTCGACTCGCGCGTCATCATGGACGCCGGCGGCGCCGAGGTACTTCTCGGCATGGGCGACATGCTCTTCAAGCCGGTCTCCGCCCTGCGCCCGTCGCGCGTCCAGGGCGCCTTTATCTCCGAGAACGAGGTCGAGCGGGTGGTCACGGCGACGGTCGACGCCGCCGGCGGCAAGGCCGAGCCGCACTTCGTCGAGGAGGTCACGCAGCCCAAGAACGAGAAAGAGGCGTCGGACGAGCCGGAGGACGACCTGCTGCCGGAGGCGGCGAGCTTCGTGGTCTCGACGCAGCAGGCGTCGGTGAGCGCGGTGCAGCGGCGTTTCAGGGTCGGGTACTCGCGGGCCGGCAGGATCATCGACGCGCTGGAGCGCAAGGGTATCGTGGGGCCTTACGAGGGCTCCAAGAGCCGGGCCGTCGTCGCCGGCCAGCTCGACCTGGAGAACGCGTTCGGCGGCGGGGATTCGGACGGTCCCCCGGAAGAGGCCCCTCCCGAGAACTGGTAGACGATATGTTAGGCTTTTGAGCGGCATGGAGAACGGGCAGGACACCCCCCAATCGCCCAACGGCGGGGCCGACGGCGGGGCCGACGGCGGGGCCGACGGCGGGGGCAAGATCGGGCGCGTCCTGGAGCGGGCGCGGCAGGAGCGGGGCCTCTCCCTGGACGAGGCCGAGCGGGCGACCAAGATCCGCAAACGCTACCTCGTCGGCCTGGAGCGCGACGACTACACGGTCCTCCCGGACGCGGTCTACGCCCGGGGCTTCCTCAAAACCTACGCGAACTTTCTCGGCCTCGACGGCGCCGGCCTCTCCGAGGAGGTCCGCAGCCGGCGCAAGCCCCGCCGGGAGCGCGGCATCAACCACAAGCCCCCCGCAAGCGAGTTCGACAAACCCCTCCTGACGCCCGGCGGCGTCAGCGGGGCCGAGAAGCGCAGGATCCCCGCCTCCACGATCGTCACCGTCGTGCTGGCGGTCTTGATCCTGGCCGCCCTCATAGGCGCCCTCTACTACGTCGGCCGCGGCGTCCAGGCAGAGGCCGACGACCCGCCGGCCGCCCAGAACGCGGAACGACAGCCGGACCGGGAGGGGGTTTCCGGGGGAGACGCCGAGGGGAACACCGGCCAGCAAGAAGCGGTGGCGGCTCCGGAGCAAGCCGCGGAGCCCTCCGAGGACCCGGATGCCGGGTCGGAGCCTGTAAGCGACGGGGCCCCGCTGGACGTCCTCACCGTCGGGGTGCGCGTCGAGGGGGCGGAGGCTTGGATCCTGGTAGAGGCAGACGCCGAGGTGGTCTCCGAGGAGGTCGCCCCGCCGGGCTTCGCCCAGACCTTCGAGGCCGACCGCAGGGTCCGCATAACCACCGGCAACGCCGGCGCCGTCAGCGTCGTCGTCAATGGCCAGGACGTGGGCCCCCTCGGCGCCGACGGGGAGGTCCTCACCAGGAATTTCACCCTCAAAAGCGCGAGCTGAAGCGGAGGTTTTGAGGCTTTGAGGTCGCACCCTTCGGGGGCTTCTGGGTTTTGGGGGGTGCGTCGTCGGGATACATAGGATAGGCCAAGCCGCAACGGGTCCGCGGGAGGCCTGCGAGCCCGTACCCAAAAGCCTCGGAACCCTGATACCCACTTGGGAGGCCGAAAAGCCTGAAGTATAATTCCGTGCGGTAAGTGTCGATTACAGGCAGAGCACCCAACCACGCGTTTCCTGGAGGATGCATTGGACAAGAGCAAGGCCATAGATTCGGCCGTAACGCAGATAGAGCGGCAGCACGGCAAGGGCGCGATCATGCGCATGGGCGACGAGGACCGGCCGAAGATCGCCATCACCCCCACGGGTGCCCTGGCGCTCGACCTGGCGCTCGGCGTCGGGGGCCTGCCCAGGGGCAGGATCGTCGAGATCTTCGGCCCCGAATCGAGCGGCAAGACGACCCTCGCCCTGCACGTCATAGCCGAGGCCCAGAAAGCCGGCGGCCTCGCCGCCTTCATCGACGCCGAGCACGCCATCGACCCGACCTACGCCGAGGCCATCGGCGTCGACCTCGAGAACCTGTACTTCTCCCAGCCGGACAACGGCGAGCAGGCACTCGAGATCGCCGACACCCTCGTCCGCTCCGGCGCCCTCGACGTCGTCGTCATCGACTCCGTCGCCGCCCTCGTCCCCCGCGCCGAGATCGAGGGCGAAATGGGCGACTCCCACGTCGGCCTCCAGGCCCGCCTCATGAGCCAGGCCCTGCGCAAGCTCTCCGGCTCCCTCAGCCGCTCAGGCACCACCGCCATCTTCATCAACCAGCTCCGCGAGAAGATAGGCGTCATGTTCGGCTCCCCCGAGACCACCCCCGGCGGCCGGGCCCTCAAGTTCTACTCGAGCGTCAGGCTCGACATCCGGCGCATAGGCGCCCTCAAGGCCGGCAACGACACCGTGGGCAACCAGACGCGGGTCAAGATCGTCAAGAACAAGGTGGCGCCGCCCTTCAAGGTGGTCGAGTTCGACGTGATGTACGGCGAGGGCATCTCGCGCGAGGGCTCCCTGCTCGACATTGGCATCGAGAACAACGTGGTCCAGAAGTCCGGCGCGTGGTTCGCCTACGGCGACGAGCGCCTCGGCCAGGGCCGCGAGAACGCCAAGACCTTCCTCAAGGAGAACGACGGCGTCAGGGGCCGCGTCCTCGCCGACATCTACGAGAAGCTCGGCTTCGACAACCCCGACGCTGGCGACGCCCTCGACGGCGCCGTTGACGGCGGGTCCGAGAACGGGACCGCCGACGACGACGGTCTGCTCGAGGACCGCGTCGCCGAGCGGGCGCTCTAGCCCGCGGGGCGGTCCGGGGGCGGTATTGCCCGAGATAACGGGCGTCAAGGAGCGGCGCGACCGGGCCAGGATCTTCGTCGACGGGGAGTACTGGGCCGAGCTCGACGCCTCGGTCGCCATAGAACGGGGCCTCCGCGAGGGGGCCTCGTTCTCGTCCGAGGAGCTCGAGGAGGCCCGGGTGGCGGGGGAGAGGCCGCTGGCGATGGCGCGCGCGCTGAACCTGCTGGGCTACCGGGCGCGCTCGGAGGCCGAGCTCCGGGAGCGGATGCGGGGCTACGGGTACGCCGAAGGGACCGCCGAGATCGTGGTCCGCAGGTTGGAGGAGCTCGGGTACATAGACGATGGGGAGTTCGCGCGCGCGAAGGCCCGGGAGAAGGCGCGGCGGTACGGGCCGCGGCGGGTGGCGCTCGAGCTCAGGAAGAGCGGGGTCGGGGGAGAGTTGGCCGAGGAGGCCGTCGAGGAGGAGTTCGCGGGGCGCTCCGAGGTAGAGGAGGCTCGAAGCGCGGCGTCGCGGCGGTATAATGGGGGAGGATCCGAGGCCCAGGCGCGAAGGGTCTACGGTTTTTTGGCGCGCCGGGGCTACTCGGGGGAGGTCTGCGCCGAGGTGGCCCGGGAACATCGGGGTTCGGCCCAGTCCTAAAAGAAGACTGTCAACCGCACTCGATGCCGGGCGCGGGCCCAGGGAATCCCGGGCCGGCCCGTTGAAGGAGAAAACCCGTGAACGTTCTGTTGCTGGCCCTCGGGCTCGTCGTCGCCCTTCTCGTCGGAGCCGCCGGGGGCTACTTTGTTCTGAAGTCCCGCGCCGATTCCCGCCAGGCCGGCGCCCGCGCGGACGCCGACTCCATACTCGAAGACGCCAGGCGCGAGGCGGAGGCGAGTCGCCGCGAGGGCGAGCTCGCCGCCAAGGAGGCCTCGCTCAAGATAAAGGACGACGCGGAGGCCGAGGTCCGAACCCGCCGCGCCGAGGTCGCCCGCGTGGAAGAACGCCTCGACAACCGCGACGCCTCCCTCGAACGCCGCGAGGGCGAGCTCGATGAGCGCCGCCGCAGCCTGGGCGAGTCCGAAGAAGCCCTGGGCCGCCGCAACGAGGAGCTCTCCAGGAAAGAGGCCGAGCAGCTCAAGGTGCTCGAGGAGCTCTCCGGGCTGACCCGCGACGAGGCCGAGCGGCGCCTGTACGCCGGCCTCGAGTCCGAGCTCGAGACCCGGCTCGGCAAGATGGTGCGCGACCGGACGCTGGAGGCCGAGGAGAAGGCCGACCAGGAGGCCAGGCGGCTCATCGCCACCACCATGGAGCGCGTCGCCTCAGACCTCACCTCCGAGACCACGGTCAAGGCCGTCAGCCTTCCCTCCGACGACATGAAGGGCCGCGTCATAGGCCGGGAGGGCAGGAACATCCGGGCCTTCGAGGCCGCCACGGGCGTCGACGTCATCATCGACGACACGCCCGAGACCGTGGTCATCTCGTGCTTCGATCCCGTGCGGCGCGAGGTCGCGCGGGTCTCGATGGAGCGGCTGGTGCAGGACGGGCGCATCCACCCCGGGCGCATCGAGGGGATCGTCGCCAAGGCCACGAAGGACGTCGAGAAGGAGATGAAGTCCGCCGGTCGGCAGGCCGTCTACGACGCCAAGATCCAGGGCAACGTCCACAACGACCTCGTCCGGCTCTTGGGCGCCCTGAAGTACCGCACCTCCTACGGCCAGAACGTCCTCGCCCACTCCGTCGAGGTCGCCAACATCTGCGGCATGATGGCCCAGGAGCTCGGCGCGAACGTCAAGCTCGCCAGGCGCGGGGCCCTGCTCCACGACGTCGGCAAGGCCATCGACCACGAGGTCGAGGGCACGCACGCCCTGATCGGGGGCCGCTTCGCCAAAAAGTCCGGCGAATCGGACGACGTGGTCCGCGCCATCTCCGCCCACCACCACGAGATCGAGATGGAGACCGTGGAAGACGTCCTGGTGGCCGCCGCCGACGCCGTCTCGGCCGCCCGCCCCGGCGCCCGCCGCGAGACGACCGAGACCTACATCGAGCGCCTCCGGTCCCTGGAGGACATCGCCATGGGCCACCGCGGCGTGGACAAGGCGTACGCCATACAGGCGGGACGCGAGATCCGGGTGATGGTCCAGCCCTCAGAGGTCGACGACCGCATAGCCGCCAAGCTCGCCCTGGACATCTCCAAGCAGATAGAGACGGACCTCGAGTACCCCGGCCAGATCCGGGTAACCGTCATCCGCGAGAGCCGCGTGAGCGAGGTCGCCCGCTAGCGGGGCGGTAGACGCGTGGAGGGACCCTATAGGGACCTGGGCGCCGGCTTCGCCCGCCTGACGGGCGTGGCGGGCGCCCGCCGCGGCCCCGCCCCCCACTCCCACCGCGCGGACGCCCTCCTCGAACTCCTCCGCAACGCCCGCGACGCCGGCGCGAAGAACGTCTTCGTCGCCTCCTCGCTCTCCCGCCGCCGCTTCCGCACCCTCACCGTCATAGACGACGGCCGCGGCATCCCCGACGCCTACGCCGCCCTCGTCTTCGAACCCGGCGTCACCACCCGCCACCTCGACCCGGTCCGAAACCCCGCCGCCGCCCCCCACGGCGCCGGCCTCGCCCTGTACCACCTGAGGCAGGCCGCCGTCGAGGCCGGGGTCGCCTCCGCCTCGTCCCCAACGGCCATCCGCGCGACCTTCGACACCCGCCTCGTCCCGGAGAGGACCCTCCAATCCGCCGTCCGCCCCTCCAAAACGAACCTGCTCGCCACCCTCCAAACC
>CAXUFZ010000006.1:0-30644 GCA_964250345.1 uncultured Rubrobacteraceae bacterium
CCTTCACCCCGACGACCCCCACCACCCGCCGCGGGCGTCGCCGGTACGGAACGGTCAGCGACCTCCGGGCCGCGGACCACTCGGCGAGCCGGACGCGCTCCCCTCCCGAAGCAAGCCTCTCCGGCAGCTCATCCTCGTAGCAGACCCCGTCGAGCAGACCCTCCCGAAACGCCTCCTTCGCGTCGTAAGGGGCCGCGTCGATCTTGGCCCGCGCCTCGTCGGCCGTGAACCCGCGCCCCTCGGACAGGGCGCGGACGACCTCCCCGTAACGTCCGTCGAGGAGGCGCTCGGTCTGCTCGCGGGCCTGCTCGGAGAAGTCGTTGCGGACGTAAGGGTCCCCGGCGGCCTTGAACGGCGAGACGGCCACGACCTCCGCGCCGAGCCCCAACTTCTCCAAGGCGTCTTTGAAGAAGTTGACGCGGGCGCTGACGCCCGTGACGCCCAGGGTGACGAGCGGCGCGGCCAGGACCTGGTCGGCCGCGCAGGCGAGGTAGTAGGAGCGGGTGTCGGCGGGGTTGGACAGGTATGCGACCACGCGCCCGCCCCGCCCGCGAAACGTCAGGATCTCGCGCCGCGCCTCTTCGAGGGCGGCCCATCCGGCGTCGAGGTCCTTAATGCGAAGGGCGACGCCCCGCGGTCGGCCGTCGGTGGAGATCGCGTCGAGCCGTCCCTGGAGCGCTTCGAGCGTGAGTGGACCGGGACCGCGGGCGAGGCGGCGGCGGATCAGGCCGGTCGGCGTCTCGAACTCGGGCAGCGGGCCGCTGATCTCGATCCAGACGAAGCCCGGCGGGCGACCGAGCAGGCGCGCCCGAACGTTTCGCATCAAACGCCAGATGTTGATCAAGAGGTCCGAAAGCACCGCCATATAGGGCTAATGGTACATCGTGGAGGGCAAACGGCCTTATGATAAACTCGCGAATAGTAACGATTACCGATCCACCGGGGAAGAGCGCGGGGAAACATCATGGGCGTCACGATGGAGCACGACATTCGCCAGCGGTTTCGCAGGTCCGGCTACACGCTGACCTCGCAGCGCCGCGCCGTGCTGGAGGCGTTGGGCGAGGCGCGGGGGCACCCCTCGGCGGAAGACGTCTACCTCATCGTCAAGCGCAAGAACCCCAAGGTGGCGCTCGGGACCGTGTACCAGGCGCTCTCGGTGCTAGAGGAGATCGGGGTGATCGGGGCCAAACACTGGTCGGAATCCCCGACGCGCTACGACCTGAACCTGGAGCCCCACCTCGACATCCGGTGCGCGAACTGCGGCCGAGTCTCGGAGATCCCGGGCGTCGACCTCGGCGACCTGGAGCAGCGCATCCACGCCAACACCCCCTACAAGGTCACGCAGACCACCGTGGTCGTAGAGGGCCTCTGCGAAGCTTGCCAGAAGGCAAGCTAGCACGCTACGCCCTTGCGGGCTTCGCTTTCAGCTAACCCATCCTTTTAAACCGATCTGGTGAACACATCCGGGCCTTGCTTCTGGCCTTACCCCGGACGTGGGCGGTTTGAGAGGTGTCCCTACGGAAAGCTGCTGAGACCGGGATTCCGGCTGTGGACCCGGCGTGTCCGGCGCTCCGGGTCCGTGGGCGGGTCCAGCTGAAAGCGGAGGCGCAAGCCGTGGAGTGCTGAAAGCCGCCGAAGGCTGCGTGCTGAAAGGCCCCGAAGGGGCCATGCCGAAAGCGGAGGCGAAGCCGCAGCGTGCCGGAGCCGCGAAGCGGCGACCAACGGGAGTAACACTTTACGTCGCCCCTGACAACGTTTAACCTTTTGGGCCGACGGCGGTCGTCACGGGGGAACGTGGCGTCGGGGCCGACGGAGCGTTTAGGAGGGGCCATCTTGAGCGGAGAGCCGAGGGACGCGGCGGCCGAACTCGCGGAGAGTTTGGAGGCTGCGGGCGGTCTTATAGAGAGTTTGGAGGCGGAGGTCGCGGATCTCCGGCGGGATCTTGACGGGGCGACATCCGCGCTGCGGGTAGCCCAGGAGCGGGTATCGGGGCGCGCCGACGCGTCGGAGGATCAGGATCGGGCCCGTCAGGAGGCCGAGCGGACGGTTGAGGAGCTTCGGGCGGAGATCTCCGACCTCAAGCGCCGGCACGCGGACGAGCAACTCCGCCTGAGCAACCAGCACATCAACGAGCTCTCCAACGTCCGCCGCACGCTCGAAGGCCAGCGCCGCGCGGACGTCGAGGCCGCCTCATCGGAGACCCGCGTCGAGGCGCTGAAGGATGAGTTCGACCGCGAGCGCGCGGCGCTCCAGCAACGCCACGAGGCCGAGGTCGAGGCGCTCAAGACGGCCTCCGAGAGCTGGGAGGAGGAGCTGCGCGCGGGCTACCGCGACCAGGAGGACCGGCACGCCGCGGAGCTCGAAGAGGCCCGCCGCGACGCCCGCCGGCGGATCGAAGAGCTGGAGACGGGCGGGGACGAGGAGGTCGAGCGCCGCGTCGCCGAAGAGCGCGCGTCCAGGCAGAGGCGCCAGGAGGAGGCGTTGCAGGCCTTGAGGGACGCGGCCGCCGGGAGGGAGCTCGCGCTCCGGGAGGATTACCAGGCGGTCGTCGAGACCCAGCAGGCGGAGATCGAGTCGTTGCGGCGGGAGGTCGACTCGGGGAGGCACGAGGCCGGGGAGGAGCGCCGGAGGGAGCTGCGGGAGATCAAGGCCTCCGCCGAGAACCGCGAGCGCGAGCTGCGGCGCGCGCAGGCCGCCAGGCTCGCGGAGGCCCAGGAGGAGGCGGACCGCCGGGTCGCGGCCTTGCAGGCGCAGCGGGAGGCGGACAACCGCGCGCTCAGGGCCCGCCACGCCGAGGAACTCGCCAACGTCCGGCGCGAGCGCGAGGAGCGCCTCCTCGCCGAGGATGAGCGGCGCAAGAGCGAGACGTGGGCCCTCGAAGAGCGGCTGCGCGAGGCCGGCATCCGGCGCGACGCGGAGGTCCGGGCCTACGGCGCCCGCATGACCGAGCTCGAGTCCAACCGCCTCGCCGAGAAGACCGCGCACGAGGAGAACCTGGAGAAGGTCGTCGAGGGGTTCGGGGCGGAGATCTCCACCCTCGAAGAACGCGCGGCGGAACTCCAGGAAGCCCTGGAAGAGTCGGAGGGGCTACGCAAGGAGCCGGCGAACGAGGCCCAGACCCGGGAGACGCACGACGGTCCTCAAACTTCGGGGGAGACCGTTAGCGAGGACTCCGGGGAGGAGTCGGACGGGAGGCTGGAGGAGATCGACGCCCAGAGGGTGCTGGCCGAGGAGCGGATACAGGACCTGGAGGCGCGACTGCGCGAGGCTAGGGAAGAGTCGCTCCAGACGTCCGAGGAGCTGGAGGCGGCTTTGGAGAACATCAGGCGCCTCTCGGAGCCCGAGCAGAGGCTCCGGGAGGGGCTCGCGCTCTTCAACGAGAGCGGCCACACGAAGGCGGTCGCCTCGATCTCCAAGTCCTTCGGCCTCCCCCGCGTGCACGCCGGCCTCGACGGCGACGCGCCCGGAAAGCCTACCCTCACCCTGCTCTGGAACGACGTCGCCTGGCGCCGGTACGTCGCAGACCCCACGCAGGGCGTCCCCGAACCGCGCGTCTACCTCGCCGGCACCGGAGACGACCCGGAGGAACTCCCAGAACCTCAGCGCCACCCGAACGCCCGCATGGACTCCCGGGGCCGCCTGAGCCTCGGCGTCCAAGCGCGTTAGGCCGTCGCTGCGCGCCTCCCCGGGAGTCGGGAGGCGCGGGGCTTCGCCCCGCTTCGGGAGTAGGGAGTCGTCAAGGGCAACCCCGGGGTTTTACGACTCCCGATTCCCGACCCCCGACTCCCGGCTCTTCCGGACCGCGTCGCGGCGGCGCGCGACACTCTGGTTGTGGGCGTGGAGCGTCTCGCCCCGGCGAGCCCCGACGTAGGAGCCGGCGACGGCGACGGCCAGGAAAAGGACGGCCAGAACGACGTTCCATGCCGTGTCGTAGCCGGCGAACGGTCCCCTGCCGGTCAGCACGTTTACGACGGTGGAGGTGAGGAAGGCCGCGGGCGCGACCAGGACGCCGTGCAGCCGGCGCCGGCTGGGCGCCTTGTAGGCCGCGGCCATACCGCCGAAGTAGAAGGCGAAGGCGCACACGAGGAGGAGCAGCGGCGCGAAGGCGCCGAGGGAGGACGCGGAGGGTTGGACCTGGAAGAGCTCGGAGAGCACGGGCGCGAGGACGCCGAAGACGATGAGCAGCACGAACACGAACGCGAGGACCATCCCTATCCCGACCGCGGCGACGCTTCTCATACCATTCATTCTACCAACGCGGTGCGGCGCGGCCGTGCAAGGGTTAACGTCTCCGCGGGGGCGGCCCGCTTGTAGAGGCATACCCGGCGTAGTACCCTCTCCGACCGTGAGAAGGCGTACCACGCGGACCCTCAGCCGCAGACAATTCTTGAAGCTCGGCGGGGCCGGCGTCGTCGGTGCCGCCGCCCTCGGCTCCCTGGGCTGCGACCTGACGGGCGGGATCCCGGGCATCCCCAATACCACGCGCCGCGCCGCGGAGGGCACGAACGTGGTCTTAGTCGTCATCGACTCGTTGAGGAAAGACCACATCGGGGCGTACGGTTTCGACCGGGCGGTGCAGACCCCGAACCTCGACGCGCTCGCCGGGGACAGCCTCATGTTCACGCGGGCGTACCCGGAGTCGATGCCGACCATAAACGCCCGCAGGGCCATCCACAGCGGTACGCGGACGTGGCCTTTCAGGGACTGGGACCCGCCGATGGGCGAGGACATCATCCTCCAGGGGTGGCAGCCGATCCCGATAGAGCAGACCACCCTCGCCACGGTGCTGCGGGACAACGGCTACCTGACCATGATGGTCACGGACAACATGCACCAGTTCAAGGCCTCCTACGACATGCACCGCGGCTTCGACGTCTTCCAGTTCTTCCGCGGCCAGACCACCGACAACTACATGCCCAACTGGACCTTTCCGCCGGAGATGGTCGAGAAGGCGCTGCTCAAAGGCAACGTGCCCGCCATGACGGCCCAGATGAAGCAGTACTTCTCCAACGTCGCGACGCGCCAGAGCGAGGCGGACTGGTTCGCCCCCCGCGTCTTCACGCAGGCTTCCGAGTTCTTGCAGGCGGCCAGCGACTCCGGCCGGCCCTTCTTCCTCACCGTCGACTCCTACGACCCCCACGAGCCCTGGGACCCGCCCGAGGAGTACGTGAGGATGTACGACGACCAGCCCTACGACCTCAAAGAGCCCTTCTCCGTCATCTACGGCCCCAGCGACTACCTCGAAGACCGCGAGCTTCAGCGGATGCGCGCCCGCTACGCCGCCGAGATGACGATGATGGACCGCTGGCTCGGGCGCTTCCTCGACAAGATGGAGGAACTCGGCCTCTTCGAGAACACCCTGCTCCTGCTCGTTTCAGATCACGGCATCGCGCTCGGGGAGCACGGCTACACCGGCAAGCCCGCGTTCGTGCTGTGGCCCGAGATCACCGACGTCCCCTTCTTCCTCCGGCGCCCCGACGGCCGCGGCGCCGGCGAGACGAGCGAGTACCACGCCTCCACCCACGACGTCGCCTCCACCGTCCTCGGCCACCTCGGCATAGAGGCGCCCGAGCAGTTCGGGGGCCAGGACCTCTCCGTCATCGCCGATGGCAACGACCCCGACGAGGACCGCTCCCACTTCACCGCCGGCTACCACGACCACGTCTGGACCCGCGACGAGCGCTACGTCATGTTCTCCCACAACGACGGCTCCGACGCCAAACTCTACGACCTAGAAAACGACCCCGAGATGCGCAGCGATCTCGCCCTCCAAGAACCCAACATCGTCAAACGCATGTACGAGGGCTACATCCTCCGCGACGCCGGCGGCCCGCTGCCGGTCTACAGCCCTCTGCCGAAGCCCACGATCTAGGTCGTCGCTGTCGCTCCTCCCGGGGAGTAGGGAATAGAGAGTAGAGAGTAGTAAAACCCTGGCGTGGCCCTTTCTACTCCCTACTCGCTCCGAACGGAAGTGCCGCACCGAGCCCGGCTCCCGCTTCTACCCTTCGGACAGTGCGTCCACGAGTTCACGACAAAAATCAGGGATGTCGGGGACGACGCGGCCCCAGACGAGGTTTCCGTCGCGGAAGGCGGCCTTGTCCACCCAGGTCGCGCCGGCGTTGATCAGGTCGTCCTTGATGCCCGTGGATCCCGTCGCCTGGACACCGTCTACGATGCCGGCGGAGATGGCGACGAGGCCTCCGTGGCAGATGATGCCGACGGTCTTTCCCCGATCGTGGACGCTCTTGACGAGGCCGGTGATCCCCTCGTACCGCCGCAACTTGTCCGGCGCCCAGCCGCCCGGCACGACGACCCCGTCAAAGCTGTCCGCGTCCACCCCCTCGGGCGTCGCGTCGGCCCGCGCCTCCAATGCGTTCTTGCCGCTGACCGGCTCCGTGTCCGGCCCGACGGTGACGACCTCCGCGCCTTCTTCCCGCAACCGCATCACGGTCACCCAGTATTCCAGGTCCTCGAAACCTTCGGCGAGGAGGACGGCGATCTTCTTACCTTCGAGTTTCATCGGTATCCTTTCTGCTACACGCCACGATCCGACGACCGTTTTCGGCATTCTATACAAGGTTTGGGGCGGGAGGTTGTCAGACGCCCCGGCGGGGCGTCTCTACGGGGTATTGTGCGTGGGCGTCGTCCGGTAGGTGCTCGAACGGGCGTGGAGGTCTTACGACTCCCGACTCCCGGGGGAGAGCGCCAGCGACGACCTAACGTTTGAGCAGGTCGTTGACGGCTTCGCGGGCCTCTTCGCCGCCCAAGTCTAAGGCGCGGGCGAGCTCGGGGACGGCTTCGGCGCCGTTGCCGGCGCGGAGGAGGCCGGCGGCGACTTCGAGGTGCGGACGGTAACCGTTGCCGTTGGAGGGTTCGGTGGGCTCCGGTTCGGGGGACGGTGCGTCCGGCGGCGGTTCACCGTTGACGAGAGCTAGTAGCTCCTCGCCGTAGCGTGCGGCGCGGCGGAGGCCGACGCCTTTGATGGAGCCTAGCTCCTGGATCGTGCGGGGTTTGCGGGCGGAGATCTCCTCGAGGTGCGAGTTGTGGAGGACGACGTAGGCCGGTACCTTCTGCTCCCGGGCCTTCTCGCCGCGCCAGGTCCTCAGGCGCTCGAAGAGCTCCGGATCGGCGTGCTCGGACTCCATTGAGACAGCGACGGGCGTCTTCGAGGTCGGGGCGGCGACCTCGACCTCGCCGAGGCAGACGTCGCAGCCGGCGCAGGGGACCACGTCCTCGGCATCGCCGAAGTGGCGGAGGAGGTGCTCGCGGCGGCAGGCGTCGAGGTTCGCGTAGGACTCGACGTCCCGGATCTGGTTGTAGGCCGTGGAGGCCCGGTTCTTGAGGCGCGCGGCGATGTTCCGGCGGTCGGAGGCGTCGAGGGCGTCCGCGCGGAGCTGGACGTCCACCACGGAGCCGCGAGGCACGATCTCGGCGATCCCATCCACCATCATCCGGTACAACGCGCCCTGCACCACGGCCGGGCGCAGGTTTGTCTTGCGCGAAAGCTCGGGCAGACCGACGGAGCCGGAGCCGGGCAGCGCCGCGTGGACGGCGGCGACCTCTTCGCGCAGTTCGCCCGGCTCCTCGTCCAGGCGGTGCACCTCGACCTCGGACCAGAGGTCGTAGCCCCGCGAGATCAGGCCGGATTCTTCGAGGCTGCCCATCACGATCCCGGCCGCCTCCTGCTCGACCCCGCCGAGCGCGGCGAGCGAGTTGAAGGGCACGTTGACCCTCCCCTCCCGCTCCACACCGACGATCCCCCGAAAGAACGCCGCCACCTCATCCTCCCCAGCGGCGTTGAGCGTAACGAGCCGCGTCCGCCGCCCGACGTCGGCCTTGCGGAAGAGCACGACGCACTCGGAAGCCCCGCCGTCCCTCCCGGCGCGCCCGGACTCCTGGAGGTAGGCGGGCAGGCTTCCGGGCACGTTCGCGTGCACCACGAAGCGCACGTTCGGTTTGTCCACCCCCATCCCGAAGGCCACCGTCGCCACGACGACCGCCACCTCGTCGGTCATGAACCGCTCCTGGACGTCGGTGCGCTGCGCGGAGCCCAGTCCCGCGTGGTAGGCCGCCGCGTCCACCCCGGAAGAGCGCAGGCTCGCCGCCAACTCCTCGCACTCCTTGCGGGTCGTGGCGTAAACGATCCCGGGCGGCGGCGTGGCCCGGACGATGTCCAGGATGCGGTCCAGCTTCTGTTTCTTCTCCGTGGGGATGACGCGGTAGGTCAGGTTCGGCCGGTTGAAGCTCGTCACCTCGACGTGCGGGTCGCGCATCTTTAAAGAACGCTGGATGTCCTCGCGCACGCGCGGCGTCGCGGTCGCCGTGAGCGCGAGGATCGGCGGGCTGCCGAGGTCCCTGACGGCGCGCGGCAGGAAGAGGTAGTCCGGCCTGAAGTTGTGGCCCCACTCGCTGATGCAGTGCGCCTCGTCCACCACGAAGAGGCCGACGCCGGCCCGTCGCAGCGATAGGACGAACTCCAGGGAGCGGAGGCGCTCGGGGGCGACGTAGAGCATCCGGATCTCCCCGGTGCGGACCCTGCGCTCGACCTCCCACCGCTCCTCCGGGGAGAGGCCCGAGTGCAGGGTGGCGGCGGTGCCGACCGAGCTCTGGACGAGGGAGTCGACCTGGTCCTTCATCAGGGAGATGAGGGGCGAGACGATCACGGTCAGGCTCTCCTGCATGAGCGCCGGGATCTGATAACAGAGGCTCTTCCCCCCGCCCGTCGGCATCACCGCCAGCGTGTCCCGCCCCTCCAGCACGGCCCCGATAACGCTCTCCTGTCCCGGACGGAAGGCGTCGAAGCCGAAGATCTCTTTGAGTACGTTTAGCGGCATGTCTTTATTGTAATCGGTTGGTGGGCCGGATTTCCGTAGCGGGGGGTTTGTCGGCGCGTCGCGGTTCCGACGGACGGCCGTCGCGGATGGGACCGGTTTTGTTTGACGTTCGCCGGGCGCGGGCGGGGTTGAAAACCCCCCCGACAAGGGGCGGGGGGGGGGCGGGGCGGTGCGCGGGCGGGTTTGAAACCCGCCCCTACATGGGTCGGTGGGGCGAAGGGGCGTTCCGCGCTTTCGGGGTTATTTTTCGCGCGGCGGGTAGGTGAAACGCGGGATGGGTTTGAGGCCGCGGATGTCGCCCGGGGGGCGGTCGCCGCGGTCGGGGGTCTGGTCTTCTTTGGATGGGTCGTGTTCGACGGCGTCGAGGAGGTCGTCGAGGGCGCGGCGTATCTCCAACGAGGCCCGCTGGTAGGCGAGCTTGAAGCCGAAGACGGGGGCGGCCAGGGCGGGGATGACGCCGAGGAGGAAGATGGCGCTCTGCATCCCGGCGAGGACGAAGAGGGCGGCGAGCGTGACGCCGAGGATACCGCCCAGGGAGAGGTACTCGTGGCGCTGGTTGGAGACGTCGGCGGTGAGGTTCGCGGCGCAGCGATCGTCCTCGACATCCTCGACCCGGAGCTCGACGGCGCGGGTTTTGAGCAGGGTTCGCTCGCCGGAGAAGTCGAGGGTGCGGCGGACGACGCCGAGCTCGTCGCCGGGGTCCCAGAGGGAGGCCATCTCGGTCTTGCGGCGGACCTTGAGGCCCTGTTCGAGGCGCAGGAGGCCTTCGAGGTGCTCGCGGGTGCGTCCCGGCGGGCGTTCGACCTCGCGGACGGCGCGCAGGCGGGCCGGGCCGTAGAAGCGCCAGGCGAAGGAGTGGGGCTCGGCCGTCTTTTCCGAGGCCAAGTCCCACATCGCGCGGCGGACCTCTTGTTCCGGGATGCCGGCGGCGGCGGCCACCTGGATCAGGACTTCAGGAGAAACAGAAGGGGCGTCTTCGGGGGCCCGCTCCCAGCGGCGGGCGTTCAGTTCGGCCGCGCGGCGCAGGATCATCTCCACCTCCGCCGGCCTCAGACGTCTCTCCGTATCTTCCGCCATACGGGGCGTGATTCTACAGGTTTTAGAGGCGCTGATCGCGCTTCGAAGTAACCGCGAGAATCCGCGGCGTGTCCCTCAAGTAAGACCACCCGGAGAGCAGCGTCAAGACCACCGCGACGGCCATCGCCCACCAGCCGAGGGTGGAGACCGCGCCCCGCCAACCGTCGGCGTTCGGCATCCCGAGGAGCAGGATAAAGACGGCGATACTCTGGGCGTTCATCTTGGCCTTGCCCCAACTGTTGGCGGCGATGACCTCTCCGCCTTCGAGGGCGACCATGCGCAAGCCCGTGACGGCGAACTCCCGGATCACCATGATCGCGGCCATCCACGAAGCCATCGAGCCCTCCCCGACGAGGGCGAAGAAAAGCGAGACGATGAGGGCCTTGTCGGCGATGGAGTCCATCAGCTTGCCGAAGCCCGTCACCTCGTTGGAGCGGCGGGCTAGCTTGCCGTCCAGCCAGTCGGTGAGGATGGCGAACAGGTAGATGCCGAGCGCCGCCCACCGCGCCCAGCCGAAGGGCAGGTAGAGCATCGCCATGACGGGTATGACCGCCACCAGCCGGACCAGGGTCAACTGGTTGGCGAGGGTCACGCGAGGCCCCGATCTGTGCTGGTCCGCCCGTTCAAGCTCCGCCGTCCCCTGGGTCTACGCCGTCACGTTCTCGGTCTTACCGGAGAACGTAGCACTTCCGGGGCGCTTGCTCAAGGGCGCGGCTACTCTTTGGAGGTGCCCCGGGTCTGGGTCACGGCCGGGCGCAAGAGGGCGCCTAGGACCCAGTCGGCCGCTATGCGGGCCCTGCTCTGGGGGCTGTTGAGGCGCACGAGGTAGGCCATCCGCCAGAAGAGTGCGGCGAGCGGCCCGGTGAACCGGACGCCCATTACCTCGTTGACGGCGAAGTCGCTGCCGAGCTCGACGAGCTGGCCCAGCGGCTTGTACTCGAACTCTTCGAGGTCGTCCTTGCCGTCTATCGCCTTTAGCACGTTGCGGGCGGCGACGTGGCCCTCCTGGATCGCGGCCTGGGCGGTCGGGGGTACGATCGCGCCGTTCTCCTGCCGCCTGTCCGCCACCGAGGCGCAGTCGCCGATGGCCCAGACGTTCTCGAAGCCCTCGACGCGGAGCGTGTCGTCCACCGTGATGCCGGTCCGCTCGTCGTGGGGCAGGCCGAGCTCGGTGATCGTCTGGTTCGGGCGGTTGCCGGCCGTCCAGATCACGTTCTCCGTCGAGATCGTCTCCCCGCCCTTGAGCTTGACGCAGTTCTCGGTGATCTCCTCGGCCATCGCGCTCGTCTTTACCTCGATGCGCTCGTTGACGAGCCGCGTCCTGGCGGCCTTGCGCAGCGCCGGATCGAGTTCCGGCAGGATATTCGGCAGACCCTCGACCAGGAAGATCCTGACGCGGTTCGGGTCGATGTTCGGGTAGTCGGGCTCTAGGCTCTCGTGGACGAGGCTGTGGATCTCCGACGCCGTCTCGGCCCCCGT
Source organism: uncultured Rubrobacteraceae bacterium (assembly GCA_964250345.1). Lineage (GTDB taxonomy): Bacteria > Actinomycetota > Rubrobacteria > Rubrobacterales > Rubrobacteraceae > Rubrobacter_D. The sequence continues at coordinate 11,391 of CAXUFZ010000006.1, forward strand.
CGCCCCGCCCCCGATAACGACGAACGTCAGCTTGGACTCGGGGACCTCGCCCCGGATGAGGGAGACCTCCTCGAAACGCTCGATGACTCGGTTTCGGACCCGCTCGGCGTCCTCGACGCCCCGCATCTGGAGGCTGTGCTCCTCGACACCTGGTATCCCGAAAAAGTTCGGCTGACCGCCGAGCGAGATGACGAGCTGGTCGAACGGGAACTCCAGGCCGCCGTCGGCGATCACCGTCTTGTTCTCGAAGTCCACGCCCGTCACCTCGGCCCGCCGGAAGCTGGCGCCGGAGGTGATCAAAGCTCGCCTCAACGGCTGCGCCACGTTGCGCGCGTCGATGTCGCTGCTGACGATACCTGGCACCATCGGCCAGAAGGTGAAGAAGTTGTCCTTGGCGATGACGAGCACGCCCACGTCGTCGCGGTCCTCGACGGCCTTGCACACGTCCTGGGCGACCGTGTACCCGCCGAACCCGCCCCCGACCACGAGCACCTTGTGCTCGAACTCGCCGTAAGGCGGCTTCTCCCAGGGGGCGTACCGGGGCTGCGGGTTCAGCGCCCGCCTGAGCGCCATCGTGCCGGCGATCAACCCGCCTAGAGCCAGACCGCCCTTCGCCAATCCGTTCACGCGCGCCTCCCAATCAGTTTGCCAACCTACGGCCACAGTCCAGGCCAGAGATAACCCTCTATTCGTACCGTATTTTACCGCTATCCGGGCGCCACCTAAACAGCTTTTGTATCCCGATTACATCAGAAACCTTTAGCCCCGAATCTTCTAGATGACGGCCACCCGCACGGTCCTGCGGCGCGGGCCGTCGAAGTCCGCCAGAAAGACGCCTTGCCAGCGGCCCAGGTCCAGCTCTCCGTCGCGGACGATCAGGGTCTGCGACTGGCCGAAGAGGCTCGTGAGGAAGTGCGAGTCGCTGTTGCCCTCCATGTGGTCGAAGGAGACGTCGAGCTTCTCCAGGAACGCGCGGCAGGCGGCGGCCAGGTCGCGGGGGACGTCGCGGTCGAAGTCCTCGTTCACCGTCACGGCGGCGGTGGTGTGGGTCGAGGAGATCACGCACAGCCCCTCGTCCACGCCCGACTCCCTGACGGCGTTCTTGACCTCGTCCGTGATCGAGACGATCTGGTAGCGCTCGCTGGTCTCCACGGGAACATCGGATACCTTCACGTCGGCCTCCTTTCCTGTTTACTCCGGCGCTGAGAAGATTAGCTCGCGTCCGTCCCCAGTGTCCAACGTCATCCGGCCGTTCGCCGAGACGTTCGGATAGCTGCCGAGATCGTCCAGGACTTCCAGGAAGCGCTGCTCCTGGTCGGAGAGGTGGTCCGACTTGGGGCACGCGCGGCGGGTCGTGACGGGCTCGGCGAGGAAGATCCGGTCCAGGGTGTTGCGGGCCGTGGGGTATTCGTAAGTGACCCGGTAATCGTTGCAGCCGGCGGAGCCGAAGAACGTCCCCTCCCGCCGCAACGTTCCACGGTCGAACGTTAGCGTGATCGGGGCGGTCCCGACGACGGAGGTCGTCTCGCCGTCCTCGACGAAGGACCGAAGCTCCCAGGGGGTTCCTTCTTGCTCCGGCTCTTCCCCGTCGCGGAGCGGTTCCAGGATGGACGTGGTCTCGCCGGTCTCGGACCGGATCTCTAGTAGGCCATCGCGCAGCCGGTAATCGCCTTCGGGCCCGAAGCACCCGACCACGCACGCCCCGTCCGACGGCGCGTGTGCCTCCGGCTTCATGCAGTCACCACCCACGACGCCGAGGTCGGGGACCGTGAGGTCGTTCTCCGTTGCGAAGTATCGACCATCAAAGTTCTGGCAGCCGTCGTACCAGGTGACCTTCTTGTCCGCCTCGAAGCGGACGGTGGGTACGGAGCCCTCCAGCGGCTTTTTCCCATCGGTAGAACGCAGCATCCACGAAGTCCCGACCAGCTCTGCCGGGTCGGACCGCCACTGCGGTTCCCGTTTGAAAACGAGCGTCGTGCGTCCCTCGCCGTTCTTCATCGCGAGCCGGTCGCCTTCGACGTGATAGGTCCTGGTGCCGATCAAGGCGTCGAGGTATCTGGTCTCCTGGTCGAGGACATCCTTGGAGCAGCCCATCGCCGTCATGCCGAAGCCGGTGTTTCCGTTCTCCCACGCGATCTCGCCTCTGTCCATCGCGTCTACCTGGCCGCCGTAGTAGTTGCAACCGGCCTCGCCGCCCAACTGCTCCCTGCCGACCTCGAGCGTAATCCTCGCGTTCGGGAGCGGTGCTTCACCCTCCAGGCTCGTCAGGGACCATTCGGTGCCCACGAAGGCGGGGGCTACGCGGGCCGGCGGCGGACGGACGAAGGCCGCCACCCTGCCGGAGTCGCCCACGAGCTCGAAACGGTCCTCCGTAACCCGAACCCGGGCGAGGTGGCGAATGATCTCCAGGATGCTCTCGGCCTGGCGCCGCACCGCTTCGGGTCTGCCACAATCAAGTCTCCCGACCTGCAACCCAGGCTTGACGACCCGGAGCCGGTCCCCTTCCAGCTCGTTCACCAGGAAGAAGCCCATGCATCCACCTTCCACGTTCACTTCCTCCCTGAGGTGGACCAGGTTGATGTCCGAGCCCTCGGCCGCGTCGCGCCCGTCCAGGGACTCGAGCAGCCACTCCGTATCCGCGGGCGTCCGCGGTCCTTCGTAGGGAACAACATCCCCGGGCGACACCGCTTCTTCCATCTGCCTCTGGTCGGGCTTCTGGGTGCCTCTATCGGCGCTTCCGCACGCCGCGATGAAAGCGAACAGGGTCGGCGCGAGGAGCGTAAGGAGGATTCTTTTTCGGCGCATGGACCAGGCCCCCGCAGGATCGGCTACAGTCTCTTATACACCGATGGCTCCGGGCAGGTTCGCGATACTGTCCAGGATAAGATCCGCCTCCCGCACATCATCGCCCCGCCTCCACTTCCCCGTCCTCACCTGCACGGCCTTGAGCCCCGCCCACTTCGCCCCGGCGACGTCCGATTCGGGATCATCTCCGACCATCGCCACCTCATCCGCTTCGAGCCCCAAATCTTCTAGCGCAGACCAAAAGAAGCGTCCTTCCGGCTTCCCGACGACGGTGGCCTGTTTCCCGCTCGCGTACTCCAGGGCCGCCACAAACGGCCCTGCGTCGAGCGAGAGTCCGTCCTCAGTCTTCCAGTAGCGATTCTTCTGGAGGGCTACAAGTTCCGCGCCATCCATCAGGCAGCGGAAGGCCCGATCTAGCCGTCCGTAAGTGAAGCCTTCGCCGAGGTCCCCGACGAGCACGTAGTCGGGGCGGTCGTCGGCGAGCTTGACCCCTTCGAGGTCTTCCAACAACGATTCGTCCACGAGGGGCAAGCAGGTCTTGCCTTCCATCAGGCCCGCCGCGGCCGTGGCCGGCGTGAGGATCTCGCCCTCCCCCATCTCGAATCCCATCTCCCGCAACCGTTCGAAGACGGCCCGCCGGGGTTTGCGGGTGGTGTTGGTGACGTAGCGGAGGGTTACACCGGACGCCTTGAGTCTTTCCAGGGCCTCTGGGGCGCCGGGTATGGGCTCGTCGCCGTCGTAGAGCGTCCCGTCGAGATCCAGCATCAAACCTCGGACTCGCATCCCCGAATGATAGTGTAGCGCTCCCGCTGACGCTCTAGAGGGGGCCTTCCTCCGTCGCCGGCTTCGCGTCCAGCGACTCCCACAGGTAGAGGCTGGCGAGCGTACGGTACGGGCGCCAGGGTTCGGCGAGGAGGGTAAGGGCTTCGGGATCTGGCAGATCCGGGAGATCGTAGGCGCGTTCGGCGGCGCGGCGGACGCCGAGGTCTCCGACGGGCAGTACGTCGGGCCTGCGGAGGTGGAAGAGGAGAAACATGTCCGCGCTCCAGCGGCCGAGGCCCTTGACGGCCACAACCTCTTCGACTACCTCGTTGTCCGGGAGCTTGTAGAGCGCGTCCAGATCAAGCTCCCTGGAGACGACGCGGTGCGCGAGGTCGCGGAGGTACGCGATCTTGGGCCGCGAGAGGCCGCATCCGCGCAGGGCCTCGTCGTCGGCGGAGAGCAACTCTTCCGGCGTTGGGGGGCGGTCGCCGAACATGGCGGCGAGGCGTTCGTAGATGCTGCGGGCGGCTTTGGTCGAGATCTGCTGCCCCACGATGGTCCTGACAAGCGACCCGTAAGCGTCTTCGGGCCGGCCGCGGCGGCGCTCCTCGAAACCGAGCGGACCGACGCGGCGGACGAGGTCCTCCATGACGGGATCACCGCATGTCAGGAGGTGGTATGTGCCGGCATCCTCCACCGCGAGAGCCCCGGCTAAAAACTCCTTCTCGGGGCTCTAGCGGCCGAAGAAGAGTTTGGCGGCGGGGCTCATCATCTCCGGGCTCCACATGGGGTCGAAGGTGAGCTGGGAGTTGACGGTCTCGACGCCCTCGATGGCGAGGGCCTCGGTCTCGACCTGCTCCTGGATCATGTCGCCCACCGGGCACATGGGGCTCGTGAGGCTGAAGGTCACGTCCACGTGACGGCCCTCCTCATGGACGCCGACGTCGTAGATCAGGCCGAGCTCCACCAGATCCATCCCGATCTCCGGGTCTATTACGTTCCTGAGCTGGTCCCGCACGCGCTCCTCGGTCAGCACTCTCTCACCTCTTCTGAAATGCTCCTCGACACCCCAATTGTAAAGCCGGCGTGACGCTTTTCCACTCCGACAGCGCGAGCGCTACCGTGCCCCTCCGCGTTAACCGCTCGTTACACATGATGCACTTATCCCCCGCTTTGCCCCTTTTGTCCACAACATATTGTGGATAACTGCTGCCGAACGGCCCGAAAACACCCTATATTGTTGAATTCCGGTGGTTGGCAAGGTCCGTCAGCGGATGACGGCGAGGACGAGGAAGAAGGCGACGAGGGCGAGGGCGGCGGTGGCGAGGTAGGCGCCGGTGAGGCCGAGGGCGCCGGCGAGGGAGGCCATAAGGAGGGGGCCTATCGTCTGGCCGGTGCGCAGGGACATGCCGTTGGTCGCCATGAAGGCGCCGCGGTTCTCGTTGGGGGCGTGAGAGTTGAGGAGGGAGAAGGCGTTGGGGAGGTTTATGCCTTGGGCGACGCCGAAGAGGGCCGCCGGGATCAGGAGCACCCAGAGGTTCGGCGCGAGCGCGACGGCGACGAGGGCCGCGGCGTAGATGAGGAAGGCGGTTTTGAGGAGCGACGTCTCCGAGAAGCGGCCGGTCAGGCGGCCGAGTTGCGAGGAGATCAGGGCGGTCGTCAGCGAGGCGCTGGAGAGGACGACCCCGATCAGGTAAGCCGGCGCGTCGAAGCGGTCGTTCATCAAGATGGGAAGGTAGGAGAGCTGCGGCCCGAACAGGATGATGAACGTCAGCAGCGAGGCCCCGATGAGGCCGAATACCTCCCGGCTGCGCATATGCTCCCACACGCTGCCGAAATACTCCCTCAGCCCCTGGTCGTTGAGCGGCTCGGGGTTGTGCAGCGAGAACAAGACGAGCACGCCGATGGGCAGGGCGACGAGCGGCAGAGCAAACGGGTAGAACCAGCCGAAGGTGGCGAGCAGGCCGCCGATGGCCGGGTAGCTGGCGGTGCCTATCGAGAGAACGCTCGAATTGTAGCCGAGCGCCGCCGAGCGCTCGCGCCCGCCGTAGATGTCCCCGATCACGGTGACGTTCAACGTCCCGAGCGCCGCGGCGCCGATCCCCTGAAAGAACCGCAGCGCGAGCAACGTTCCGAAGCTCCCGGCCAGGGCGCAGGCGCCGCCCGCCACACCGAACAGGAAGAGGGCCGGAACGAGTATCTTCTTCCGCCCGTAACGGTCGGAGAGGACGCCGAGCACCGGCGTCATCACGATCCCCGGCAGCGTGAAGACCGTGATGAGTAGCCCGACCTGCCCGCTGGAGACGCCCAGCTCCTGCACGATCCTCGGGAACGCCGGCGTCACGCTCGACACCCCGAGCACGGCCATCAACGTCACGCCCCAGAGCACGTGGAGGTTGTGGTCCTTGTAGACCTTGCGAACCTCGCCCTCTTCCCTGTCGGCGGTGGTAGACACGAAGCGAGAATCTACCAGCCGATGCTCCGGCTAAACGGGCGTGAGCGCACAGGCCGCGTCCCGGCGTCCCCTGTAGCATGGGGCCATGATCTACCTCGTCGGCGGTGCCGCCAGGGCGGGAAAGTCGAAGCTGGCGCGCGCTTTCATGGCAGAGCACGGCGTCCCCTGCCTCCACCTAGACCTCCTGATGATGGGCTTCGCCAAAGGCCTACCGGAGTTCGGGGTGGACCCGGATACCTCGGCGTCCGCGCGCGGCGAACGACTCTGGCCGGTGGTGCGCGGGATGGCGACGACGGCGCTCGAAGACGGCGTGGACTACTTGTTCGAAGGAGATTTCCTGTTGCCGGGCCACGCCGCGGAACTCGAGGCGTCGTGGGGCCACGACACGAGGTCAGTGTTCCTGGGCTACGCGGAGGCCTCGCCCGGGGCGAAGTCGCGTGAGATCCGCTCTTTCGGCGGCGGGCCCAACGACTGGGTGGCGGGCCTGTCCGACGAGCGGGTGTTCGAAGTCGCGGCTACCAACATCAGGTTCAGCCGGCGGGTGAGACGGGAGTGCGCCGACCTGGGGCTTGCATACTTCGACACCTCCCGAGACCTTCCGCGGGTCGTGGATTCGGCGCTTCGCTATCTGGTAGGTCGGTAGGCGGACGCCGAAGGTTCGCCTTTGGGCGGATCAGGCTTGAAGTTCGTTCCATCCCAGGCGGGCGAGGAGGCCGGCGGTCATGGCGGCGGTGGCGCCCCAGATTTCGCGCCGCCCCCCGTCGACGGCGAAGACGGGGACCTCGTAGTCGCGGCCGTCGCGGCGCCAGAGGACGCGGCGGAAGGTTTTCGGAGAGAGGAGCTCGTCGAGGGGGACGGTGAAGATCTCCTCGACCTCGTCGGGGGCGAGGACCAATGCGGCCTCGGGCGGGAGCAGGCCGACGAACGGGCTGACGAGGAAGCCCGACGGCGGTATGTACATCTCCTCCAACGCACCGATGACCTCGACGAGCCCGGGGCTGAGGTCTATCTCCTCTTTGGCCTCGCGCAGCGCGGTCTCCAGCAGGGAGGCGTCGGCGGGGTCGGCGCTACCGCCGGGGAAGGAGATCTGGCCAGCGTGGTCTTGCAGGTCGCCCCTTCTGAGCGTGTAGACGATCCTGGCCCCCTCAGGCTCCAGGATGACGGGCACGAGAACGGCCGCCCGACGCGAACTTGCATCCGGCGGCGGGACGCGTCCGCGCCGCTCCCCGGTCTCAAGGTCCACGGGCGAGAAGCCCTCGTAGACCTCGCGCCAGCCGGGCAGCGGTTCAACGAGCGCGCTCCGGAGCAGGGCCGGAATCTCGCTGCCCTTCAGCCGTCCCGGGTTCGGTGTGTCGTCGTTCATGGTTCCGGGGATGATAGCGCACCGGGGAGCGGGTTCGGTTCAGTCGGCGACGTTGGTCTGGGCGATCACCTTCTCCGGGGTGAGGCGTACCAGCAGCTCGCCCGGCGCGGCGTTGCGGCGTCCGAAGGCCTCGGCCTGGTCCTCGCCCATGTAACGGCCGCCGATCAGGGTGGACCAGCGCAGCATGTCCGGGTCGTCGGCCGAGACCGACGCCTCGCCCTCGACGATCACGAACCGGAACGGCGGCGTGTCGTCGTCGACGCAGAGGGTGATCCGCGGGTCCCTGCGCAGGTTCCGGCCCTTCACCGAATCCTCGCCCGTCATGAAGACGAACGTCTCGCCGTCGAGGACGTACCAGACCGGGGCCGCGTGGGGCCGCCCGTCGGCCCGCACGGTCCCGAGAACCGCCGTGCGCGTCCCCCCGAGCAAGCAGTCCCGGTACTCCCCCGCCGTCATCTCTCGCGCCACGCCAGTCCCCTTCCTCCAGCAAAACCCATCCGGGCCCCACAGTACATCATTCGGACCTTCACGACGGCGGCGGCCCCGCCCCGGCGGTCCGGGACGGGGCCGGAGCGCGGCGGGACATACGCATAAATCATGATACAATTAGCATTTATCGGAATGTTGGCTGCCTCAACATGGGGTCGGAGTCTCTTTCCTCGGCGTTTGCGGACGTTGGGTCGGATGCGCTTCGGTTTCGGGGGTCGAGCCGACGGGCGAAGGGATTTTTGATGCTAGACGCGGATAGCGGCCAGGTAGAAGCTCGCCTGGAGTCGGACGGGGCGGGCAAGAACGGTGGGCGGTTGGATCTCGCGGAGGCCTGGGAGGACGTCGCCAGGCAGCGAGAGCTCGCGCAGAAGCGGGAGCAGTTGCGGCAGAGGAAGGAGGCCGAGCAGAAGACGATCTGGCGCGACTTCATGACCAACGAGCGGCGCGAGATCGAACTTCGCCGCGACGGCCAGCTCCTCCAGCAGCTCGGCGACCCGCTCCCCGGCGAGGGCGAGGCGGCGCTGCACCAGCTAGCCGCCCACGACCAGACCCAGGCCAGGCGGGGACTCGTGGCGCTCACGAGCGGCGGCAACACGACCTACAAGCCGCTCGACGACCTCCGTCCCGAAGACATGCCGGCCAGGATCGCCGCCAACCGGCTGCGGACGACGTGGCTCAAGGAACGTCGGGATCGGTGGCTCGGCCGCGGCGAGATCGCCCCGTAGCCCCCACTACCGGGTCTAAGTATCCTCAACGACTTCGTCCATCACGACCTGACGCTTACCGCCAAGCCTGGACCTCCAACCCTTCGACATCGCCGAAATGGGCATCGCGGGAGACCAGAGTCAGGTCGTGTTGCCGGGCGAGGGCCGCGATCCAGATATCGTTCTCGGGGATCGGACGTCCTATCCCTCTTAGCCCGTTCTTTATGCGGCCGTAGTGTCGCGCGGTAGAGGCGTCACAAACGAGCACGGTGCTCCCGTCCACGATCTCGGCCACCCGTTCCAAGTTTTCATCTACTCTTTCTGATCGGTAAGCTCCGAAGAAAAGCTCGCCGACGACGATGCTCGACAGGAACACGCTCTCGGCGCTCCCAAGCCTCTCAAGAACCGCGCCGTCCCGAAGCGTCAGCGCGATGACGATGTTCGTGTCTAGCAGGAACTCACCACTCACCGGCGTCGACCCGCTCGCAGCCTTCCTCTATCGCCTCGGACATCCTGCGCGCTTCCTCCGGCTCAAAGGCACCGGCGAAGCGGAGCAGGTTTCCGCCCGATACCCCCTCTGGAGCCGCGGACAACGAACGCACGAAACTGAGCGCCCGCCGCTGGTCCCGGTCCGACAAGCCGTCCAGTTGGCGGATGATCTGATCCCTGATCGCGTCGGTCACCAGAACCTCCTCCGGTAATGATCGCCCGACGAGTCTATCACCGGGCCGTGGCCCCCTCGACGATGTCGATCTCCTCATCCGTCAGGCCGTACAACTCGTAGACCAGACGGTCGATCTGGCGGTCCGTAGCCTCGATCTGATGTCCCAACACCGTCCGCTCCCGCGCGATCCTCACCCCCGCCATCCGTTCGTGCAAAGAGAGCATCCGCCCGACGAGTTTCACCATCTGATCGTGCCGGGATAAGTCGTCCGGGTCGGATGAGTCTATGGTGCGTACAGGAATTCTTTCTAGATACCTTGGCTCGTATGCGAAATATCCACCCTGAAAATGTGAACTGATGCGCTGGAAGTAGAAAGTCAGTAGCTTGGAGTTGAGTACGCCGAGCACGTACTCGACAGACTGATTCTCGTGCACGACAAGCCCGGATCCACCTCCAGCACCTTGCGGGAATATGGAAGCGTCACTGTCAATCGAGAAAGCGTTCAGAGGAGCAAGGGTCGAAGTGACAATCTTGCGAGCGGAGAACATCCTCAATGAGGAGGAGAAACTCAACCCATACCAGCTCGGGCCTTTGAGTTTGCCTTTTTGTCTGTTTTCAAGCAACAACCTCTTAGTGTTCAGGTAATCCCAAGTGTTGGGGAAAGACCTTTGTAGGACATTAGCAGGTATTAGAGTTGTCTTACCATTGATCAGGGTGTAAGGATAAAGAATGTATCGGTTTGTGGACCAGCTGATGTACCGTTTCATAGACTCTGCTTTTCGGTAGGGGCGCAAAAGGTCCGCCTCTAACTCGACAGTGTAACCTGCCCCCTCTGGCCGTAGCTCTAGCCTAGATCCCTGTCTAGCAACCAAGTCAAAGGTAAACGCGTTGTTTGCACCAGTCTTGACACCTGTGATGGCAAGTTCGACTAGGGTCGGAAGCGGATCACCCAACTCTTCGACTTTTCGTAATAGCGCCGCCTCTACGCAGGGAGCCAAACTCCAAGCTGACGCGCCAAGTCCCGTTGCGAGAAAATCTTCGGCGACTGGGCGCGAAAGAAACTGAGCAGGCGTCTCGTTGTCACTGTTGAATAGGCCGACGAATTTCTTATTGGCCGAACCGGTTAGAAACAGAAGGCATGTGTATGTGGTAGCCCTTTCAAAAACCTGAGCGTAGCGAAAGTCAACGATCAAATGCAGCGAATTCTGACTTGCTATGAGGCTCCTCAAGCCACGACCGTAGTCGGCTTGCATAAATTTGTTGGGCACAATGAATCCGAGCAACCCATCTTCATTTAGGAGAGATAAACCTCGTTCAGCAAAAGCGACGTAGATATCCACTTTGCCGAACTCCGCAGAACTGAAATTGCTTTGAATGTGGCGTACTTCGGCTGGATAGTAGTCTACTAAGTTGTGAATGCGGATGTACGGCGGATTGCCGACGACGGCGTCGAAGCCCGGGTTGTCGCCTTCGAAGACTCGCGGGAACGCCTCTTTCCAGTCGAAGACGTTTATGCGGTAGTGCTCTTCTTCGTCGAGCAGGATCATCTGTTCGTTGTCGTAGAAGTCGGGGCCTACGAGGGAGTTGCCGCATTTTATGTTCTGGTCGAGGTCGGGGAGAGCGCGCGCCTGGAACATGCGGAGCTGGGTGGCGAGGGAGGCTTCGGACTCGCCTTCGAGCACCTTGAGAAGCAAGGAGAGCTTGGTCACCTCGACGGCCTGAGGGTCTATGTCGACGCCGTGGATGTTGTTAAGGAGAATGCGCCTCTTCTCGTCTATGGTGAGGTGCCACTGGTCGCCGGGCCCCATGTAGAGCACCTTCGACCACTTTTCGGGGCCGTCTTTGACGTACTCGTCGCGGTGCCAGTCGAGGAGGAACCTGTAGACCCCGATCAGGAAAGAGCCGGACCCGCACGCAGGGTCCACTATCTTGAGCCGGCTCGCCCCACCGCGCGGCCCCGGACGCTTGTCTTCGAGGAGTTTGCCGATGGTCTTCTTGACGATGTAGTCCACTATGTACGTCGGGGTGTAGTAGACGCCGCCGGCCTTGCGGACCTCCGGCTTCTCTTCCACAACAGCATTGTGACCGCCGGGGCCGTCCTCCAGACGGATCACCTTCCCCAAAAACTGCTCGTAGACCTGCCCGAGCACGTCCACCGGCAACACGGAGAACTCATACGGGCTCTCTGGATAGTAGAGGCCCCGGATGATGCCGCGCAAAACCCCGTCGTCCACGTTCAGCGAGAGCGTCAGGTCGTCGGGCTCCTCGTCGCGGCCCCGCTCGCGGCGGAAGTGAAAGAGGCCGGAGTTGTAGCGGTCGTCGGCCTCCCGGAAGAGCTCCCGCAGCCGTCCGTAGACGTTGGCGCCGTTCGTCAGGCCGAGGAGACGACCGTACTCCTCGATGCCCCGGTCCTCGGCCATGCGCAGGAAGATCAGGCGGTCTATCGTCATCTGGACGGCGAAGTTCAGCCCGCGGCCGTTCAGGTCGTTGCGGAGGGCGAAGTTCCGGGCGAGGGCGTCGCGCCAGCCCTCGATCTCGCGGAGGAAAGCCGCGTCCACGGTCTCCGTGCCCCGCCGCCGCTTGTTCTTCTCCGCGTACTTCTCCAGCGACCCGTCGAGCACGGCCTCGCGGGAGAAGATCGAGTATATACGGTCCCAAACTGCCGGTTCAGGGTACTGATCGTAAGTAATGAAGTCGAGCCTAGCAATGGCAGGCCCGTCATCCTTCTGCGGCTCGGATCGACAATCGTAAACGGCAAGTTCCTCGAAGTCCGTGAGCAGCGAGAGTGGGAGACGCGCGGACCATGCATAGCGCCGAAGTTGAAACGCAGGGTGCGTATCACTATGGATTTTGACGTACGGTTTTTTGGCTTCTAAGAAGAACTTACGCGTTCCATTAGAATAGAAGCCATAGTCTGGTGCTCTCGTGCCGGTCCTGGTCCTGACCTTGTCTTCTTCAACGACTTCCCTGAGATGCTCGGGAAAGCTGCGGAGGTTACGTACGTCCCATCCCAGTTCCTGCAGCAGAGGGTCGACAAAGTCACCACGCACCTGTGTCTCGTTGTAATAACCTGATCTATATGCTCTGCGGTCACGATCAAATCGTTGGACCAGCTCCTCGACTTTTGTGGGAACGGCCACTCCCCCACCTTCAATCTCTACACCCTTTATCCACTCTATTTAGGGGTTGTTTGGATATCAGCCGCAACATGCTGAGTAGCAGTTCGACGAAGCACTTCCGTTCCGCCGTCATGCCAAACGACGAGTTGGGTCGAAGAAAAGTGCTGCTTCGCAATCGTTCACTGTGAAATGAGAAATTGAAAGCGCTGTTTACAACGGCACACTAAAAATTAACTAAATTTAACTTTCAGCGCTTGTGCTCACAGAAAATCTCAGAAGCCCCCATCGCCGGAGGCGAGCATGTCGAGGGCGATGGCGGCGGTCCAGGACTGCTCGCCGGAGCCTAGAGGTTCGCCGGTGAAGGGCTCGAAGTATTCGGCGAAGCCGGTCTCCGCGAGGCATTCGAGGGTTTCGAGGCGGAGGGAGGCGGCGCGTTCGGGCCTTCCGGCGCGGAGGAGCGACCACCAGAGGAGCCAGTTCGCCACCGGCCACACCGGGCCGCGCCAGTAGCTGCGCGGGTCGAAGCCGGGCTCGTCGAGGCCCGTGCTCGGCGGCAGCGGGCGGTGGAGGTTGGGGCCGCCGGCGAACGCTTCGGAGTCGAGGGTGTCTAGCAGGTCAGAGAGGCGGGCCTCGTCGAGGCCGCCGGAGATCAGGGGGGCGAAGCCGGCGATGGTGCGGCCGGGGAGCGATTCGCCCGAGATGACGTCGCGGTCGACGCACAGGCCGAGGTCGGGGTCCCACTGCTCCTCCAGGCCTTCGCGACCGCGCTGGATCCAGGCCTCCACCGCCGCCCGCTCCTCGTCCGAGGCACCCACCACGTCGGCGATCTCCAACAACGCCTCGTTGGCCGCGACCAGGATGGCGCTGAAGAGCACGTCCTTTACCAAAAACGGGTGCGCCCCGTAGATGTCCGCCTCGTCGTAGCGGGCCCGCTTGAGGAGCTCCAGCAGCCACAGGAAACGGTCGTACTCGGCGTCCGTCGGCCGGTGCGAGGCGTCGGCGACGTGCTGGGTGTCGTAGCGGGTGTAGGATGGAACCTCCCCGATGGAGACGCGCTCTAACGGCCCATCCCAGCGGGGGGAGTTGTCCGTGCCGCTCTCCCACGGATGGTAGATGGTGACCAGGCCGGAGCCCTCGGGGTCGCGGGCCGTCGCCAGGTAGCGGTGCCAGGAGAAGAGGCGGGGATAGTTGCCGCGGAGGAATTTCCTGGCGCTCTCCACCTTTGCCTCGTCCTTGCCCTGGGCGGTCTCCCAGATCCTGCGGACCGCGATGGCGTGGACCGGCGGCTGGCAGAGGCCGCTGGTGCGCGGGCCCTCGGCGGGCGCGTTGTCGGAGAGGCCGTGCGAGTTCCAGCGCTCGGCATCGGGGAAGTAGCTCTTCGGGGGCGCCTCGGGGTTGAAGACGATGTGCGGGACCTTGCCGGTCTTCCACTGCGAGGCGAAGAGCGCCTCCAGCTCATTCGTCGCACGGGTGTTGTCCACGTGCGCGAGCCCCAGCGCGATAAAGGCGGAGTCCCAACTCCACTGGTGCGGGTAGAGCGTGGGCGCGGGCTTGGTCCAGGACTTGACCCCGTTACGCTTGAGGACGCCCGCCGCCAGCGGGTTTACGTCGTCGAAGCTGGAGGGGGACGCGTACCGCTTGGTGAGGTTCTTTGGGACCTCTTCTTCCTGCATGAACCGGTGCCGCTGCTCCCGTCACTTCGCCTGACTGCATTAATGTATACAACACAAGCCCCGGCGTGCAAGGCTCCCGGCGACTAACTTTCGCGATCCGCGTCGATTCGGTCCGAAACCTCCGCCTCGTAGGCGTCCAGGGAGTCCACGAAGCCGTCGTAGGCGTCGAGGGACTCGCGCGAGAGGTCGAAGAAGACCTCCCGCTGCTCGGCGGAGATCCTCCGCAGGTCTTCCAGGGCTCGGCGGTTGATCTCCACCCCCTCCTCCAACGTCTCCATCCAACTCTGAAAGAACGTACGCGAGAGCCGCATACCGCCCTTCTGCGCCTCGAAGGCCCGATCCACCGCGGCCATGTACGACTCGTGGGCCGCCGCGTCGAACAACTCCGCAACATCTCTTTCACGGTGCGCGTTCTTCCGTTCCACAGCAGACCTCCTCTCCCCCCGCCAAACGTTCGCCGCCAGGGGCGGCGGGAAGACTAGCCCGCGACCTCGACCTTGCCGCCGTAGAAGGCCACGTGGTCCTTGATGTTCTTCGCCGCGTCCATCGGCTCCGGGTAGTACCAGGCGGCGTCCTCGACCACCGACCCGTCCACCTCGACGCTCAAATAGCTCGCGTCGCCCTTCCACGGGCAATGCGTGGTGGTGTCGCTCTCCCGGAAGACGTCCCGGTTGACCGAGCCGGGCGGGAAGTAGTGGTTCCCCTCGACGACCTCGGTGCTGTCGCTTTCGGCGAGGGTGACGCCGTTCAGGGTCGCTCTCGGCACGATTCTCTCCTCTTCTCGTTCCCCTACCCGGGGATTATATCCTGCCCGGTTGGACCGGAACACGGTCGCTTGCTAGAGTGGCCCGGTGACGAGCGTGGCGGTCATAGGCGGCGACGGCATAGGACCCGAGGTTGTCCGCGCCGGAATGCGGGTTATGGAGGCCGCGGCGGAAGGCGATCCTTCTCCCGACCTGCGGTTCACAGAGTTCCCCTGGGGCTGCGAGCATTACCTGGAGCACGGGCGCATGATGCCCGAGGACGGGATGGAAACGTTGAAGGGATTCGACGAGATCTACCTCGGCGCCGTCGGGTGGCCGACCGTCCCCGACCACGTCTCCCTATGGGGCCTCCTGCTCCCCATCCGGCGCCACTTCGAGCAGTACGTGAACCTGCGCCCGGCGAGGGTCCTGCGCGGCGTCACCAGTCCGCTCGCCAACCCGAACGGCCTGGACGTTACCGTGGTCCGGGAGAACAACGAGGGCGAGTACTCAGATTCCGGCGGGCGCATCTACAAGGGCACGCCGCACGAGATCGCGGTCCAGGAGAGCATCTTCACCCGCCGCGGCGTCGAGCGAATAATCCGGTACGGTTTCGAGGAGGCGAAAGGAAGGCGCGGTCTCCTCGTCGGGGCGACGAAGTCGAACGGTATCAGCATCACGATGCCTTTCTTTGACGAGATCTTCTGGGAGACCTCCGGCGAGTATCCCAATGTCGAAGCTTCCCTGATGCACGCGGACGCGCTCGCCGCCCGGCTGGTGCTCGACCCGTCGGGCTTCGACGTGGTCGTGGGATCCAACCTCTTCGGCGACATCCTCTCGGAGATAACGGCCGCCGTCTCGGGCGCCATCGGCATCGCCCCCTCGGCGAACCTGAACCCGGAGGGCACGTTTCCTTCGCTTTTCGAGCCGATCCACGGCTCCGCCCCGGACATAGCCGGCAAGGGCATCGCCAACCCGTCGGGTGCCATCTGGGCCGCCGCCCTCATGCTGGAGCATGCCGGACATCGGGAGACGGGTCAGAGAATCCTCGCCGCTCTAGAAGACACCATCGAGTCCGGGACCAGGACCCGCGACCTCGGTGGTGACGCGGATACGGAAGAGATGACCGAAGCCGTCGTGGAGCGGGTGAGCGGGTAGGCTCCGGCTGGGACGGTACGCGGAACCTACCGCAGCCGAACGTCGCGCTCATCGCCCATACGCGGGTACGGGTAGCAAGGGACAGACCAGGCGGGCGACGGCACACCGCCCGGCTGCGTCGGGGCCAAACGGGAGATGCGGCGCCGACGCGCGGTTCCAAAGCCCGCGAACGTGCTGGGCGGGGTCCCATCAACCTACACAGTTTTGCGGAGAGCGAAGAGGACCGCGGCGCTCGTCAAGAGTAATCCGGCGGTGAGGAGGGGCGGCGAGACGCCGCCGGTTTCGGGCAGCACCGCGGGCCGGGCATCCTGGCGAATCTCCTGCCGGACTTCCGTGGGGACCTGTAAGGCGGGGAAGCCCGCTTGCTCGCATCGCTCCAACACGCGTCGGGCCTGCGCCTGATCGCCCCACTCGTCGTAGCCCTCGTCGAACTGCTCGGCGAACTCGCGGCAGCCGATGACTTCGTCGCCGTCCACGTAGACCTCCCCGTCCCTGAAGGCGTAGTCCGGCGGCGATGGCGGGGGCTTGCCCCCCATCGGGTAACCCAAAGCCCTTCCTTCCCCTTGCGCCCCGGCCGGGGTGGCCGCGAGCGCGCCCGCACCAAGCATCGCCACCGCTACCGTAACCAGCATCGCCGCCACCTTCATCGCCCGGCCCCTTCGCTCGAAACCTCCGCCCGCTCGTCTACCAAGGTACACCGGACCCTGGGCCGCGGTTCCGGGCCGCGGTACCGCGTCGCGCACCGGTCGGCGCATCCGGCGGCAAGGCTCGGTCCTACCAAACTTGGGGAAGCCCCGCGTTGCGCTACAGATGGCTGCTTCGGTTAGGGACTGCGTAGCTCGCGCCAGATGGCGGGCAAGACCTTCGCCGGGTAGCTCCACCGGACGAATGATTCGCCGTGCTCGCGGACCTTGTAGCGGATGGGAACCTCTTCGAGGCGGAAACCTTTTCGCAGGAGGTCGAGCGTGAGCACCTGTGCGTAGTTGTAGTCGTGGACGATCTCGGCCTTCTCCGCCGCCTCCCGCGAGAACGCCCGCATCCCCGTCTGCCCGTCAGTCAGGACCGTCCGGGTGAGCAGCGATAGCAGCGCCGTGAAGGCGTGGTTGCCGAGCCACCGGTGAAGGCTCATCCCCCGCACCCCGACGAGAAAGCGACTCCCCAGCACGTAGTCGGCCCGGCCCGCGAGGACGGGCTCCAGAAGCTTCGGCAAATCCTCCGGCGCGTACTCAAGGTCGGCGTCGAGGTAGGCCACGGCGACCGCGCCCGTCCCGATCGCGGCCCGCAGGCCCGTCCGAACCGCCGCCCCGAGGCCCCTGTTTTCGGGGTGGCCCACGACGAGCGCGCCGCGCGAACGCGCGATTTCCGCCGTCCTATCGGTCGAGCCGTCGTCCACCACGATAGTTCGGAGCTCGTGGCCCGGCACGCGGACGTCCGCGACGCGGTCGAGGAGCTCGCCGATGGTGGCCTCCTCGTCTTTTGCCGGTACGAGGACGGCGATGTGGGTCATGGTCCGTCCTTCAGGGCGGCCCGGAGCGCCCTTCCGGTCGAGCCTCGCGGCGGCTCGACGCCGAGGAGGCGGCAGATCGTGGGCGCGAGGTCGAGGATGGAGGCGGGCTCTTCGACGGTCCCGCCCTCCGCCACGCCGCTGCCCCACATGGCGAAGGGGACGAAGCGCTCGCCCTCGGAGAGGTGGCCGTGGGCGCCGATGCCCTTGCCTTGACCGTGGTCGGCCATCAGGATGACGGCCGCGTCCTCGAGGTAGCCGCGTTCTTCGCACCAGTACATGAAGCCTTCGATGAGGTTGTCGGTGATCTCGATGCGCTCGACGTACTCGGGGTACGCCGTCCCCCGCACGTGCCCGTTCTGGTCAACCGCGAGAAGCTGCAGCACGAGCAGGTCTGGGTCGTGCTCCGAAAGCTCTCGTCTGCCGGCGGCGATGAGGTTGCCGTCGATCTTGTCGTTGTGCGCCACGCTCGTGACGCTTGCCACGTCGTCCCCAAAGGCGTCTATAAGGTGCGCTATCCCCACCAGCCGTCCCTTCTTCTCGTGCCGCCGCAACACGTCGAAGATGCTCTCGACCTTGAGACCGAGCTTCAAGACGAGGTTGGAGGTGATGCCGTGACGCTCGGGCGCCGCGCCCGTGAGCATGGACGAGAAGCAGACGACGGTGCGGGCCGGGTACGCGGTCTCGACGTTCGCGTAGACCGTCCCGCCGGCCATCATCTTCTCCAGGTACGGCTTCTCGGCCTCGTGGAACCTGTCCAGCCGGCAGCCGTCGATGACCACCACGATCACGCGCCGCGCCAAAGCCTCGCCCCCATCGTCCCGCGTCGGCTCCGAGGGATAGACGGGCCTCCAGTCGAAGAACCGCCGATGCACCCACCAACTCGCCAACGCGACCGCGGCCGTGAAGCCCAGCACCGCCAGACCGCGCCCGAACGTCGCCGGCTGCGCGACCAGATACTCCAGCGCGAACAGCGCCAATAGCGCCTTCGGAACCTGCTCCTGGAAGTTCCCGCTCGTAGAGTCGGGGTTCTCCAGCACCAGCCGCCAGAACCGTAAAAAGTTCGTCTTCGGCGCCCCGGTCCGCAGGTGGTAGTAGAAGGTCCCCCAGAAGAAGACCGTAAAGAATATGTAGAGCCCGAGCGCGAGAACGAGCGCGCCGACGTCCACGAACCGAAAGGCCGCCACGAACGCCCCGAGAAACGCCCAGAGCGCCCACCGCAGCTTGAGCGGGAAGTCGTAGCGGACGAAGATCCCGAAGAGCGGAACGACCACGAGCAAGGCCGGGAGCGCCCGCCCCCAGAACCCCGCCGTCGCCAGGTCGAAGACGTGCAGCAGCAGGAACGTCCCGAGCACGAAGACGGGATGGAACGATTTCCCCTCGTTCAGCACGTTCCACAGGCGTGCCGCGACGATCTCGAACCGCGAAGCCGCCTTCACGGCAGCCTCACGCCGACCGCCGGACTGAACCCGACGGGATCGGACGACCGACGCGACCCGCCCGACCCGGCCTGTATTTGATCTGCCTCACACCGTCTCCGCCTAACGCTTGACCAACGACCCCCTCGTACATTACCTTTGGCCGGTAACTATTGCAAATGATTGTCATTAGTGCCAGGAGGCGGTTGATGTTGAGCGGTTTCGGCCTGTCGGCCGGGTGGCGGAGGATGGTTCTGCTGGCAGCCCTGGCCGTCGTCGGCGTGGCGGGGGGCGGCCCGCCCCCGCCATCGGAGGGCCAGGGGTCGGGGAGGCGTGGCGGGGCGGCCCGGGCGGGCGAGCCGGCGGAGACGCCCGCCGAGGGTCCGGCGGAGACGCA
>CAXUFZ010000007.1:0-23118 GCA_964250345.1 uncultured Rubrobacteraceae bacterium
GTGCGGGCGGGGGGGAACGTGAAGTGCCTCCACGCGTTCACCGCCCTCCAGCTCGCCGGCGCCATCCCGAACCCCGTGGCGGAATGGACGCTGGAACGGCTGGGGAGCCCCTATCCCGAGAACGCCTGTTGCACCCCGAGACCGGAGGAGGCAAAGGCCTGACTGCTATACTCCTTGCGCGTTTGGGGGCGTAGCCCAACGGCAGAGGCAAGGGACTTAAAATCCCTAAAGTGAGGGTTCGAATCCCTCCGCCCCTACTCACCTCTCCGACCTTCTTCTGCACCCTTCAGGCCATCTTCTATCTCGGCCGCCCCGGTGGGGTGTTGCCGCGCCGGTGGATGGGTAAGGGACGTATCCGGGACCCCGTATGGGGGTTTCGGTGGCGTGATTCGGGCCGGTCTACCGGCGGGCGCGCCGTTGGTACGAGGCAAGAATGAGAGGAGCGGCTATCAAGGCTGTCGTTTATCAGGAACCGTTCAAGGTCACGGTGGAGCAGATGCCGGACGCGAAGGTGGAGGCGCCGACGGACGCGGTGGTCAGGATCACCACGACCAACATCTGCGGGTCGGACCTGCACATGTACGAGGGCCGCACCCCGGCCGAGCCGGGTTTTATCTTCGGCCACGAGAACATGGGCATCGTCGAGGAGGTCGGCGCCGGCGTCTCGAAGGTGCGGGTCGGGGACCGGGTCAGCCTGCCGTTCAACATCGGCTGCGGCTTCTGCTTTAACTGCGAGCGCGGCATGACCGGCTTCTGCCTGACGGTGAACCCGGCCGGCGCCGGCGGCGCGTACGGTTTCGCGGGCATGGGCCCGTACCAGGGCGGACAGGCCGAGTACCTGCGCGTCCCGTTCGCGGACTTCAACTGTTTGGAGCTCCCCGGCGGCGAGGAGCACGAGAACGATTTCACGATGCTCTCCGATATCTTCCCGACCGGTTACCACGGCACCGAGATGGCCGACGTGAGGCCCGGCGACACCGTCGCGGTCTTCGGGGGCGGCCCGGTCGGCATCATGGCCGCGTACAGCTCGATGCTGCGCGGGGCCTCGGCGGTGTACGTCGTGGATCAGGTGCCCGAGAGGCTCAAGCAGGCGGAGGACATTGGGTGCGTCCCGGTGGACAACTCCGAGGGCGACCCGGCGGACCAGATCTGGGAGATGCGCGGCGGCGACGGCGTGCAGAAGTCCGTCGAGGCGGTCGGCTACCAGGCCCACGGCCCCGACGGCAACGAGAACCCGATGGCGACGCTCGAAGGGTGCGTCAAAGTGACGAACCCGGCCGGCAGGATCGGCTGCGTCGGCCTCTACGTCGTCGGCGACCCCCAGGCGCCCGACGAGGCCGCCCAGCAGGGCTACTACCAGTTCCCGATGGGCCTCTTTTGGATGAAGGGCCTCACGCTCGGTACCGGGCAGGCCAACGTCAAGAAGTACAACCGCTACCTGCGCGACCTCATCGTCGCCGGGAGGGCGATCCCGAGCCAGATCGTCTCGCACGAGGTCCCGCTCGACGAGGCCCCCGACGCCTACGACAAGTTCGACAAGCGCATAGACGGCTACACCAAGGTCCTCCTCAAACCCGAGATGGCCGCCTAGCACGGGGAAGACGACCCGGCGGAGATACCCGGAAGGAGCCCTCATGAGCACCGGTGACGTGGCCGCGAACGTCGGCAAGGGCCTGTTCGCGGGCCTGGCAGGCACGGCCGCGATGACGGTTTCGAGCACCCTTGAGATGAAGATCAGCGGCCGGGCCGCGAGCGAGGCCCCGGCCCAGGCCGCCGAAGAGGTTCTCGACGTCCAGCCGAGCGACGACGACTCCGAGGCCCGGTTTTCGAACCTGGTCCACTGGGGCTACGGCACGGGCTGGGGCGGCGTGCGGGGCCTTCTCGACTCGACCGGGCTCTCCGGGCCGACGGCGACCCTGGCGCACCTCGGACTGGTGTGGGGATCGGAGCAGGTCGTCCTGCCAGCGCTGAACGTCTCGGCGCCCGTCTTCCGGTACGGCGGCAAGGCGGTCGCCACGGACCTCCTGCACCACGCCGTGTACGCCACGGCCACCGGGTTCGCCTACGCCTACCTTGACCGGAGCCAGAGCAGGTAGGGCGGGTTCGGGGGACCCCGCCGGCGCGGGTTGCCCCCGCGTTCGCGGACGCGGAACCCGTCGTGGTCCGGCGCTTGCGTGTTTACGGAACCCCGGCGCGGGCTAACTAGAGCGCGGACAAGGCACTCGTTTTAGGAGGGAACACCGATGGAGCAGCGCACCCTGGGAAGCGAAGGCCTGGTCGTCTCCGAGCTCGGGCTCGGGTGCATGGGGATGAGCGAGTTCTACGGCACGGAGGACGACGAAGACGAGGCGACGGCGACCATCCACCGGGCCATAGAACTCGGCGTGACGTTCCTCGACACCGCCGACATGTACGGGCCCTTCACCAACGAGCGGCTCGTCGGCCGGGCCATAGCCGACAGGCGCGATGAGGTCGTGCTCGCGACCAAGTTCGGCAACGAGCGGCGCGAGGACGGCTCCTGGGTCGGCGTGAACGGCAGGCCGGATTACGTGAGGCGCGCCTGCGACGCCTCGCTGGGGCGGCTCGACGTCGACCACATCGACCTCTACTACCAGCACAGGGTCGACCCGGAGACGCCCATCGAGGAGACGGTGGGGGCGATGAAGGAGCTGGTGGAGGCGGGCAAGGTCCGTTACCTGGGGCTGTCGGAGGCGGGGCCCGAGACCATCCGCCGGGCGCACGCGGTCCATCCCGTGAGCGCGCTCCAGTCCGAGTACTCGCTGTTCACGCGGGAGGCGGAGGATGAGGTGTTGCCGGCCGTCCGCGAGCTCGGTATCGGATTCGTACCCTACAGCCCGCTCGGGCGCGGCTTCCTTACCGGCCGCTGGCGCAGCGTCGAGGACATGCCGGAGGGCGACACCCGCAGCGCCCGCTTCCCGCGCTTCGCGAAGGAGAACTTCGAGAAGAACGTGGCGCTGGCGGGCAGGATACGCGAGATCTCTGACGACAAGAACATTGCCCCGGGCCAACTCGCCCTCGCCTGGGTGCTCGCGCAGGGCGAGGACATCGTCCCGATCCCGGGCACCAAGCGCCGCGGGTACCTCGAAGAGAACGCCGCCGCCGCGGACGTCGAGCTGACCGTCGAAGACCTGCGCCGCGTCGAAGAGGCGATGCCGCGGGGCTCCGCCGCCGGCGAGCGCTACTCCGAAGAGCAGATGCGCAGCGTCGGCCGCTAGCGCCGGCAGAGCCACTAGACCAACGCCAGACAGAGACAAGGAGAGAGATGACGGACGCAAACGTTACGCAGGACGCGGCCAACGCGGGAACCTTCGACCTCGGCGGGGACCTTCCGGTCAACCGCCTCGGCTACGGCGCCATGAGGATCACCGGCGACGGCGTCTGGGGCGAGCCGGCGGACCCGGACGGGGCGAGGGCCGTCCTCCGGCGCTGCCTGGAGCTCGGCATCAACCTGATAGACACCGCCGACTCTTACGGCCCCGACGTCTCTGAGCGCCTGATCGGCGAGACGCTCGCGCCCTACCCGGACGACGTGGTGATCGCCACGAAGGCCGGCCTCACGCGCCCCGGACCCGGGGACTGGAGGCCCAACGGCCGTCCCGAGCACATCAGGCAGGCCATCGAGGGCAGCCTGCAACGCCTGAAGCTTGAGACGGTAGACCTCTACCAGCTCCACCGCATCGATCCGGGCGTGCCGGTGGAGGAGTCGCTCGGCGCGATGTCCGAGCTCAGGGACGAGGGCAAGGTCCGCCACGTCGGGCTGTCGGAGGTCAGCGTGGACGAGCTCTGGCAGGCGCAGGAGATCGTGCCGATCTCTTCGGTGCAGAACCGCTACAACCTGACCGACCGTGGCTCCGAGGCGGTGCTCGAAGCCTGCGAGGCTGACGGGATAGGCTTTATCCCCTGGTTCCCGCTGGCCTCCGGCTCCCTCTCGCGGCCCGGCGGCCCGGTGGATGAGATGGCCTCGAACCGCGGCGTTACGCCCGGGCAGATCGCGCTGGCCTGGCTGCTCCGCCGCTCGCCGGTGATGCTCCCGATCCCCGGCACCTCCTCGGTGGAACACCTCGAAGAGAACGTCGCGGCCGTCTCCATCGAGCTCTCGGACGACGAGTACGCCGAACTCTCCGAGGTCTCGGGCTAAGAGAGGCGGCGATCACCGAGCACGGAAGGCCGGCACGGAGAACATCCCGGAGAGGAGCACGGACATGACCGCGGAGACGAGTACTCCTAACGCCGGGGGATCGGGGGGCGGACCCGCGGGGACGGTTCACGTCGTGGACCCGCACCCGCTGAACTGGCTGTATATCACGTACAACACGGTCGAGGAGCTCGTCCGCGCGGACAGGGACGGGATGATCGAACCCGCCGCGATGGAGAATTTCCGCTGGATCGACGACCGCACGCTGGAGGTCGACGTGCGCGGGGGCGAGCGCTTCCCCGACGGCGAGCCGCTGACGGCCCACAGCGTCAAGCGCGCCTTCGACGAGGTGATGCGCTGGGCCGCGCCGCACCCGCCCGGAACCCAATTCAACCTCGCGCCCGGTACGACCATCGAGGTCACCGGGGAACGCGGCGTGCGCTTCCATTTCCCCGAACCCGACGGCCTGGCCCTCGGCAAGCTGCGGGCGATGCATATTATGAGCAGGGGCTTCTGGGACGGGCCGGGGTTCGGCTACGAGCGCCAGGGGAGCGGCGAAGGGCACTGGTGAGCGATCGACGCGCCGGGGCCGTGGGCCACCGGACCGTTCACCCTCGTCGAGGGATACTCGACCATCGACGCCCAGATGGCGATCACGCAACTCGAACCCTTCGCCGCGACCTGGCTGCAAACCGAGGACCGCACCCCCCGCGTGCGCCTCGCGGCCAACCCGAACTACTGGGACGAGGAGCGGGGACCGCGCCTGAGCGAGGTGATCCTCCGCAACGACCTCTCCCCGGCCGAAGCCCTCGACCTCGTCTGCACGACCGAGGGCGAGGTGGACATCGTGACCGAAGTGTCGCCCGCCGACGCCGAGAAGGTCGAGAACTCGGAGCACGCGAAGCTCGTCGCCATAGACGCGATCCGGGCCATGGCCGGCGTCATAAACCGCGAAGCCGAAGGGCTCCCGCTCGGGGACGCCTGTGCGCGACGGGCCTTGAACCTCGCCGTAGACCGCGACCGGCTCGTCCGGGAGGCCGTACACGGCCGGGCCACCCCCCTCGCCGGCCTGATGCCCGACGCGGCGCTCGAAGAGGGCTACCGCCTACAGCCCTACCCGCACGACGCCGCACGCGCCGCCGAACTGTGGCGCGAGGCAAGCGCCGCCGGCGGCACCCCGGAACGTCCGCTCCGCATCTCGGCCCCACAATATCTTGAGGGGGTGGCGCGGGTCGTCGGAGAAGGCGTCGAGGAGGCCCTCGGGATCGGCGTCGAGGTTACCGTCCGAACCGCCGACGACGAGCCCCGGCTCCGGCGCCGGTTGGCCGAGAAGAGGATACCGCAGGGGTGGGACGTCTTTATCCACGAGCACGGCGCGCAGTTCGTGGGCTCGGCCGTCCCCGAGCTGCACCGGGCCTTCGTGGGCGCCACGGGCGAGTTCCGCGCCGGGCCCGTGGTCCCCGGGTTCGACGAGCTCTTCGCGGACCTCGCCGGCAGAACCGACCCGGAGGAGCAGGGAGAGGTCTCCCACCGCATAGACCGGTTCGTCCAGGACGAGGCGCTCGCGCTCTTCCTCTGCGCCCCGCAGGCGCTCTACGCCGTGAACCGCCACGTGGACTTCAAGCCCTACAGGACCACCTTCGAGCTCGCCGATACGAGCGTAAGCGAAGAACACTGGTCGCGGCGCTAATGGAACGCAAGTAAAGGAGACGTTGCCGATGAATGCAGATCCACAGCTAGCGACCGACGCGCCGCTCGGCGAGTTGGAGACCGTCGCGCTCTTCGACGGGGCGATGTTGACGGGCGTGACGGTGTCGCGCGGGGGACGGATCTTCGTCAACTTCCCCAAGTGGGGCGACGACGTGCAGTTCACTGTCGCCGAGGTGGTGGACGGCGATGTCGTGCCCTACCCGGACCGGGAGACCAACGAG
The DNA here is from genome assembly GCA_964250345.1 of uncultured Rubrobacteraceae bacterium. GTDB lineage: Bacteria > Actinomycetota > Rubrobacteria > Rubrobacterales > Rubrobacteraceae > Rubrobacter_D. The sequence goes on from CAXUFZ010000007.1 coordinate 6,088, forward strand.
ACCAGTTCGGAGGACCCGGCCGCCGCGCTCGTCTCCGTGCAGAGCGTGGTCGTGGATCCGGCGGACCGGCTCTGGATCCTGGACACCGGAAGCCCCATGTTCCAGCTCACCGAGTACGGCGGCCCGAAGCTCCTCTGCGTCGACCTCGATACGGATGAGGTAGTAAAGAAGATCCTGCTACCCCAGGACGTCGCCCTCCCGACCACCTACCTCAACGACGTCCGCTTCGACCTCACCCGCGGCGAAGAAGGCACGGCCTACATAACCGACTCCTCCGACAAGGGCCCGAACGGCATCATCGTCGTGGACCTCGCCTCCGAGGAGAGTTGGCGCTGCCTCCACGACCACCCGACCACGAAGGCCGAGCAGCCCCCGGACTTCCAGCCGGTGGTCGAGGGACGCCCGCTCGCGCAGGTGAACCCCGACGGCTCCTCCAACCCCATGACGATAGGCGCGGACGGCATAGCCATCTCGGCCGACGGCGAACGTCTCTACTACTGCAAGCTCATGGGCCGCCACCTCTACAGCGTCTCGACCGATGCCTTGTGCGACCGTTCCCTCGGCGACGCCGACATCGCCCGGACCGTGAGGGACGAAGGCGACAAAGGCGGCGCCGGTGACGGCATGGAGACGGACGCCGCCGGCAACATCTACGCCACCAACTTCGAGCACAACGCCGTGCTGCGCCGCCGGCCGAACGGGGCGTGGGAGACCGTCGCGCACGACCCGCGCCTGCTGTGGCCGGACACGATGTCCGTGGCGGCGGACGGTTACCTCTACGTCACGGCCAACCAGTTGAACCGGCAGCCGCCGTACCAGGGCGGGGAGGACCTGCGGCAGAAGCCCTACGTTCTCTTCCGCATCCACACCGGCGAGGGGCCCATCGGGCTGCGGTAGTTTTCGGACCGGAAGGTTAAGGGCGCCCTCAGCGGGTATCTCGGACCGTAGGCGAAGAGAGGAGACTACGATGGCGGATACGAAGAACGGGCCGGGGTTGCTGCCGGGGACGGTGGAGTTGGCCGAGGGACCGAACTACGGTTCGATCACCACGATCATGCCGAGCGGCCTGTTTCAAACCCAGATCATCTGGGTCCACACCGACGGCGAGCGCGTGATGGTCAATACCGAAGTCCACCGCCAGAAGTACAAGAACATCCAGCGCGACCCCAGGGTGACCCTGACGATCCGCAACGAAGAAGACCCGTACAACTACGCCGAGGTCCGCGGCCGGGTCGTCGAGACCGTCACCGGCCCCGAGGCGCGGGAGAACATCGACCAGCTCGCGCAGAAGTACCACGGCCAGGACTACAACCCCGACGACATCAAGAGCGAGCGGGTAATACTCTGGATCGTCCCCGACCGCCAGACCGTCGTGGACCAGAGCGCCGGCACCGGCAAGGAGGACTGACTGTTTGAAGGTAGTCGCGGTCCTCTACCCCGGCGGCGACGCCGCGGACAACCCGGAAGTTCTCGGCTGCGCGGAGAACGCGCTCGGCCTGCGGGGGTTTCTCGAAGACGGGGGACACGAGCTCGTCTCGACCACTGAGCGGGAGGGCGAGGAGCTGGAGAAACACCTGCGCGACGCCGACGCGCTTATCACGACGCACTTCTGGCCCGTCTACGTCACAAAGGAGATGCTCGACGGGGCTGAGAACCTCAAGCTCATCCTGACGGCCGGGGTCGGGTCGGACCACGTCGATCTCGGGGAGGCGGCGGAGAGGGGCATAACGGTCGCCGAGATCACGGGCTCCAACACCGTCAGCGTCGCCGAGCACGCGGTCATGCAGATCCTGGCGCTCGTCCGCAACTACGTCCCCGCCTACAAGGACGTCGTCGACGGGGGCTGGTCGATTGGTGAGATTGCCGCCAAGTCTCACGATCTCGAACGCAAGACCGTCGGCATCTACGGGGCCGGCCAGATCGGGCAGCTCATCGCCCACCGCCTGAAACCGTTCGACGTCGAGACCCTCTACTACAAACGCTCCCGCCTCGGCACGACGGAGGAGCTCTTCCTCGGCATCCGCTACGCCACCCTCGACGAGATGCTCGAAGAGTGCGACGTCATCGTCGTCGCCTCGCCACTCACGCCCGAGACGCGCGGCCTCTTCGACCGGGAGACGCTCTTCGGCATGAAACGGGGCGCCCGCCTCGTCAACATCGCCCGCGGCGCCATCGTCGAGAGGGACGCGCTCGTCGATGCGCTGGAAGGGGGCCCCTCGGCGGCTACGCCGGCGACGTCTGGGACCCTCAGCCCGCCCCGTCCGACCACCCGTGGCGCGCGATGCCCAACCACGCCCTGACGCCCCACGTCTCCGGCACCACGCTGGAGGCGCAGAAGCGCTACGCCGCCGGGGTGCGCGACAGCCTGGAGAACTTTATCGAGGGACGGCCGATCCGGGACGACTACGTGGTGGTATCGGACGGGGAGATCCAGAGCGGCAGCTACAAGGCGAACTACGGCTAGGCCGATTCGGTCTGCTGCACCTTTCGGACCATTTTTGCCGGGAGGGCGGGAGCGCTCCGTTTTTTGCGGGGCCGGATGCGGGTAGAGAGTCTTAGGGACGAAAGTGTTTCCGCAGAGCAAACGCACGCAGAAGGAGGCAACCGTGGCTAACGAGTTGCAGGGACGCAAGGTAGCTATCCTGATCGCGCCGGTCGGCACCGAGCAGGTGGAGTTCGTTCAGCCCAAGGAGGCCGTCGAGGCCGAGGGCGCTACGGTCGAGGTCATCGGCATCCAGGCCGGCGAGGCCGAGGCGATGAACGGCGACGTCAACCCGGGCGACACGTTCACGGTGGACAAGGCCGTAACCGACGTCTCCCCGGACGAGTACGATGCCCTGATCGTGCCGGGTGGCACCGTGGGCGCCGACAACCTGCGCGCCGACGCGAACGTGGTCCAGTTCGTGCACGGCTTTTTCGAGCAGGCCAAGCCGGTCGCCGCGATCTGCCACGCCCCCTGGACGCTGGTCGAGGCCGACGTGGTCAAGGGCCGCACCCTGACGAGCTTCCCCTCGCTCCAGACGGACATCCGCAACGCGGGCGGCAACTGGGTGGACGAGGAGGTCGTCACCGACCAGGGCCTCGTCACCAGCCGCAACCCGAACGACCTGGAGGCGTTCTGCGCCAAGGTGGTCGAGGAGATCGGCGAGGGCAAGCACGCCGACCAGGCCCGCAGCGCGTAGGGAGTTCTTAGCAGTTAGCTCTTAGCTTTTGGCCGCCGGCTCTCGGGCTGGCGGCCAGAAGTTTGCCCCGCGGGCGCCCGTGGCATTCGTGGGATGTGGCGGGGGATCGACGAGAAGGAGGCTTGGCAGGATGAAGGCTGTAACGTGGCACGGCAAGCAGGACGTTCGGGTGGACAACGTGCCGGACCCGGCGATCCAGCAGCCCAACGACGCGATCGTCAGGATCACGACGACAAACATCTGCGGGTCGGACCTGCACCTCTACAACGTCTTGGGCCCGTTCATCGACGAGGGGGACATCCTCGGGCACGAGCCCATGGGCATCGTCGAGGAGGTGGGGCCGGAGATCACGAACATAGCCCCCGGCGACCGCGTGGTCCTGCCGTTCAACATAAGCTGTGGGCACTGCTTCATGTGCGACCAGAGGCTCTACTCCCAGTGTGAGACGACGCAGACGCACGAGTACGGGACGGGCGCCAAGTTCTTCGGCTACACCAAGCTCTACGGGCAGGTCCCCGGCGGGCAGGCCGAGTACCTGCGCGTGCCGCAGGCGCAGTTCGGACCCATAAAGGTGCCCGAGGAGGGTGCTGGCATGTCCGACGAGCGGTTCGTGTACCTCTCCGACGTCTTGCCGACGAGCTGGCAGGTGGTCGAGTACGCGGGCCTCTCCGAGGGCGACAGCGTGGCGATCTTCGGGCTAGGTCCCATCGGGCAGATGAGCGCGCGCATCGCCAAGCACAAGGGCCTCCGGGTCATAGGCGTGGACCTGGTGCCCGAGCGGCTGGCGATGGCGCGGCGTTACGGGGTCGAGACGGTGGACCTCAGCGACCACGACGGCGAGATCCCGGCCGCCATCCGCGAGATGACCGATGGGCGCGGGCCCGACGCCGCCATAGACGCCGTCGGCATGGAGGCGCACGGGGCCCCGGCGGGCAAAGCGGCCCAGACCGTCGCCGGCCTCTTGCCGGACGCCGCCGCCCAGACCGTGATCGAGAAGGCCGGGGTGGACCGGCTGACGGCGCTCAACTCCTGCATCGAGACCGTCCGGCGCGGGGGGACGCTGTCTATCACCGGCGTCTACGGCGGGACGGCGGATCCCATCAACCTGCAGCAGCTCTTCGACAAGCAGATCCAGATCCGGATGGGCCAGGCCAACGTGAAGGCGTGGGTCGACACCATCATGCCGCTCCTCCTCGATCCCGCCGACCCCCTCGGCGTCGACGATCTCGCCACCCACAAGATGCCCCTCGAAACCGCGCCGCAGGCCTACGAGATGTTCCAGAACAAAGAGGACGGCGCCATAAAGGTCCTGCTCGAAGCGTAGCGGGACGCCCCAACAGAACGGCACGCAGACGCCGCGGGGGGTCTTCCCCTCGCGGCGCTTAGAGAGGAGCCATTTATGAAGGCCGTGGTCTTTCACGGCGTCGGGGACATCAGGCTCGACGACGTACCCGACCCCACCATCCAGCAGCCGACGGACGCGATAGTACGTTTGACATCGAGCGCCATCTGCGGGACGGACCTGCACATGGTCCGCGGGACGCTCGCCGGGATGAGGCCCGGCACCATCCTGGGCCACGAGGGCGTGGGCGTGGTCGAGGAGGTCGGCCCCGACGCCAGGAACCTGAAGGTGGGCGACCGGGTCGTCATTCCTTCGACGGTCGGGTGCGGGTACTGCGCGTACTGCCGGGCGGGCTACTACGCCCAGTGCGACAACGCCAACCCCAACGGGCCGCAGGCGGGGACCGCCTTTTTCGGCGGGCCGGAGGCGACGGGGCCGATAGACGGGTTGCAGGCCGAGTACGCGCGCATACCTTATGCGGCGGCGAGTCTGGTCAAGCTGCCGGGGCATGTTACGGACGAGCAGGCGATCATGCTCAGCGACATCTTCCCGACCGGCTACTTCGGCGCCGAACTGGCCGAGATCTCCGACGGCGACTCGGTCGCGGTCTTCGGCTGCGGCCCCGTGGGCCAGTTCGCCATCGTCAGCGCCTTCATCCTGGGCGCCGGCCTCGTCTTCGCCGTGGACAAGGACCCCTCACGCCTGGAGATGGCGAAGGCCCAGGGCGCCCTCACCGTCAACTTCGACGAGGAGGACCCGGTCGAGGCGATACAGCGCATGACCGGGGGTATCGGCGTGGACCGCGTCATAGAGGCCGTCGGCGTGGACGCCGAGGCGCCGGGCCAGGAGCCGTGGGAGGGGGAGCTGGCCCAGGTGGCCCCGGAGACGAACCCCGAGGGCGACAACTGGCACCCCGGCGGGGCGCCGTCGCAGTCGCTGAACTGGGCCGTGCAGGCGGTCGCCAAGGCCGGGACCATCGGGATCATCGGCGTCTTCCCGCCGCAGCAGATGAGCGCCCCGATCGGGACCATCCAGCAGCGCAACCTCACGGTCAAGGGCGGCAACGCCAACCACCGCAAGTACATCCCGAAGCTCGTGGGCCTCGTCGCCACGGGCGCCCTCGACCCGTCCGGCGTCATCACCCAGCAGGAGCCGGCCGTCTCGGCCATCGAGGCGTACAAGGAGTTCGACCGGAGGCGCCCCGGTTGGATGAAGGTCGAGCTGAAACCGGCGTAGGGGGGAGAGACCCAGATCTTAGCGATACGGCGCAGACGCGCCGCGCAGCGTCAGTCCTCGCGCAGCACGGTGAGGCCGCGGGGGGTGATGCGGCGCGAGGCGGTGTCGGAGTAGGGGTCGCCCTCGATCCAGCCGACCACCCGCATGAAGTCCTCCAGGGCGGCCGTCCGCTCCGCGTCGAGGCCGAGCTCGTCGGCGCCGACCCCGAGGTCCATCTGCGTGACCCGGCCCCAGATCTCGATCTGCCGTTCGTAGGCCGCCACCAGCAGCCGCCGGGCCTCTTCCCTGAAACCCGCCTCACGCGGCGCCCGAACCTCTTCGCGCGTCTCCTCCGTCATCGCGGCTCCCACGGGACGCGCCAGGGGAGCTCCTCGGAGACCAGCATCCGGTCCGAAGGCCACGGCAGGCCGACCGCGCCCCGTTTCGCACCCTGGGCCGCCCGGTACTCGTCCTCGGTGGCGACCCAGACCACGACCTCGCCCGAGTCGGCCGTCAGGGGGCAGGAGATCGCCCGGAAGCCCCGCCGCCACGAGTCGTCGTGCAACCGCAACCGCACGCACTGGCCGGGGTCCGGCACCACCGGCGGCCTCCCGATAAAAGGAAGCCTGATCGTCATCGCCATATCTCCCCGTCGAACACTCGTCTCCCCACGAAAACCCGTAAACCGCTATCCAAACCCGCCTTTCCACCGCATAATAACCCGCCCCGCGGGTGTCACGCGCCCGCCGAAAAGACCGCCGACCGCCCCCGGGCACGAGATATGGTGGACGCCCTCCAACGAACGCGCCACCCTTTGAGAATCCGAGAAAAACTCCGCAGGAAACAGCCGCGATGGGGTGTGGCGGAAGGCGGGGGAGACGTGTGCAGGCCGCCTCCCCGAGAACAATCTAGCCGCGCCGCAAGATGGCGGCCGACGCGACACCGCCGCAGACCAGCATCACACCTGTGACCACCGAGAGCAGAGCGGGCGAGACGGCGCCGCCCGTTTCGGGCAGGGCGGAGACGCTCGTGGTGGACTCCGTAGCCGGAACCGTGGCGCCGTACTGATCCACGACCGCCCCGTATTGGTCCTCGGTGGCCCCGTACTGATCATCGTCGGGTTCGGCATCATCGTCGGCCGGCAACGCAAAACTGCCGTCATCTGTGGTGTCGTCTTCGCAAGGTATTCCGTCGTCGTCTGCGTCGAGGCCGTTGGGGTCGCTCGGGTCGGCCTCGAACACGGCCTGCTCCTCAGACTCGCTCAGTTGTCCGCAGTCCAGGTCCGCCTGCGCTATCGCCGGTGTCGCCAACACCAGAGCCAGCATCATGGATAGGGCTGCCAACAGCAACACTTTCTTCATGGCGTCTCTTCCTTTCTGTTTCCCCACAGCATGGGATGCCTGCACCGCATCCCCTTCGACAGAAGCCATGTTAGGCAGGTCCACGTATCCGCGTCTACGTATCCTTCGTGGTAATTAGAGGTTTCTAATCTGGCCTGATAGGACCCGTCTCTCGCCGCATGGAGTCGGCGCGGTCTCTACGTCCGCTCGCGGGCGCGGGCGAGGTCCGCTGCGTACTCGCGGCGGCTGGCGAAGCGCGCCCAGCCGGCCCGCTCGAAGGCGGCGGACATCGGGGCGTTGGAGACGTCGGTGTCGGCCCGCAGGGGTGTACCGTCGCTGCCGCGGGCGTCGAGGAGGGTGGCGGTGCCGGCAGAGAGCAGGTCGTCCACGTAACCATGGCCCCTCAAGTCGGGAACGACGCCGACGTAGAAGATGGTCAGGAAGGCGGGCGGATGCGCGGGCATCACGAGGCCGACGAGGTCGCCGTCCGGGCCGTCGTAGGCGAGGCGCCACCAGGATGGGTCGTGCTCCACCCGGCTCGCGTCCTCGAAGAAGTCCCGCGCCGCCCCCTCCGGTCCGAACCGCTCGCGGTCGACCTGGATCTCGCGGTCCAAAGTCCCCCCGGAGACGAGCATGATCCCCCCCACGAACGCATCCTCCCCGACCTCCTCCAGCGTTCGAAAGGACAGCCGATCCGCCACGGCGGGCGTCTCGCCACCGGACCACTCGAAGCGATCCGTCTCACGCCTCAACGAGAACCCGGCGCCTTCGAGCAGCCGGATCCGTTCGACCGGGCGGTGCTGGAACTGCGGTGGCATTGGGGGATCGTCGAGGACGTGCTCTATCTGACGGGAGCCGAGCCGGCGGGCCTCTTCCAGCGCGTACCCAAGCAGCGCCGATCCCACCTCCCGATAATTCTCCCGCCACAACACGTCGAAAAGGACGAGGGCGAAGGACGCCGCCATCCCCGGCAAGGTCCAGAAGGCAACCCTTCCGACCGGACTGCCGTCGTTCTCTGCGACAAAGCACCACTCTGGGCGCATGGACCCTGCGGCGAACATAGTTTCGAGGTACCGGCGGACCTCTCCGTGTTGGGCGGGGTCTCCGGCGAGCTCGACGAAGACGTCGAGCCCAGCGGAGGGAACGGAACGTACGTGCATCTTTCTCGTCCTCCTGCGGCAGCGCGATGGCGGAGCAAACAGCGATCCTGGGTTCAGACGGGGCGAACATGATGTGTGGACGCATCGGCCATCCGAAGGGGACGGACCGGCAGTATACGGCCCCTACCGCGGGGGCGCCAGCAACAGGTCGTGTGGAAGGACGCCGGACGCGCGGTCTACGGAGAGATCCGGGACGGTACTTTTGGTCGGTGAGATCGGCCCTCCGGTAGGGCGCGGCGGCGGGGTTCGCGCCGCAGACTGTCCTCAAGAGAACGAGACGCGGCGACGGAGCCGCCGGGACGGGAGGGCGCGCGATGGAGATGACCCAACGAAGAGACGGGGCGGCGAGGGTTCGCGGGTTCGCGGTTCTCTGTGCGGGCGCATTGCTTGCGTTGTGCCTCGGGGGTTGCGGGTTCACCGAGTCGAAGGAGAAGGCGGGGAGGAGCGTGGATGATTTCCACGCCGCGTACAACGCCGGGGAGTACGAGGGCATCTACGCCGCCGCCGCCGACGAGTTCCGGTCTTACGGCACCTCCGCAGCGTTCGGCGACTTTATGGCGGACGTCGAGGGGGAATTGGGCCGGCACGAGTCTTCCGAGCGGACGTTCTTCCGGGGGGATTACTTGGAGGGCGGCAAGTCCGGCCACCTCGAGCACGGAAGCCGGGACACGAGCCTGCCAATCCCCCCGGAGGTGCCCGGAGAAGGTACGTTCGTCTACGCGGAGTACGAGTCGCGGTTCGAGCGCGCGGCGGCGACCGAGCAGTTCCTGTACCGCATCACGGACGACGGGGCGGAGTTGATCTGGTACCACGTCACCAGCCCCGTCTTCGCCTGAACCAACCCGGTCGTATACTTCGCCACGACGTGACGGAGAGGATGGGGAAATCGGTTGGCAAAGACGGTCCAGGGATTGCTCGGCGCCGTCGCGGTGGCGCTTGTGGCCGGCCTCTCGCTGGTCTCCTGCGGGGCCGCGGCGGAGCGGGCGCTGAACGAGTTGCAGGGGAGCCCCTCCGAAACCTCCTCCGGCCCGACGAGCGCGAAGGGCGCCCCGACCCCGCCGGGCGCGGGGGCGGCCGGACGGCAGTTGCAGAGGCTGGAGGTGTCGCCCGCCTCTTCCATGGCCGGCTACGACCGCGAGGAGTTCCCGCACTGGGCCGCCGACGCCGGGGCTTACGGCTGGCGCGAGCCCGACGGTAGCTGCGACGTCCGGGACGCGGCGCTCTTCCGCGACGGGCGGGGCGTGAGGGTGGACGAGGAATGCTCCATCGTCGCTGGCTCCTGGCTCGACCCCTACACCGGGACGAGGCTCCGCGACAGCGGGGACGTGGACATCGACCACTTCGTCCCCCTCGCCAACGCCTGGAGGAGCGGCGCGTCGGACTGGGGTGCTGCGGAACGGGAGACCTACGCCAACGACCCCGGCGTGCTCCTCTCCGCCGATGACGGCGCCAACCAGTCCAAGGGGGACAAGGGACCCGAGGCCTGGAAGCCGCCTAACCGCGCCTACTGGTGCGAGTACTCGCGGCGTTGGATCTGGATAAAACGCACCTGGAACCTCTCCGTTACCCGCGCCGAAAAAACCGCCATCGAAGACATGCTCTCCACCTGCAAGACCGGATAATGGACCCTCCAACAGAACTCCGCTCCCCCTTCCACAGCACCACCGGCGGCGTCATGACTGTCGAGGCCGGCGCGGTGACCGGAGATCTGGAACTAGGCACGGTTCTCGTATCCGAAGGCGTGCGAGCCAGCGTCCGCTACGCCGGGGCCGACGAGTGGCACGCCGTCGAGGGTTCCCCGGCGCCACGCGCGGACTTTCCCGAACAGGACCACCGGGGGATCCACGGGCGCGTCCTGCGGGTACTGACGACGCCGGGGCGCGTCGAGTCCGGCAACGAGCTACCCGTGGGTCTGGGCCGCGACCGGCATTCTTAGCCGCGCGTCGCGGCGTCGGGCCGCGTAGAATCGGGGGCGAGAAGTGTTCACGCAAAGGAGAAGAGCGGGATGAGACGTTTTGCCCTATCCGCGATGCTGGCGGCGGTCGTGCTCGTGCTCGGCGCCGGAACGGCGTCCGCCGCGGTCTTGTCCGGCACCGAGGGCCGGGACGCCCTGAACGGGACCGGCGGGCCGGACACGCTCCTGGCGGCCGGGGGCCGCGACACCCTCGACGGCCGGGGCGGCGACGACGTCCTGCGGGGACAGGCGGGGGACGACACCCTCTTCGACCGCGCCGGGGACGACGCGCTCCACGGCGGTCGCGGCGACGACACCTTCGGCGGCAACCCCGGCGAGGACGCGCTCGTCGGTGGACCCGGCGACGACCTTCTGCTCGACGACGCGGGCGTCGACCGCTTCTTCGGCGGGCGGGGGAACGACCGGATCTCCATCCCGGCCTTAGGGCCCGGCCCGCCCGGGCTGCCGCTGGAGCCCGACAGGATCTCCTGCGGACCCGGCAACGACGAGGTCCTCGCCCACCCGGCGGACAGAGTCAGGAAAAATTGCGAGAAGGTGAGACGCCTTGATTGAGCCCAAAGCGGCCATCCGCGCCGACGTCGTCGGCAGCCTGCTCCGCCCGCCGGAGCTCCTGGAGGCCAGGGACCGCTACGCGGCCGGAGAACTATCCGCCCCCGAGTTCAAGCGCGCCGAGGACCGGGCCGTGGACTGGGCCATCGGGCTGCAAGAGCGGGCCGGCCTCCCCGTCGTCACCGACGGCGAGATGCGCCGCGAGTCCTTCCAGAGCCAACTCGTCGAGGCCGTCGAAGGCTTCTCCGGCCACACCATAGACGCCTGGCTCTGGGGCGACTGGCACGGCGACGCGGCGGTCGGGGACAAGAACACGGACCGCCCCGAAGACCTAGGCGTCGTCGGCAAGCTCAGGCGCCGTCGCCACCTCTCCGTCGAGGAGTTCGTCTACGCCAGGGCCCGCACGGACAGGGTCGTAAAGATGACGCTTCCCAGCCCGAGCATGTACGCCAACCTCTGGTCCCCCGAGCTCTCGAAAGGAGCGTATCCCACGCTCGACCTCTTTCTGGAGGACGTCGCGGAGATCCTGCGCGAAGAGGTCGACGAGCTCGTCCGGCTCGGCGCCGGGTACGTCCAGCTCGACGCGCCGCACTACCCGCTGCTGCTGGATCCCAAGACCCGCCGTTTCTACGAGGAGCGGGGCTGGGACTTCGATCGCTGGATGACCCGCGGCGTCGAGCTCGACAACCACGTCATAGGCGACCACCCGGGCGTCACCTTCGCCTTCCACCTCTGCCGGGGCAACCAGGGCAGCCGCTGGCTCGTCTCCGGCTCCTACGAGCCGCTCGCCAGAGCCCTCTTCGGCGGCGTCAACGCCGACAGGCTCATGCTCGAGTACGACGACGAACGCAGCGGCGACTTCGAACCCCTCGCCCACGTCCCCGAAGACAAAGTCGCCGTCCTCGGCCTCGTCACCACAAAGTCCGGCCGCCAGGAGACGCCAGAGGATCTGGGGGCCCAACTGCGCGAGGCGTCGCGGTACGTGCCGCTCGAACGCCTCGCCCTCAGCCCCCAGTGCGGCTTCGCCACCTCCGTCGTCGGCAACGCCTTGAGCGTCGAGGACGAGGAGCGCAAGCTGCGCGCCATCGTCCAGACGGCGGAGAAGGTCTGGGGGTAGAAAGACCGCGGAGAAGAGAGAATCGTGGCCGTTGCGAAGCCTGCTCCTTGGGCGTCACCAGAGACCCCGGATCACCAGGATCAACGTCATCAGGCAGAAGATCCCGACGCTCGCGCCGCGGATCCATCTCCACACGGTCGAACGCTCCCACGGTGCCAGGCGATCTATGATCAGGTACAGACCCAGAGCCGAGACGACCCCCGCCCGCAGCAGTTCCCCACTCCTCGCGTTGAAGAAGACGGCCAGAACCGCGCAGGCCAAAAGCAGCCAGAACAGGATGCCTTGCCCGCGTAGCCCGTTCCCCTCCGCGTCCGCCCGGCTATCGTCTTCGCTCACGGAGACATTATGTCCGCCCCGGCGAGCCCGCGCATCCGCCGGGATGATGACTCCGGCGCCCAAAAGTATGATCCTGCGGTGATGGACAATGACCCTCCCGCCGCGCGTCCGGCCCCCGAGATAACCGTCCCGACGCTCCTCATAACCGGCCCCGGCGGCGTCGGCAAGACGACCGTGGCCTACGAGATCTGCCGCCGGCTCGAAGCCGCCGGTTTCTCCCACGCCATGATCGACGCCGACGAACTGGACCGCATCTACCCGGTCCCGCCGGGGGATCCCCACAAGACAGAACTCACGAAACGCAACCTCGCGGCGGTGTGGACCAACCTGCGCGCGGCGGGCGCGGAGCGTCTAATCCTGACGATGGTGGCGGCCTCCCTGGACGACGAACTGGCGCACGTCGCGGAGGCGATCCCCGAAGCCCGCGTCACCGCGGTCCGCCTGCGCGCCTCTGAGGAAGACCTGCTCTCGCGCGTCCGCGGCCGGGAGGTCGGCTCGGGCTACGGCCACCAGGCGCCGCGCACGCTCGAACACGCGCGGATCATGGGCGAGGAGCCCGCTGGAGACCGGCTCGTCGTGGACACCTCGGGGCGGTCGGTGGTCGAGGTCGCGCGCGAGGTGATGGACCGCGCCGGATGGTAGGCGGCGGGACCCGAAGACGCCGACCGGTTGTACGGCCCGCTACCGGGCGGGGTTCCGGTCGAACAGCGTTCGGGCCCAGAAGAAGCCGACGAGCGTCATGGCTGCGCACCAGGCGACGGCGAGGACCGCGCTGTTGCCGATCTCGGCGCCCATGAGCAGCCCGCGCAGCGTCTCCATGACGGGGGTGAAGGGCTGGTACTCGGCGAACCAGCGTAGTGCGGTCGGCATCGAGTCGGTGGGGACAAAGCCGCTGCCGAAGAACGGCAGGAGGATCAGGGGCATGGGGAGGTTGCTCGCGGTCTCCACGCTCTCCGCAACGAGGCCGAGCGCGACGGTCAGCCACGTCATGGCCCAGGAGACCATCGCGAGGACTCCGAGCGCCGCGATCCATTCCAGGGCGGTGGCGTTGGGCCGAAAACCCACGAGCAGCGCGACCCCGACGATGACGGCGACGGCGAGCAGGGTCTGGATCATGGCGCCGAGGACGTGGCCGGTCAAGACGGATGCCCGGGAGATCGCCATGGTGCGGAACCGGGCGATGATCCCGCCGGTCATGTCCATGGCGACGGAGATCGCCGTCCCCTGGGCGACGGAGGCGACGGCGATCAGGACGATGCCGGGCGTGACGTAGTCGGCGTACTCGGCGCGCCCGCCGGAAGGGCCGCCGATCCCGGCGCCCAGCGTGCCGCCGAAGACGTAGACGAACAGGAGCAGGAAGACGACGGGTACGCCGACGAGCAGCAACGTCATCGACGGGTAGCGCAGCATGTGCAGGAGCTGGCGGCGCAGCATCGTCGCCGAGTCGCCCACCCAGAGCGTGAGGGTGTTCATCGCGGGTCGTCCTTTCTGGCGTCGGGTCGGCCGGTAAGGGCGAGAAAAACGTCGTCGAGGTCGGGGGTGTGCACCGACAATCCTTCGACCTCGAGCGCCTCGTCGTCGAGCTGGTCCAACAGGGCCTTGAGGGATCCAACGCTGCCGTCCGTCGGGACCTGCAGCGTGAGCGCGGCGTCGTCGCGCGACGCTTCGTCCACGAACCGGGCGGCGGACGCGAGCCCGCCGGCGTCGGCGAAGCGCAGGAGGACGTGGCCCCCCGGGACATGGCGCTTCAGCTCGTCCGGTGTTCCTTCGGCTACCAACTTACCGTTGTCCAGGATCGCGATCCGGTCGGCCAGCTCGTCGGCCTCCTCCAGGTACTGTGTCGTGAGGAAGATGGTGACGCCGCCTGACACGAGGTCGCGGATGATGCGCCACATGGTGCGGCGGCTGCGGGGATCCAGACCCGCGGTCGGCTCGTCGAGGAAGATGATCCGGGGCGAGCCGACGAGGGTCATCGCGAGGTCGAGCCGGCGCCGCATCCCGCCGGAGTAGGTGGCGGGCGTTTTCCGGGCCGCCTCGACGAGGTCGAAGCGCTCGAGCAAGCCGGCCGCGCGCCGGCGGCCCTCGGAACGGCCGAGGCGGTTGAGGTCGGCCATCAACATCAGGTTCTCCTGGCCGGTGAGCAGGTCGTCCACCGCCGAGAACTGGCCGGTCACGCCGATCTCGGCCCGCACCGCGCCGGGCTCCCGGGCCACGTCGTGTCCCGCGACCCGGACCTCGCCGCCGTCCGCGCCGATGAGCGTGGACAGGATCCGGACGGTCGTGGTCTTGCCCGCGCCGTTGGGGCCGAGGAGCGCGAAGACCGTCCCCTCAAAGATCGCGAGGTCGATGCCGTCGAGCACGACCTGCTCCCCGAACGACTTGCGCAACGCGCGGACCTCGATCGCCACCGCACCCGGCCCGACGTCCATACCCCTTCGTCCGAAACCGCCAGACGGTGTTTCGCCCAGAGAGCCTGGTTTCGGTTCGTTCACGCTGTACCTCCTCAGATAGCGCCCGAGCCAACGACTCGAACGACGCGGTCCCGCGCGGGCTGCTATCCTCGGGAATGCAGACCCGGAGGTGGGCTCCCCCGCGGGATCCTTCTCAGGTCTCACGACCCCCGGTGCGTAGGTGCGCCAACATCCCGCCGGGGGTCCTCTCTGTCTCCCTAGCCCATCCTCGGCCCCTTTCCCCACCGCCGTATGCTACACTGAATTTGCTTATCAACTCATCTACATACTGTATATATTATCTTAGTTGATAAGTTAAATGTACGGTAAGCCAGATCGCAGGGGTTGTCAAGGGGTATGTCGAAGAAGCGTGCGGAGTTGTTGCGGGAGCTCGAGTTGGCGAATCGCAGGAGCAACGTGGAGGGGTTGTCCTATCTGCAGGCGGTGGCGGAGCGCAGCGGGATGAACCTGACCGACTTGCAGTGCATGAACATTCTGGCGTTGACGGGTCCGATCCCCGCGGGGCGGTTGGGGGAGGAGATGGGTCTCACGACAGGGGCGATAACCGGCGTGGTCAACCGCCTGGAGAAGTCCGGCCACGTGCGCCGGGAGAGGGACCCTTCCGACGCGCGGCGGGTGGTCGTGCATCCCGTTTCGGAGACGCTGGAGCAGGCGGGGGTGGTCTACCCCGGTTCGCGGGAGGAGTCGGCGTTCAACTCTTTGCTGGACGAATACGACGATCAGACGCTCGCCGTCTTCCTGGAGGTCGTGCGGAAGTCCAACGCCGCCACGAGGGAGCAGACCGCCACGATACGGGCCGCGTCGAGGGGGGGCGAAGGGGGCGAGTTTGCGGCTCCCCTCGGTTCGGCGGGGAGCGGACGCCTGGTGTTCGCCAACGGGGCCTACCGGCTCACCCTCCGCGCCGACCCCGGTATGAGCGACCTTTACCGGGCGCGGTTCGAGGAGGCTGCCCCGAACGTAAAGGTGGAGGACGGGACCGTGACCTTCCGCTATCCCCGGCGCTTTGGGGGGCTCTTCGACTGGAGCAGTTACCCCGGGGAGGTCACGCTGAACGCCGCGGTGCCCTGGGAGGTCGACGTGCGCGGCGGCGCGTACCAGAGCGACGCGGATCTCGGCGGGCTGAACCTGACCTCCTTCGTCCTCAAGGGGGGGATCAGCGAGTTCACCGTGGCGCTTCCGGAGCCGTCGGGGGTGGTTCCGGTCAGCGTGTCCGGGGGTGCGTACAAAGCGAGCATCCTGCGTCCCGCGGGGGCGGAGGCGCGGCTGAACGTAAAAGGCGGTGCCAGCAAGCTGGCCTTCGACGAGCAGAGCTTCGACGCCGTAGGCGGCAAGGTCCGGCTCCAGAGTCCCGGATACGACGGGGCCGCCAACCGCTACGACATCGAGATCTCCGGCGGCGCGCACGAGGTCTCGATCCGGTAGGTCCAGAGCAGGTGGTAAGCTGCCCGGGGGGTAGCTCGGACCGGCGTTTACGGAAGGATGATGCGGATGTTACGGGTGAGAGATGCCATGACGCGGGACGTTTCCACGCTGGGCTCGGGGGCGAGCGCGGCCGAGGCGTGGAATCTGTGTCAAGGGAGGGGCATCCGCCATCTTCCCGTGGTGGACGACGGGCGGCTCGTCGGGCTCGTCTCGGATCGGGACCTCCGGGACGTGAGCGCGCCGCGTGGGTCGGGCGGGGAGAGCAACACGCTCAGTTGGACCCGGCTCGGGGACATCATGAGCACGCGGCTCGCCACCATCCATCCCCTGGACACCATCGACCACGCCGCGCGGGAGCTCCACGACCGCCGGATCGGCTGCCTCCCCGTCGTCGCCGACGGTGGGCTCGTCGGGATCATCACCTCCTCGGACCTGATGGGAATACTCATAGAGCTCGTCGGCGCCCGCGACCGGCGCGGAAGCTGGGTCGAGATCGAGGTAGCCAACGAACCCGGCCAACTCGCGAGCGTCACCGACGTCATCCGCGACCGCCAGGTCAACATCGGCGGCGTCTTCCTCTCCCCGGCCGACCGCGCCAGCCAACGCCTCATAGTCCTCCGCCTCGAAACCACCAACCCCTCCGGCACGGTGAAAGCGCTCGAAGGGGTGGGCTACAAGGTGACGACGGTCGAATCATCGACGAGCCCCGAGCCGACGTTGGAGGAGAGTTAAGGATACGTCCGCGGTTCACGGTTCCCGCTCTCAGCGTTCGGCCGTTCGGGAGTAGACCGGCGTCGTCCGCGTTGATCGGGGCGGGGGGGGGGGGGGGGGGGGGGGGGCCCGCCGCCCGCGGCCCCCGCCCGCGCCCGCGCGCCCCCCCCGGCCGCGCTTACGCGACGCGCGGCTGCGCGTTCGCGCCGCG
>CAXUFZ010000007.1:23128-29508 GCA_964250345.1 uncultured Rubrobacteraceae bacterium
TTTCAAACCCGCCCGCGCCCCGTCATTGCCGCCTACCCGGCGAACAACCCCCGCACGCCCGGCTTCAAGCGCCCGTCCTCGTCCAAATAATCGCTCCAACTCCGCTTCGGGTCGTAGCCGAGCATCCGCCTCGCCTTCTCCACCGAGATGCCGCCGGCGTCTTCGCGGGGGAGGGGGGTCTTGAGCTCGACCTTGTCGCCGTAGTGTTCGCGGACGGCCTGCTCGAACGGGCGGCCCCCGACGTTATCGGGGGAGGCTATGTAGAAGACCTCGTGGCCGGGGAGGTCGCTCTGGGCCGCCAGGACGATGGCGTCGGCGAGGTCGTAGACGTCTATGTAGCTCCAGAAGCCGGGGCTGAGCTCGCTTTTGTCACGGATCATGGGCCCCAGGTTACGCTCGTAGTTGCCCTCGTGCTGCACCCACGAGGGGCGGATGGTGGTGCACCGGATGTCGGAGCGCCGGATCGCCGCGTCCATGAGCTGCTCCCCAAAGTGCTTGGCCGTGGCGTAAGGGTCCTGCGGCCGGATCGGGTGCTCCTCATCCACCGGCACGTAGTCGGGCAGCACGGGCCGCTCGGGGAAGAAGAACCCCGGCACCGTCTCACTAGAAAGGTTGACGAACCGCGACACCCCGAAGCGGATGCTCGCCTCCAGCGTGTTGAAGACGCCCATAAGGTTGTTCTGGAACACGACGTGCGGCGGGTTCCTCGTGGGCTCCGGGATGGCCGCCGCGTGAACGACCGCCTCGGCGCCCCGCACCACGGCGAAGGCGTCGCCCGGGTCCGTGAGGTCCGCCTGGAAGTAGTCCGCCTCGCCCTCCGACGGGCGCTCGAAGACCGGCGCCCCTATGTCCGTCGCGCGGACGTCGTGGCCGGCCTCCTGCAGCGCCGCGACCGTGGCCCGTCCGACCTTGCCCCTAGCACCCGTTACCAGTACCCGCATGGTTCTCCTCTCCCGTATACGTCGCGGGCGATGGTACAACATCCCGCTTTCCGGCGTTTCGCGCGCCGGTGGCCGGGGTAAAGGCCTGGGCATGAGGGTCGTGGTCGTGGGCGCAACCGGCAACGTGGGGACGAGCGTCCTGCGCTCGCTCGCTCAGGAGCCGCGGGTCGAGTCCGTCCTCGGGCTCGCGCGGCGGCTGCCGGACCTGACGCTGCCGAAGGTCGAGTGGGCGTCGGCCGACGTCGTCTCCGACGACCTCGTCCCGCACCTTCGGGGTGCTGACGCTGTGGTGTGCGTCGCCTGGATCATCCAGCCTTCCCGCGACCTGAACAAGCAGTGGATGACGAACGTCGAGGGCACGACGCGGGTCGCCCGGGCCACCAGGGAGGCCGGCGTCCCCGCGCTGCTCTACGCCTCGTCGGTCGGCGCGTATTCGCCGGGCCCGAAAGACCGGGCCGTGGACGAGGGCTGGCCGACGGGCGGCATCCCGACCTCCTACTACGGCCGCCACAAGGCCGAGGTCGAGCGGCGGCTGGAGCGCTTCGACGAAGAATCGCCCGACGTCAGGGTCGTCGTGATGCGGCCAGGGCTCGTCTTCAAGCGCGAGGCCGCCGAGGGTGTCAGGCGCCTGTTCGCCGGGCCGTTCTTCCCGAACCTGCTCGCCAACCCGAGCCTCATCAACTTCGTCCCGGAGATAGAAGATCTGCGCTCGCAGGTCGTGCATTCTTACGACGTGGGGGACGCCTTCAAGCTCGCGATCCTGAACGGGGAGGCTCGGGGGGCGTACAACCTGGCGACCGAGCCGGTGTTGGACGCGAAGGAGATCGGTCGCATACTCGACGCCCGTCCGGTGCCGGTCTCGTCGCGGCTCGCGCGGTCGGCGGCCGAGCTGTCGTGGCGGTTAAGGCTGCAGCCGGTCCCGCCGGGGTGGCTGGATCTCTCGCGCCAGGTCCCGATCATGGACACCCAGAGGGCCCGGACGGAGCTGGGCTGGACGCCGAAACACTCCGCCGACGAGGCGCTGCTCGACATACTGGAGGGCCTCAGGACCGGCGCGGGCCTCGACACGCCGCCGCTCTCGCCGGCGACGGGCGGACCGTTCCGCATCCGCGAGTTCCTGACCGGGGTGGGAGGCAGGGAGCCGTGAAGGCCGTAGTCTGGCACGGCAAGGAAGACGTCCGGGTGGACAGCGTCCCGGACCCGATCATCCAGGAGCCGAACGACGCCATCGTCCGCGTAACCTCCACCGCCATCTGCGGCTCGGACCTCCACCTCTACTCCAAGCTCTCCCCGCTCATGCGCGAGGGCGACATCATCGGCCACGAGCCGATGGGCGTCGTCGAGGAGGTCGGCCGCGATGTCGAGCACATCCAGCCCGGCGACCGGGTCGTCGTCCCCTTCAACATCTCCTGCGGCCACTGCTTCTTCTGCGACCAGCAACTCTTCTCCCAGTGCGAGACCACCCGCGACACCGGCAAGCTGGCCCAAGGCGTCAACCTGCTCGGCCGCGGCAGGGGCGCGAGCCTCCTCGGCTACACCCACGTCTACGGCGCCGTCCCCGGCGGCCAGGCCGAGTACCTGCGCGTCCCGCAGGCCCACTTCGGCCCCATAAAGGTCCCCGAAGGCCCGCCAGACGAGCGGTTCCTCTATCTCTCCGACGTGTTGCCGACGAGCTGGCAGGCCGTCGCCTACGCGGGCATCCCCGAAGGCGGCACGGTCGGCATCTGGGGCCTCGGACCCATCGGCCAGATCTGCGCCAGGATAGCCCTACACCAGGGCGCGGGCCGCGTCATCGGCATCGACAACGTCCCCGAGCGGCTCGCGATGGCCTCCAGGCACGGCGTACAAACGGTGGACTTCTCGGCGGTGGAGAACGTGCGGGACGTCATCCTCGACCTCACCGACGGGCGCGGCCTCGACTCGGCCATAGACGCCGTCGGCATGGAAGCGAGCGGCTCCGTCGTCGGCTCGATCCTCCAGACCACGAAGCTGCAACTGGACCGTGGGACGGCACTTCGGGCGGCCATGTCCTCGATCCGGCGCGGCGGCACCTTGTCCCTATCCGGCGTCTACACCGGACCCATTCAGGCCTTCCCCTTAGGCGATCTGTTCGACATGCAGATCCAGATCCGGATGGGCCAGGCCAACGTCCGCATGTGGACCGACGACATCATACCGCTCCTCACGGACGAGGACGTCCTCAAGGTCGAGGACCTGAAGACCCACACGATGCCGCTCGACGACGCCCCGCACGGCTACGACATCTTCCAAAAGAAGGAGGACGGCGCCATAAAGTGCGTCCTGAAACCGTAGGACGGCGGGCGTTCCCGAGAAAGTGACGGCCCCGACGGGTGTTCTCAGTCGGGCAGCTTTAAGGGCTCGGCCTCTCTGAGCTCGCGCCAGTTCTCTTCCGGGCGAACCCGGCCCGGCAGATGGAGCAAGAACCGTTTGCGCCGCAACCTCACGTACTCTCTTAGGGCCGTCTCGACTGCGCCCGCCTTCGTGCTCTCGTTGGAGAGCCTGACCGCCTCTTCCATCAAACGAGCATCGATTTCGAGCTTAGTCCTCACGCACAAAACTATAGCAACAAAGGCCGGCGGCCTAGCCGGCAGATCCCACCACCGTCCTCCAGAAGCCGTCCCGCTCGCCGGGCACGAACGGCACGTACAGCGCCACGCGGTCGATCAGGCCCTCGTAACGCTCCCTTAGCGCGGAACCGACCTCCTCGGGCGCGGCCTCGACGACAAAGGCGCCGAGCATCTCGTCTGTGACGAGCGCCGGCATCTCGCGCCACTTTTTGTCCCTTGCCAGGCCACCGAGCCTCTCTCCGACGTCCTCCCAGCCGTGGGCTTCGAGGACGGTGCGGTAGGTTGGGGTCGAGGCGTAGAAGGAGATCTGGGCTCGGATAGACTCCCGCTGCTCCGCGACCTCTTCTTCGTTCCCGCCGGAGACGACGAAGACGCTGGTGGCGAGCTCGACGTCTTCGGGCGAACGTTCGGACTTCTTCGCGCCATCCTCGATGGCCGGCTTCACCGTCTGCCTCACGTACTCGGGGGAGTGGAAGGGGTGGACGTGGAAGCCGTCGCAGAGCTCCCCGGCGAGCTCCGCCAGGCGCGTGTTGACGCCGGCTATGTAGATGGGGATATCGGGATGGTCTATGGACCCGGGGTTGAAGAAAGGCGTCATTAAGGTGTGCCGGTAGAACTCGCCCTCGAACTTCAAGGGGCCTTCGGTCTGGAACGACTCCCAGATGGCCCGCACGGCGAGGATGTACTCGCGGAGCCTGGCGGCCGGGCGGTCGAACGGCATGGAGAAGCGGCGCTCGACGTGGGCGCGGACCTGGGTGCCTAGCCCGAGGATGAAGCGGCCTTCGGAGAGGGATTGCAGGTCCCAGGCGGTCTGGGCGGTCTCCATCGGGGAGCGGGAGAAGGCTATGGCGACCGAGGTGCCGAGCTGCATCCTCTCTGTCTCGTTCGCGGCGACGGCGAGGGGGAGGAAGGCGTCGTGCTTGGTCTCGCTGGTCCACAGGCCGGCGAAGCCGAGGTCTTCGGCGGCGCGGGCGGTCTGACCCATGCCTTTGAGGTAGTTGCCTCCGGTCCCGAGGCCGGCGTCGAGCTTCATCGGGTTACGGGACGAGGAGGAGTTTGCCCGTGGTCTTTCGGGCTTCGAGGTCGCGGTGGGCCTCGGCGGCGTCTTCCAGGGCGTAGGTGCCGCCGATGCGGACGTCGAGGTTGCCCTGGCCGATCCAGGAAAGCAAGCTCTCGGCCCGCCACACGAGCTCCTCGCGGGTGGCGGTGTACTGGCCGAGGGCCGGGCGGGTGAGGAACAGGCCGCCCTTCTGGTTGAGGACCTGGGGGTCGATGGGGGGAACCTGACCGCTGGAGCCGCCGTAGAGGACCATGTAGCCGCGCGGCTTTAGAATGTCCAATCCGCCGTCGAAGGTGTCCTTGCCGACGGAATCGTAGACCACGTCGACGCCCTCCCCGTCCGTCAGGCGCTTGGCTTCTTCGACGAAGTCTTGCTCCCTGTAGAGGATGACCTCGTCGGCGCCGGCCTCTTTGGCGAGGTCGGCCTTCTCCTCCGTGCCGGCGGTCCCGATGACCCTGGCGCCGCGCATCTTCGCCATCTGGCAGAGGAGCAGGCCGACGCCGCCGGCCGAGGCGTGGACGAGGGCGGTGTGCCCTTCTTCCAGCGGGAAGGTGCTGTGGGTCAGGTAGTGGGCGGTCATGCCCTGGAGCATGATGGCCGCCGCCACACGGGCCTCGACCATCGTGACGTTGAAGGGGACCAGGTTCCCGACCGGGGCGACGACGGCCTCGGCGTAGGAGCCCGGCGTGCCGGCGAACGCCACGTAGTCCCCGACGGAGACCTCGTCCACCCCGTCGCCGACGGCCTCGACCTCGCCCGCCCCTTCGAGGCCGAGGGTGAAGGGCAGCTCGCCCGGGTAGACGCCGGTCCTCATGTACACGTCTATAAAGTTGACGCCGCAGGCGGCGAGCCCGACGCGCGCCTGTCCCGGGCCCGGCTCCCCGGCCTCCACGTCCTCGTAGGAGAGGACCTCCGGCCCGCCGTGCTCGTTTACCCTGATCGCCTTCATCCCCATGCCCCCTCGATTGAACCTGCCTCCGTTCGACCCATTCTAGCGCCAACCCGCCGGCCCGCGGGCCATAACTATTCTTCGGCCGCCTCTTCCCTGGCCTCCTGGGCCTCCTCGGCCGCCCTCCCGGCGACCCCGTTGTTGCCCCCTCTGCGGGGGTTCTGACCGCCCTGACCGCCCTGGCCGGCCTGCGCCGAGGCCGAAGAATCTGCTGAGGAGTCCGCCGACGCCGAGGAGTCTGCCGGGGCGGCCTCCGTCGTGGGCTCCTGCTGCGTGGCCGAGGAGCTCGCGGAGGAGGCCGGGCTGGAGGCCGGCTGCGGGGGGCCCGAGGAGATGTCCAGGGCCACCTCGGTGCCGGGTTCCGCCTCGCTGCCGGCCGACGGACCCTGCAAGACGACGGTGCCCTCGGCTTCGCCGCTCTCGACCTCGCGTTCGAACCCGACCGCGAGGCCCGACTCTTCGATGCGGGCCTCCGCGTCCGCGACGTTCAGGCCGACAAGCTCGGGCACGGTGACGGCGCCCGGACCGCCGCCGACGGTGAGCGTGACGGTAGAGCCCCGTCGAGCGTCGCCCCCGGCCGACGGCGACTGGCGGATCACCGTCCCGGCCTCCGAAGCGGACCCTTGCCCCGTCCGTACGCTGGTCTCGAACCCCGCGTCTTCGAGCTCTGCCACGGCCTCGTCCCTCGGTTGTCCCTCGACGGAGGGCACTTCCACGCCGGATCCGCCGGAGGGGCCCGCGAGCGCCCAGACGACGCCGAGCAGGCCGATGAGCAGTAGCAGCAAGGCCAGCAGGATCAGGGGCCCCCCACGCCGCTTGCGGCGCGTAGGTCCCGCCTGCCG
>CAXUFZ010000008.1:0-5374 GCA_964250345.1 uncultured Rubrobacteraceae bacterium
TAGCCTCGGGCCGCGCCGGGTAGGAGCCGCTGATCTCGAGGGAGACGGCCGCGCCGAGCCCCCCGGGCAGCGCCTTGACCTCCTCGGCCGCGCTCGCCCCCCGAAAGGCCACGACGTGGTCCGCCCCGAGCTCGCTTGCCAGCTCCAGGCGCCTGTCTATCCCGTCCACCGCGACGACGGTGCCGCCGTTGAGGCGGGCGAGCTGGGCGGCTATGAGGCCCGGCACCCCCTGCCCGAAGACCGCGACGACCTCGCCGACGTGCACGTCGGCGTCGAGCACGGCGTTCAGGGCTATGGCGCCTATCCTGGAGAAGACCCCGACGAGCGGGTCGGCCCCCGGCGGCAGCACCCGCTCGGCCGCCCAATCTTCGCCGACGACCTTCGTGCTCCTATGGCCCCACGTCCCGTAGACGACGTCCCCCGGCGCGACCTTCTCGACCCCAGGGCCGACCTCGGCGACCTCCCCGACCTCCTCGTAGCCCCAGCCCTCGACCGGATACTCCATCGAGGTCTCGCCCTGCAGGAAGAGCCGGCGCCCTTCCTCCCACCGCTTGGAGAGGTACGGGTTCGAGCCCCGGTAGGCGGTCATCTCGGTGCCGGCGGAGATCCCAGAATAGAGGGTGCGCAGCCTCACCTCCCCGGGGCCGAGGGGCAGGTCCTCGTACTCCCGTACCCCGACGCTTTTCGGTCCCTCGAACGTGACCACCCGTCCCACTATATGCACCCCTCCACGGTCGGTTCCAGAACCAAAGTATGCCTTGATCTCACTTGAAGGCGCCGGCGGTTAGGCCGCGGACGAACTGGCGCTGGAAGATCAGGAAGAAGATCACGACCGGGAGGACCATGATGAGGCTTCCGGCCGCGGCCAGCTCTGTCTCCGACGTCCGGCCGCTGGCGAACAGGTAGAGCCCCGTGGCGAGCGTCTGGTTCTCCGAGCCCGGCATGTACAGGAGCGGCAGGATAAAGACGTTCCAGGTCTGGAAGAAGGTCAGGACCGCGAGGACGGCCACGCCGGGCGTCGAGAGCGGGAGCATGATGCGCCAGAAGACCCCGAGCTCGCCGCACCCGTCCACCCTCGCGGCGTCCGCGAGGTCTTCTGGCAAGTCGATGAAGAAGGACCGCATCAGGAAGACGCCCAAAGGGATGCCGAAACCCGTGACGCCGGCCATCGCGGGGAGGATGACCGCCGCCTTCGTGCCGAGAAGGCCCAGGGCCCTGAGCTCGTAGAAGAGCGGGATCATGACGGAGAAGAACGGGATCATCAACCCCAGCATAAAGACGATGAAGATGATGTTCCGCCCGGGGAACGAGAACCGGGCCAGCGCGTAGCCGGCCAGCACGGAGCAGACGACCACACCGACGAGGGTGAGCACCGTAATGATGGCCGTGTTCCAAAAGTACCCGGCGAAGCCACCGAGCGTCCACGCGTCAAGAAAGTTTATGGGATTAAACGAGCTGAACAGCGAGAAGGGATCTGCCGTCACGTCCAGAGGGTCCTTGAAGGCCGTCGAGACGATCAGGAGCAAGGGGTACATGACCAGCAGGGCGAAGACGCCCAAAACAAAGTACTTGGTGAACGTGCCGAAGAGCCGGTAAGCCATTACGCGGAACACCTCCTGGGGGTCGTTTTCCGGGGGTCGGTCATCGCTGGCGCTCCCTCAAGAAGACGAAGGAGACGGCCGCGACGAACGAGAGCAGTGTTATGAGCATCGCGAGCGAGGAGCCGTAGCCCGCCAGGTTCTGGTTGAAGGCGGACCTGTAGGTGTAGGTCGCGAGCACCTCGCTCGCCGTCCCCGGTCCCCCGCCGGTCATCACGAAGATGATGTCGAAGACGGAGAAACCGCCTATGAGCGTTATCGAGGTGACCATCGTGAGCACGGGGGCTATCTGGGGGAGGATGATGTGCCAGGTCCGCTGGAACCAGTTCGCCCCGTCTATGGTGGCCGCCTCCACCGTGCTCACGTCCACGTTCTGGAGGCCCGCCAGGAGGATCATCACCACGAACCCGAACGTCGCCCAGACGGCCGCGATCAGGACGGCGTACAGGGCCGTCCCCGGCTCGCCGAGCCAGGCGCGGCTCACCCCTTCGAGCCCAACGGCGTCGAAGACCTTGTTGATGACCCCGTACAGGGGGTGGTAGATCCACTGCCACACGAGGCCCACCACGACCAGCGGCAAGACGAACGGCAGAAAGAAGATCGTTCGAAAGAACAGCGCGCCGCGCGCCCCGCTCCAGATCAAGATCGCGAGCACCAGCCCAATGACGACGGGCACGACCGTGCCCAAAACCACCCAGACCACGTTGTTGGCGAACGCCCTGAGGACGTCCCCGTCGCCGAACATCCTCCCGTAGTTTTCGAGCCCCACGAGGTCCGCGTCCTGCGACACGCCGTTCCAGTCGGTGAAGCTCAGGTAGATGGTGCTGAAGAACGGGTAGGCCATAAAGGCCAGGTAGATGATCAGGGCCGGGAGCAAGAAGAGGACCGCGAATCGCACCTGTTGGCGCTTGCGCGTCGTCTCGTACCCGCCCCCCTTGCCGGGGCCGGACGCCGGGTCGATCTCGACGTCCACCCTCTCGGCCGTCTGTGTGCCGTCTCTCTGCATGATCGGTCTACTCCTGGGTCGCTATGTCGCCGTTTTTCTTTGCTTCCTCCCACGCCGCCTGGAGCTCTGCGACCTGCTCCTGGGGGGTCTTACCTCCGCCCAGGACCTCCTGGAAGCCGGTGAACATGACTTCGTTGAAGTTCTGTGGAGTCAGGACGTCGATGTTGTAGCCGAACGCCCCGGCCTCCGTGGATCTCGAGAGGTCGTCGACCACGCCTTTGAACAGCTCGGAGACGTCGAGCCCCTCCGTGTCCACCGGGTGGGCGGGGATCTGGCTTAACTTCTCCATGAGCAGGCGGACGGTATCTTCCTGCTGCAGGTAGTCGAGAAACTTTATGGCCCCCTCGGGGTTCCTGGCGTCCCTGGCCACAAAGTTGCCCGACCCCACCCCGGCCGGGGGCGAGATGCCGGAGCCGTCTATCGCGGGGAACGGGAAGAAGCCGACCTCGAAGTCCCGGACCGATTCGACGATCGTCGAGACGAGCCACGTCCCCGTGGGCAGCATTGCCGCCTCCCCGGAGAAGAACAGGTCGTTGGAGTCGTCGTAGGTGAGGGCGTTGACCCCCTCCGGGTAGTAGCCGCTCTCGACAAAATCCCGGAAAAACAGCTCGACGACCTCGACCACCTCGGGGGTGTCCCACCTCCCGTTCCCGTAGAGGATCTCGTCCAGCCCTTTTCTGCCCAGCACGTTGCTGATCCCGACGCTGAACTGGTGGCCGGCCGGCCACTGCTCCTGGTCGCTGAACGCCAGGGGCGTCTTTCCCCGTCCCTTGACCTCGTCGGCGATGGCCCGAAGCTCGTCCAGGGTCCGGGGCACCTCGGGCACGAGGTCCTTGTTGTAGAAGACGACGATCTCCTCGACCTGGCCCGGGACGCCGTAGGTCGTGCCATCGTAGGTCGCCCGCTGCCTGGCCCAGTCGAAGACCTTCCAGCCGTTGTTCTTGTACGCGTCCTCCAGGGAGAGCAGCAGCCCCGCGTCGGCGAGCACCCCACCGAAGCCCGGCCCCGTGTCGTACGAGAAGACGTCGGGCGGCTGGTCGCCCTGCAGCCTGGTCTTTATGACCGTGCGCACGTCGTCCGGCGGCACGGCTTCGCGCTCCAGGGCGTACCTCGGGTTCTCCTCCTGGAACCCGTCCACCTGGATCTCTATATACGTCCTCTCCTGGCTGGTCGTCTCCGCGGTCCCCGTAAAGAACCGGACCACCTCGCCACCGCCCTGGCTCCCGCCGCCGCAGCCCGCCAGCGTCCCGCTACCGAGCAGCGCCGCGCCCGCGAGCCCCGTGCCTCCGAGTCTCAGGAAATCCCTGCGGCTGACGGCGTTCCTCTTCCTACGCATCAAACCTTCCTTTCCCCATCGCCTTCTCCCCCGCGGCGCTCCCCGCGCCGCATCCCGTCCCTCTCCACCGATTGCTTTCGGTGGTCGCATCCGCACGCATCACCCCTCTTCTCCCGAGGCCTGCCCCGCCAGGACCAACGTCCGTTCGGCCAACTCAGAGATCCTGGCATTGTCGAACCCGATGACCGCGCTGCGGACGCGGTCGTTGAGTGGGCCCACCCAGCGCTCCGGCAGCGCGTCCGCACCGTGCAGGGCGCCGAAAGCGGAGCCGGCCGTGGCGCCGTTGCAGTCGGTGTCCCACCCGCCCTGGACCGCGCGCCCCACGGTCCGGCCGAAGTCGCCCTCGCCCCAGAGCAGGGCCGCCGCGACGACCGCGGCGTTGTTGATGGTGTGCACCCAGGAGTAGCGGCCGTAGCGATCCTCGATCCCATCCCGCGCGTCCTCCCACCGGAGCCCGCGCTCGCGCATCTCCAGGACGTCCCGGAGGGCCTCGGCCAGCCTGGAGCGGGGCGGCACCCGGGCCAGGGCCGCCAGCAGCGCCTCGCGCGCGTCGGGCGCGACGAAGCAGGCGGCGATGAGCGACGCGGCCCACTGCGCCCCGTAGATGCCGTTGGCGGTGTGCGAGAGGGCGGCGTCGCGGAACGCGAGGTCGGCCGCGCGGGATGGGTCTCCTGGGGAGACGTAGCCGTAGATGTCGGCCCGGATCTGGGCCCCGATCCACTCCCGGTAAGGGTTGCGATGCCGGGCGGTCTCAATGGGCCGCAGCCCGTGGATCAGGTTCCGGTAGGCGGCGCGCTCCGCCGTGTAGGTGGCGAGGAAGGGCATGTGCGACATCCACTGCCCGCCAACGTCCTCAGAACGGAAGCCGAAGCCGTGCGTCTCCAAGATGCGCAGACCGAGGACGGTGTAGTCCACGTCGTCGTCGCGCGGGACGAAGCGTATCTGCCCCCGCACGGCCTCCGGCCAGGTGGGTTTCATCTCCAGACCGTCGGGCATGGGCTCGAGCCTCGGGAAGTAGTCGTCGAGCGGGTATTCGCCCGTGATCTCGAGGTAGCGTCGGATAGACCCCCGGTCCCAGCCCTCCACCGGCTTCCCCAGGACGCAACCGGCGCAGCGCCCGAGCCACGCCGCCCGCAGCCGGTCGCGCAACGCGTCCTCGTCGAGGCGGAGGGCCGGCAGCGCCGGTGCCTGGGGCAACGAGGCCCGGATCTCCGCCAAATCGGAGGGCTCATCGTACTCCCAGTCGCCGCGCCGGGGCGCGTCTTCGAGGAGGGCAAACGCCCGCGCGAGCTCGGCGGCGGAGCCGTCTTCGAGCGCCTTCCGCACCGACCCTTCGAGGCCGGCGACGTCGTAGCCGGCCTCGCGGCGCAGGGCGCGCTCGTCCGAGAGCCCGGCGTTGGCGAACCAGGGCTCCAGCGGCTCAATGAAGTTGCG
>CAXUFZ010000008.1:5384-28444 GCA_964250345.1 uncultured Rubrobacteraceae bacterium
GCGGCTGCGCCGCCCGCCCCCACCCCCCGCGTCGGGGCGGGCGTCGGCCGCCCCGCCCCCGCGGCGCTGGACGAGCTCGTCCGAGAGCACGTCTTTGGCGTCCAGGACGTCGTGCATCGGGGCTCCGTCCTAGCCCTGCTTCTTTTTGGACTCCTGCCAGGCGGCCTGCATCTCCTTGACCTGATCCCCTGCGGTCTTGTCGCCGCCCAGGACCTCCTGGAAGCCGGTAAACATCGTCTCGTTGAAGTTCTGCGGGGTCAAAACGTCGATGTTGTAGCCGACGGCCCCGGACTGCGAAACCTGCCCCACGTCTTCGAGAACCGCCTTGAACAGCGGGGGCACGTCGAGGCCCTCCGTGTCGACCGGGTGCGCCGGGATCGTCAGCAAGCTTTCGGTCAGCAGGCGGGCGGTGTCGTCCTGCAGCACGTAATCTATGTACTTGACGGCCCCTCCCGGGTTCCCGGCATCCTGGGCCACGAACAGGCCCGTCCCCACCCCCGCCGCGGGCGCCACCTCCGAGCCGTCTATGGACGGGAATGGGAAGAAGCCGACCTCGAAGTCCTGGACCGACTCGACAATCGCCGACACCAGCCAGGTCCCGGTGGGCAGCATCGCCGCTTCGCCCGAGTAGAAGAGCGCGGTGGCATCATCGTAGGTGATGGCGTTGACGCCCTCGGGGTAGTAGCCGCTCCCCACGAACTCCCTGAACATGAGCTCGACGGCCCTCTCCACCTCCGGGGTGTCCCAGCGCCCGTTCCCGTAGAGGATGTCGTCCAGGCCCCCCTTGCCCAGCACGTTGCTCGCACCCATGCTGAACAGGTGGCCGGCGGGCCACTGTTCCGAATCCCCGAACGCTATCGGGGTCTTCCCCTGGCCCTTGACCTCCTCGGAGATCGCCTTGAGGTCTTCCACGGTCCGCGGAGGCTCGGGCACGAGGTCCTTGTTGTAGAAGACGATCAACTCCTGGAGCAGGTCGGGGACGCCGTAGACGGTGCCGCCGTAGGTCACCTGCTCTCTGGCCCAGGGGTAGATGTCCCAGCCGTTTTCTTCATAGGCCTTGTCCATGGAGCTTAAGAGTCCCGCCTCTTGCAGCACGCCGGCGAAGCCCGGTCCGGTGCCGTAGTTGAAAACATCCGGGGGCTGGTCGCCCTGCAGCCTGGTTTTGATGACCGTGAGCAGATCATCCGGCGGTATCGCCTCGCGCTCCAAGGTGAACTTCGGGTTCTCCTCCTGGAACCTGTTCACCTGTACCTCTATCGCCGCCCTCTCCAGGGTGGTCGTCTCCGGGGCCTCGGTAAGGTAACTGACGACGTTGCCCCCGCCTTGGCTCCCACCGCAACCCGCCAGCGTCCCGCTACCCAACAAAGCCGCGCCCGCGAACCCGGCACCGCCGAGCCTCAAGAAATCCCGACGGCTTACCGCCCTCCGCGTCCTCCTCACGCTCTCCTCCTTCTCGTTGCCCTCGCCGGCGTCTCCACGACGCCGCGTCTAGTTCCCGCTACTTCGCGCTCGTCTTCCGCGAGACACCCTCTCGCCACGAGGACGCCCGCCTCGCGACGCCGGTCATCTTGTCGAGCTCGCCCAGGATCACCGGACGCGCGCCGCGGACGAACGGACACCACGTGCGGCGTTACTGCTTTGTCTTTTTTCGATTGGTTCATGCGCGTCTACCCCCACGCATTCCTCCTATTCCTGCCAATCCCGATGACATAATAGGACCTCTCAGAGCTTGAATCATTGCTTACACGCACTGATCTGTTGTAAAAAACCACTATCGAAAATCCGAGAGGAGGGTATCAGCGGTGCAATCTCCCATAGTTCCGTACGTGCGCGAGGGCAGCTTTCCCGTGCGCAGCGCGTGGTACACGGCGCCGCGGCGGTTGCTGGATTACCTGATCAAGTACGTCCAGGAAGGCGAGATGGTGGCCCACATCGAGGGCCGGAGGATAGAGTTCGGGCCCGGGGACTTCTGCCTGGTTCAACCGGGCGAGTTGCACACGCTCGAAGGCCCTTCTGGCACCATAACCCCCTACCTCCACCTCGACATCTTCTACAACCCGGCGCGGGAGCGGAGCTTCGTCGTCCGTTCCGGCCAAATCGAGGTTCCGGAGTCCAGAGACCTGCTACAGCCCCGTCTCGAAGCGATGACGGGCGTGCGCGTGCCTTCGCGGTTCGTGCCCCCGCAGCCGGCGCAGTTCCGGGACACGATGCTCAAGACCGTCGGCATCTGGCGGAGAAAAGACTTTCTCGGACGGTTGGAGGCGCACCACCTCGCCTCCGGGCTCGTGCTGGCGATGTTGCAGGCCTACTCGCGTGCGAGCGCCGACTCCCCGGATCAGCCGGAGTTCCTCAACTGGATCACCTCACACATGTCCCTCCACCTCTCAGAACCCCTCTCCATAGCGGACTTGGCCGACCGCGCCGGCCTCTCCCCCTCCCGCTTCTCCCAGGTCTTCCGCGACCGCTTCGGCAGCCCCCCGCACAGGTTCCTGCTTCATCTAAGGATCCAACGCGCCCAGGACCTCCTCCAGCACACCGGCCTCACCATGCGCCAGATCTCGGCGCAGTGCGGCTTCTCCGACGTCCACCACTTCGCCAAGACGTTCAAGAAGATCTCCGGCCAGACCCCCGGCTCCTACCGGGGTGTCGACTAGCCGTTCCGATCAGCCAAGCGTTCTAGTTTGGCAGCTGGTGAAGACTGCCCGTCACTCGCGGCTTTTAGCTTTGAAAGGGTCCACGACCAGTACACCATCGTACCTCTGCCCCGGATTGAGGTCTTCGGTGATGAGGGTCGCACCCGAGTGCGCGTGCTGGTCAGGATCATGGCGTCCCAGAAAGAGACGTCGGCCCGCTCGTGTAATTCCACGGCGGAGAGCACGTCCCGCGGTCCGGGCGAGGTTGACCGTCAAGCAGATAAGGAAGCAGATGGAGTACGCCCTGGAGCATGAACGGTACGCAAGGGTGTGCAACATCGCAGGTAATGGTCATTCAGTGAAGCGTGTATCGGCGGCACATCAGTAATTTCGCTTGAAGCTGTGGTTTTAGTGTGCTGCCTTAATTAGCTTGATCGGAGCGCATCTACACGCTCTGGCAGACTCGTTCGACCATGAGATAGACTCCGAAGGTTACTAGTGAACGGTCATCCTGACGAAGAAAGGACGGCAATGTGAAAGTCCTTCTTATCCATCTTAGTGATTTACACCTTCGTGGGACCGACGATTTCGTGCTCGGTAGAGCAAGCGATATTGCGAGCGCCGTTCGCGACCGTGACTCTGATATCAGTGCCTGTTTTCTTGTGGTATCCGGCGACACAGCGTTTTCCGGGCTCGACAGCCAGTATTGGCTAGCTTTGGAGTTTCTCCTGCAGCTTAAGGAGGAACTCGCGTCTTATTTGAACTCGGGCACCCATGTGCAAATAGTGGTTATCCCAGGAAACCATGATTGCAATTTCGAGACGTCGAATAGTGTGCGGGACAGGATCTTGGATGGAGTAGAAAACGAGCCTGAACAAGCTAGTGATGACAACATTATCGAGACATCTACCGCAGTACAGGACGACTACTTTAGATTCCTAAAGGAGCTTGACGAAGGAAACGACTTAAAACTACATAGCAAGCTCTACTATGAGTACCGTCCAACAGTCAATGACCATAACGTGTTGTTCCGTTGTTACAACACAGCCTGGATGTCGCGGCTGCACGAAAGGCAAGGTCGCCTCGTTTACCCACTAGACAAGGTGACGTCTCAGCAAGGCAATTACAGTCTTACCGTCTCGCTGTTGCATCATCCGTACAGTTGGCTGCAGAGTGAGAACGCACGAGCGCTCAAAAGGCAGGTACAGGAAGCGTCCGACATTGTCTTGACTGGACATGAACATGAACAGGACTTTCAGGTGCGGTTAGGCATTGAGGAGGAGAGAACTCGTTATATTGAGGGTGGGGTGCTACAGGTCTCTCCTCATGAATCCAGGAGTACGTTTAACGCTCTATTAGTTGATCTAGCAGCGGAGAAACAGAAGTACTTCCAGTTCATGTGGGATGACCAGATGTACAAGCCGACCGTCGGATCTGACGAAATATGGAGCGAATTTCAAGTCAATACACTGCGAGCGCGGCAAGACTTCGATATTAGTGACAATTTTGAGAAGTATTTAGAAGAGCCAGGGGTTGCACTCTACCATTCGGCAAAAGGCTACCTCAAACTCTCCGACATATTCCGCTACCCTGACCTGAGAGATATGAGCGGCAGATCTGGTGTACCGCGACTTGTCAAGGGCGAGTACATTCTCGACCGCATCCTGGAGGACCGCAAGGTCATGATCTTGGGTGCTGATGAAGCAGGAAAGACTACCTTAGCTAAAGGCCTATTTCGTGAGATGCACGAGAAGGGTTTGGTGCCCTTGTTTGTTGACGGTTCCGACATTAGACCGAGCACTGAGGATAGGTTTCGACGGGACGTCTACAGTACGTTCGAAGAACAATATTCGAGTGAAGCGCTCGAAAAATATAAGCAAATAGGCAAAGCGCGTCGAGTACTGATCATCGACAACTTCCACCAGCTTAATCTACGCTACCCGCCGACTAGGAAACGATTCATGGCCTCCGTCGATGGCCTGGTTGACTATTATGTACTGCTGGCTGATGACTACAGCCAGCAGTTCGGTGATCTGGTGACCGGCGAAAGCGTCGGCGATCCTCTCAGTCAGCTTCCGCGGTATCAGATCCAAGAACTCGGACACCTAGCGAGAGAAGACGTCATTGATAAGTGGTTTGCGCTTTACGACGATTTCGCCCTAGGTTTGCCGGAGCTGTCGCGTAAGGTCAACGAAGCGCACCACATCATAAACACAGTTATCGGTAAGAACTTTGTGCCCTCATACCCGGTCTTTGTCCTCTCTATATTGCAAGCTAAAGACATCGGCAGGCCGGTAGATGCCAGCGCAGGCACTAATGGCTATTTCTATGAACTGTTCATAAAGACAAGCTTGGCGAAGATGTCCAGCTCCATGGAGTACGACGTAAAGATCGCCTACTTGTCATTTCTAGCATGTCGTATATTTGTTGAGCGCCTTGAGAACCTTTCGGAGGCTAAACTAAGGGAGATTCATGCCCACTACGAACTAACCTACGATTTACAGATACCGTTTGACAACATCCTTCGGGACCTTGAGCTAGCGAACATCCTGGAAGAGTCGACGGAAGGTCACTACAACTTCAAATACAAGTACGCCTACTATTACTTTGTTGCGAACTATTTCAAGGAGCACATCACGGAGGAGAGTGTGCGCACGCGTATCTCCGAGATGAGCGCAACAATATACATCGAAGAGCACGCCAATATCCTGCTGTTTCTCGCTCACCTCATTAAGGACCCATACACCATCAACGAGATGCTGGACAAGGCGAAGAGGATATTCGCTGATGTTCGGCCAGCGAGGTTCGAAGACGACATAAGGTTCTTCAATGAAGAAGCTACTCCCGAAGAGATACGCTATTCCGAGCGGGTCGCCGCTAACTACCGCCGAGAACTACTAGAAAGATCAGACGAACTCGAACGTGAAGTAGCCGAGCGTGAGGATGAAGGCGCTGTGCCTGACTCCTCTGATGAGGATGCGGCAAAGGTGTTCGAGTTTGACGTAGCAATGAAGACCATACAGATACTCGGGCAGATGCTTAAGAACTTTCCTGGGACTCTGGATGCTGAGCAAAAGGTAGCTCTAGCCGACGAGTGTTACGCGCTTGGGCTGAGAGCTATAGCACCTTTGTTCGCTGTAATTAAAGAGGCGAGTGATGAGCTCATCAACACATTTGTTGACTACGCAAAGACTGAGTATGGAGGCAAGACGGATCGCGACCTAGTCGACCGCGCCAAGCGCGACATTTATCGTTTTGCGGAACTAATGGCTCTTGTTGTCGTGGCAAAAGTTGGTCAGTCCGTAGGTGCCCCTGCGCTTGCACCCACGTACAGGCGTGTGTTAGGGCAGAACCCTTCAGACGCAATGCGCTTGATTGATGCTTCGATAAAACTCGATCACGAATCGCGTTTTCCAGATCATGAACTAGAAAACCTGGGGGAGATGCTGAAAGCAAATCCCTTCGCAATGATGATATTGCGCTACTTGGTCGTGACCCATCTGTACATGTTCAAGATCGAACTAAGAAAGAAGCAAAGGGTTTGTGCAGCTTTGGGTATCCCGTACGACATGGTTATGGTGACCGATCCTAAGCTACGAAAGGTTAGTAACAAGGCACCCAAACCTCAGGCCCTGGGTGGTCTTCAGTAATTAACGTTTGAACCATTTGCTGCCACTGGACCTGCCGATCTGCCGATGCTCTTGTCGGCGGCTCATGATCGTACACGAACCCAGAATACGACTTAGGAGACCGTCTCCATCACGTGCGCACTATGTAAAGGGACAAGCTGCTGACGCTCTCCCCACGCACAGTGAACTATATCCACGTCACGTTGCACAAGGCGTTGAAGGATGCCGTATCGGATGGCTTGGTCCCCCGGAACGTGTGCGATGCGGTCAAGTCCCCGCGTCCCGGCAAGAAGGAGGTAACGCCACTCTCTCAGGATCAGGCCCATTCGTTGCTGACGGCGGCTAAGGGGGACCGTCTTGAAGCCCTCTACACCGTGGCGCTACACTGCGGACTCAGACAGGGAGAGTTGCTGGGGTCAAGTGGGAGGATGTGGATCTAAACACGGACAAGCTGTCCGTTCGACGCACGCTCTCGAAGACCCGCGACGGGTTCAAGTTCGAGCAACCGAAGTCCGAAAAGGTAGGTCCGTGGAGCTCTCACAGAGGGCCACAGAAGCCCTCAGAAGCCACCGTAAGAGTCAGTTAGAAGAACGGACGCGGAGCCAGAGGAGCGCTTCAAGGGGCTCGTGTTCGCCACCACGAATGGCACACCCTATGCGTGCACGAATCTCCTATCGCAGCGGTTCCGTCCCCTGCTGGTGAGGGCCGGTCTGCCTACGGAGACGAGGTTCCACGACCTCCGCCACACATGCGCCACGATCCACCTGACGATGGGTACCCATCCCAAAGTCGTGCAAGAGAAGCTAGGGCACGCCAACATCTCCATAACGCTGGACACCTACTCCCACGTCATCGAGAGCATGACCAACGACGCCGCCGATACGATGGACGAAGCGCTTTGACCGTGTGTACTGCTGACAGAAGGGGTTACGCGTGTTCGGTAATGACACGGATTTCGTGTAGATAAGGCGCGCCCGGCAGGACTCGAACCTGCAACCTGCGGATTAGAAGTCCGCTGCTCTGTCCAGTTGAGCTACGGGCGCCGGCGGTGCCTTGCGCCGGGTGGCGCGAGAGCGGGTGAGGGGGATCGAACCCCCATCGCCAGCTTGGAAGGCTGGAGCTCTACCATTGAGCTACACCCGCGCCGCGGTCTCCCTGGCCCTGCCGTCGGGGCGAGAGGATTCGAACCTCCGACCCCCTGCTCCCAAAGCAGGTGCGCTACCAGGCTGCGCCACGCCCCGCGGAGACCGTGCGTGAGTATAGCAAAGGGACTGTCGGCTTTAAATCGCGGCGGCCGGGGCGACGGCCTGTATCTCCTCGTCGAGGAAGCGGCCGCCGAGGGAGGCGAACTCGTCGGGGTCGGCGCTGCAGATGTAGGTGGCCCGGCCCTCGTCCTCGGCGTGGCGGGGGCGGCGGAGGTAGCCGCGGCGGGAGAGGACGCGGCCCACTTCGAGGGCGGTCTGGCCTGCGGAGGAGATCAGGCGGACTTCGGGACCCAATATGCGGTTGATGGGCGCCGAGATGAGCGGATAATGGGTGCAGCCGAGCACGACCGCGTCCACCCCACGGTGCATGACCGGCTCCAGGTACTCCCGCGCCACCCCTTCGAGCTCGGGCCCGGCCACGACGCCACGTTCTATGAGCGGCACGAACTCGGGGCACGCCTGCTGGTGGACCTCGACGCCCGCGTCCAGGAGGTGCACGGATTTGGCGTAGGCCCGGCTCCTGACGGTGGCTTCTGTTGCCAGCACGCCGACGCGGCGGTTGCGGGTGTCGAGGACGGCGGCGCGGGCGCCGGGCTCGATGACGCCGATGATCGGCACGTCGAAGGAGCGCTGGAGCGTCTTGAGCGCGGCGGCGGTCGCCGTGTTGCAGGCGATGACGACGAGCTTCACGTCCATGCTGACGAGGTACTCGACGATCTCGAACGCGAACCACCGGACCTCGGCGAGGTCCCTGACGCCGTAGGGAACCCGCGCCGTGTCCCCGAAGTAGACGGTGTGCTCGTAGGGAAGCCGGTCCCGGATCTCCGCCAGCACCGTCAGCCCGCCGACACCCGAATCGAAAACCCCGATTGGCCGTGGATCGCTCACGGGGCCCTATTATATCCATTCGCGGCGCTTTCCAATAAACTACCCACCCGTGCTCACCTTCGACACAGAAAAGGGCCGCTTCAACCACCGCGTGGCGGGTGCCTGCATCCACGAAGGACACCTGCTCCTCACGCACGCCGAAGGCGAGGATTTCTGGATCCTCCTCGGCGGGCGCGTAGAACTACTGGAAGACACCAGAACAGCCCTGGGCCGCGAAATGTCCGAAGAGCTGGGCTGCGAAGCCGACATTGGACGCCTCCTCTGGGTAGTCGAGGGTTTCTTCGAGCTAAAGGATCACAACTACCACGAAGTGGCTTTCATCTACGAGTTCCAACCCCAGGACCCCTCCATACTCCAGCGTACCTGGACCCGCAACATCACCGACGGCGGCATCTCCATTGAATTCCGCTGGTTCCCTCTAAAAAACCTCACCCCCGTAAACCTGCAACCCGCTTTCCTGAAGGAAGCCCTGGCCCATCCTCCCACCAATACAACGCACCTGGTCCGGCAGGAAATCAGAAAAAGCTGAAAGCAAGGGCCGCAGGGCCCGAAGCGTGCTGAGAGAGGAGGCGAAGCCAGAACGTGCTGAGAGGCGCGATAGCGCCGTGCTGAAAACGTAGGCGAAGCCGAAGCGTGCGGGCCCCGGAAAGAAACCTTCCGGGGCCCTCTAGTGGAGGCGGCGGGACTCGAACCCGCGTCCGCGAGCGCGCCGTCCGTGAGATTCTACGAGCATAGCTCCCGGTTTCGTTTCGCCTTCCGCGTCGGACCGGGGCGCCGCCGCGGGGCTAGCCCGTTGAGTGTCCCTCGAGAGATCCGGGCCAGATCCCTTAAGGTCAAGCCCACTAAATGACACCGGAACCCGGGCCGTGGGCCTCCCGGACCGATGGGCTACTCAGTTAATTAAGCAGCCAGAGCCATTTCATCGTTGGCGTGTATCTTTGTTGCCGGCGTTTTACGAGTCTCCAGCAAACTCGGCTCGTCTCACTGGACGCTGACCACTCCCGTCGAAGCCAAAACGCCCCCAGAAAGACGATTATACCTCACGCGGAAATCGATACCAGGTGGGTTCGGGAGTCGGGAAAC
Organism: uncultured Rubrobacteraceae bacterium; assembly: GCA_964250345.1. Classification (GTDB taxonomy): domain Bacteria; phylum Actinomycetota; class Rubrobacteria; order Rubrobacterales; family Rubrobacteraceae; genus Rubrobacter_D. Next base: position 14,823 of record CAXUFZ010000008.1, read on the forward strand.
CTTTAAGGGGTTAACGACTCCCGACTCCCGGGGGTCAAAACCTACCGGCGCAGGCTCTCCTTGACGGCGCGTTGCATCTCGCGTTCGGCGGTCTTGCGGGCGATGTCGCGGCGCTTGTCGTACTCGCGTTTGCGGCTCGCGACGCCTATTTGGAGTTTGACGTTGCCGTTTTTGGAGTAGAGCTTGAGGGGGACGAGGGTATTGCCCTCGGTTTGGGTCTTGCCGAGGAGGCGGTCTATCTCCTTGCGGTGGAGGAGCAGCTTGCGGTCGCGCGTGGGGCGCTGGTCGCGCTGGGTCGCGTTCTCGTAGGGGGAGATGTGCATCCCGATCAGGTACACCTCCCCGTCGCGCACCCGGGCGTAACTCTCCTTGAGGTTGGCCCGTCCCTCGCGCACGGACTTCACTTCCGGTCCGGTGAGCGAGATGCCCGCCTCGTACGTCTCCTCTATGTTGAAATCGTGCAGCGCCTTCTTGTTGCGCGCGAAATCGGTCATAGTCTTTTCACCACCTTCAGCTCCGCCCGCTTCATGAGCGGAAAAACGTCGAGCAATTCTACCAGCACCCGATCCCCCACCTTGTAGGAGGCGCCGATGGCGTCGTTCGAGAGCACCACGCCACTCGGCTCGAGCTCCCACCAGCCGGGCAGCTTGCTGACGTGGACCAGGCCCGTGGCGCCGGTTTCGAGCTGGACGAAGAGCCCGAAGGCCGCGGTGCTCACCACCGTGCCTTCCATCTCCTCGCCCACGCGGTCGCGCATGAGCCACATCAAGGTGTAATCGTCGGCGGTGCGCTCGCAGATTGCGGAACGGTACTCGCGCTCGGAGATTTCGGCGGCTACGCCCGAGACGTCTGGCGGCGGGTCGTCGCCGAGCAAGGCGCGATGGACCAGGACGTCGGCGTAGCGCCGGATCGGGGAGGTGAAGTGCGCGTAGTGCTCCAGCGCCAGGCCGTAGTGCCCGTCGTCTGTCGCGGCGTACTGGGCGCGGGGGAGGGAGCGCAGGATCAGGTAGTTCACCGCGTCGGACTTGGCCTGGTGGGATATCGTGCCGAGGTTCTCCGGCGTCGGCTCGGCCGACACGCCGATGGCAGATAGCCGCTGCGCGAGCGTCTCCATGTCTTCCTCGCCGGGCCGCTCGTGGACCCTGAAGACGCCGCCCCTGCCGCGCAGCATCTTAGCCACCGTCTCGTTGGCGAGGACCATGAGCTCCTCGATCAGCTCCCGCGCCGGCGTCGAACGCCGCACGCCGACACCGACGGGTACGCCATCTTCATCTATCTCGTACTCGGGCTCCCGGCCGCCGAGCTCCAGCTTGCCCCGCCGCGCCGCCCGGACCTTTAGCCGCCGCGACAGGTCGTAGGCCGCGCGTATGAGGTCGGGCTGCTCCGTCTCTCCCCCGTCGCTCAAGAAGCGATCCACGCCCTCGTAGGTCAGCCTGGTGTCGCTGGAGATCAGGCTTCGAAAGGCCGTCGAATTCTTGACGTCCCCGTCGGCCGAGACCTCCATCTCGACCGTCACGGTCGCCCGCTCGACGTGGGGACGCAGCGAGCATACGTCGTTCGAGAGCCGCTCGGGGAGCATCGGCGCGACGGTCCCCGGCAGGTAGACGGAGTTGCCCCGGAAGGCGGCCTGCTTGTCCAGCGCGGAGCCGGGCTCGACGTAGTGGGTCACGTCGGCAATGTGGACCCACACGCGGTAGCCGCCGGAGAGCCGCTCGACGGAGATCGCGTCGTCGAAGTCCTTGGCGTCCGCGCCGTCGATGGTTACCGTCGGCAGGTGACGAAGATCTCGGCGCTCGCCGGGTTCCTTGCCCGCGGCCTCTTCGGCCTCTTCGTCCACCTTGCGCGGAAAAGTCCGTCCCGTGCCTATGGAGGCGAAGAGCGCCTCGTAGACGTTGCGGGGGTCGTTGGAGTCGCCGATGACCCGCACGACCTCGCCCCGCAACGAGCGGTTCTTCTCCCGCGTGTTGACCAGCACGATGTCCCCGGCCTCAGCCCCCCGGCGCAGCTTGCGGGCGACGAGCACGGGCCGTCGCTCCTCCACAAACAGAGGATCGGCGACAGAATACTTGCCCCTTCGGACCAGAACCGCCGGAAGGATCAAGCCAGTGCTCCGGCTAGGAAGATCTCAAGAACCACCCGCCAATTTTACCACGGCGCCCCTTTGGGCCGGCAACGAAGCGCCGTCCGGGGAGCGCGTCGTCGCGGCGTTCGGGAGTCGGGAGGCGCGGTCCTTCGGACCGCTTCGGGAGTCGGGAGTTATGAAGATCCCACCGGACCGCACCTGGCACGCGCGGCACCCGAACCCCTTGTAGGGGCGGGTTTCAAACCCGCCCGCGCTCGAGGCGTCGCGGAACAGAACCGGCACGCGCCGGCACGGGTCGCGCCATGACGACGCTATGGTTCCCCGGAGACCCGGGGAGGTCCTACACCTTTCTCAGGAACCTCGTGACGGAGAGGAAGCTGCCGACGACGCCTATTGCGACGCCGACGACGACCAGCGTCAGCAGGATCGAGAGTGTGTTCACGGCGCTGCCGGCGATGGGGACGAACGGCAGGGCGTCGCGCGACCAGTCCACGAAGAGGAAGTTCAGCCAGATCACGGTTAGGGCAGCCAGGCCCGCGCCCAGGAGTCCTTGTACCAGACCCTCGAAGACGAACGGGGTGCGCACGAAGCCGTCGGAAGCGCCGACGAGCTTCATGACCTCTATCTCCTTGCGGCGGGCGAAGATCGAGAGCCGGATGGCGTTGGAGATCAGGAGCACGCTCGCCACGAGGAATAGGAGCGTGGCGCCGTACAGACCCCAGATCATGTACGACGTCACGGAGTTCAGCCGATCGATGGTCCGCTGCGGATAGCTCAAATCGTTCTCGGCGAAGCCCTCGGCCTGCAGCCTGCTGGCGATGTCGTCGGCGAGGCCGGGGTCGGTGAGCTGTATCTGCAACGACGCCGGCAGCACGCCCTGGTCGAGGTTCTCGTAGAGCTCCGGCTGCTCTTTGAAGGTGTCCTTGAACTCGGCGAGCGCTTGTTCCTCGGAGACCCGGTTGACGCTGGAGACCCCCTCCCAGCCCGAGACGGTCTCCTCCAGGGAAGAGACCTCCGCCTCGTCCCGGCCCTGCAGGAAGACCTCGACGCTCACGTCCTCGCGCACGGAGCCTATGACCCCGTCGATGTGCGAGGAGACGAGCAGGCCGACGCCGAAGACCAGAATGCAGATAAACGTCGTGGTGACGGCGGTGATGCTCATGAGCAAATTGAGACGGATGTTCTTGAACGCCTCGGCGATGAAGAATCCGAGGTTAAACCTCATCAGCGTACGCCCCCTTGACCTTGTCGCGTACGACGCGGCCCTCTTCGAGCGCGACGACCCGCTTGCGCATGACGTCCACCATCTCCCGGTCGTGGGTGGCGACGACGACGGTGGTGCCGGTGCGGTTGATGCGGTGCAAGAGTTGCATGATGCCGACGCTCGTGTTCGGGTCCAGGTTGCCCGTCGGCTCGTCGGCGACCAGGATGGGCGGCTGGGAGACGAAGGCCCGGGCGATCGAGACGCGCTGCTGCTCGCCGCCGGAGAGCTGTTCGGGAAACTTGTCCGTCTTGCCCGAGAGGCCGACGAGGTCCAGGATCTGGGGCACCTTCGTCCTGATGACGCGCCGCCGCTGGCCCGTCACCTCCATCGCGTAGGCGACGTTCTCGGCCGCGGTCTTGTTCGGCAAGAGCTTGAAGTCCTGGAATACGCAGCCGATCTCCCGGCGGAGCCTCGGTATCCGGCGACGCGGCACCGAGGAGAGCCGCGTGCCGTTGACGAAGATGGCCCCTTGGGAAGGCTCCATCTCTTTCAGAATAAGGCGCATCATCGTGGACTTGCCCGAGCCGCTGGCCCCGACGAGGAAGACGAACTCCCCTGGGTCTATCTCCAGGTTGACGCGTTCGAGCGCGGCCGTGTCTTTGCCGTACAGCTTCGTGACGTTGCTGAATCGGATCATTACCTCTCCGGCTGTGGCTTATGCTCCGCCTAATGAGGCGGCATTCGGCCCGAAATTCCCCCTCCAGGGATTGGCGAGACCACCGCGGACCTTAGCAACAAAGTGTGGCGTTATCAACCGCCGGCGACGGCCCCGAGGTCCACGTTCTGAACCCTCCCCGTGATGACGACCGCACCGTCCGTCGTGCGCGCCCCCGTGACCCTGCCACCATAAGGCAGGTCGTCCACCGGGTAGCTGAACCCCGTGCCCGCCAGCAGGCCCTCCGCGATAAAGCCCGGAATTTCCGTCCCCGCGGCCTCGATGGACCGGGGGCTGAAGACGAGGCTGCCGCCGTCTACCCCGACGTCTCCCTCGACGGTGACCGGAAACTCTGTCCCGAACGCCGCCGCCTCTGACTCGACGGTGACCCCGTTGCGTCCAAGGTCCACGCGGTTGATGGGCATTTCCGCGTTGGCGCGTGCCAGCCGCGACACCTCGCCCTCGGAGATCTCCAACCGCAGCCGCCCGGAGAGCGGCCCCTCGGGGACGACCACGCGCTCCCTGACGCTCTGGACCATGTCTATGTCGAACGGTTCGTCCACGTCAATGGAGGCGCTCTCCGCGCACGCCCCGCCGATATCGAAGTTGTCGGCCGTGATCCGGCCGTCGGAGAACTCTCCCCGGAGCATCTCCCACTGGGGGTCGCTGTCGAGGTTCACGGCCGGCGCCCGGTCCAGCCCGAGCCGGTCCCGCACGTCGCGGGCGACGAGGTTCTCCAGGACGGCGGGGAGGACGAAGTACGGGAGGGCGACGAAGACGAGCGCGGCGACGAGGATGAAAAACAGGAGGAGCTTGCGCACGCTAGGCGGCAGTCCGGGACTTGAGGAAGGCGTAGATCAGGGCGTCCAGCTCGCCGTCGAGGACGCGGTCCACGTTCGCGGTCTCCTCGTTCGTGCGGTGGTCCTTGACGAGCTTGTAGGGGTGGAGGACGTAGGAGCGGATCTGGCTTCCCCATTCTATGTCCGCCTTCTCCCCGCTCTGAGCCGAGATCTCCTGCTGCCGCCGCTCCCGCTCCAGCTCGAAGAGCCGCGCCTTCAAGACGCGCATGGCGACCTCCCGGTTCTGGTGCTGGCTCCGCTCGTTCTGGCACTGCGCCACGATCCCCGTCGGCAGATGGGTTATCCGAACCGCCGAATCCGTCTTGTTGACGTGCTGTCCGCCGGCCCCCGAAGCCCGGTAGGTATCGACCTTCAAGTCCTTCTCTTCGATCTCCACCTCGACCGCTTCGCCTACGACCGGCGCGACCGCGACGGACGCGAAGCTCGTGTGCCGCCTACCGCCGGCGTCGAAGGGGCTGATCCTGACGAGCCGGTGCACGCCGCGCTCGGCCGAGAGCAGCCCGAAGGCGAACTCGCCCTTGACCTGGAAGGTGGCGCTCTTGATGCCCGCCTCCTCGCCCTCGGTGTACTCGATGATTTCGAGTCCCAGGCCCCGCCGCTCGGCCCAGCGCCGGTACATCCTGGCGAGCATCTCGGCCCAATCCTGCGAGTCCACGCCGCCGGCGCCCGGGTTTATGGTCAGGATCGCGTCGCCCTCGTCGTACTCGCCGGAGAACAGCCGCGCCACCTCCTGCTCCTCAAGCGAACGCTCGACCCGCCGGAGTTCTTCCCCGACCTCTCCGAGCAGCTCCCCGTCCTCCTCGGAGAGCTCCAGAAGCTCGCCCGAGTCCGACAGACGCTCGCGGAGGTCCTGGAGCAGCGCCATCCGGCCCTGGAGGCGCGAGAAGCGGCCGGAGACCTCGCGCGCCTCGTCCTGGTCGTCCCAGAAGCCAGGACGGCTCATGCTCTCGCCCAGTTCCTCGACCTCGCCGCGCAGGGCTTCCACGTCGAAGAACGCCTCCAGTTCGGCGAGGCGTTCTTCGAGCTCGGTTGTTTTCTCGCGGAGCTCGGACAATTAGCCCGTCCTGACGTCGGGGGCGTCGGTCGAGGAGATCGGGACGTTCAAGGGCGGCGCCCCGGGCTGGCCGTGGCACTTCTTGTACTTTCGGCCCGACCCGCACGGGCACGGTTCGTTGCGCCCGACCTTGCCGTTCGCCCGGCGCGGGCTCTTGGGCCTCTCGTTGGGCTCCTCGCCGCCCCCGCTGTACGAGAGCTGTTGCGTCTCTTCCTCCCGCAGCTGGATGTTCTCGATGCGGTAGATGTAGGTGACGTAGTCCTCCTTGAGCCCCCGCTCCATCTCCTGAAAGATGTCGAAGCCCTCGCGCTTGTACTCGACGAGCGGATCGCGCTGCGAGAGGCCGCGCCAGCCGATGCCCTCGCGCAGATAATCCATCTCGTAGAGGTGCTCCCGCCACCGCGAGTCCACCACCGACAAGAGCGTCCGGCGCTCGGCCTCCTCGAAGGAGTTCAGGCCGTCGGTGCGGGCCAGGCCGCGCCGCTCCAACTCACTCATCCGCTCCTGCCACTCGAACTTCCGGGCCTCCAGGCGCCCGCGGGCGTCTTCGAGGACCATCGCCAGGATCTCGGCCGCCGTTAGCGATTCGACGTCGAGGGCCTTGAAGTCTATGTTCGTCGGGTAGAAGCGGTTGACCTCGGCCGCGAGGGTGTCGAGGTCCCACTCTTCGGGGTAGACGTCCTCCGAGACGTGCTGGGAGACGACGTCCGTGAGGACCTCTTCGACGTAGGCCATAGTGTCGACGTCCTCGCCCTGCAGGATGTCGCGGCGGATGGCGTAGATCACCTCGCGCTGCTTGTTCAGGACGTCGTCGTATTCGAGGATGCGCTTCCTCATCTGGAAGTTCTTGCTCTCGACCTGCTCCTGGGCGCGGCGGACGGAGTTGGAGATCATGCCGGCCTCGATCGGCACGTCCTCCTCCAGCCCGATCCTCTCGATGATGCTCTGCATCCGCTGCCCCCCGAAGAGCCGCAACAATTCGTCTTCGAACGACAGGAAGAACCGCGACTCGCCGGGGTCGCCCTGCCGCCCCGAACGCCCGCGCAACTGGTTGTCTATCCGGCGCGACTCGTGGCGCTCGGTGCCGAGCACGTACAGCCCGCCGACCTCGGCCACGCCCTCGCCGAGCTTGATGTCCGTACCACGCCCGGCCATGTTGGTCGCGATGGTGACGGCGCCCTTCTCCCCGGCCTCGAGGATCGTCTCGGCCTCGCGCTCGTGCTGCTTGGCGTTCAGGACGTTGTGCTTAACGCCCCGCCTCTTGAGCATCTCGGAGATGTGCTCCGAGACGTCGACCGAGACCGTGCCGACGAGGACGGGCTGACCCTCCCCGTGGCGCTCGACGATGTCCTCGACCGTGGCCGCGTACTTGGCCTTCTTGGTCTTGTAGACGAGGTCGTCCCCGTCGTCGCGGACCATGTCCCGGTGCGTCGGGATGGAGGCGACCTCCATCTTGTACGTGTGCATGAACTCGTCCGCCTCGGTGGCGGCCGTGCCCGTCATGCCGGCGAGTTTCTCGTACATGCGGAAGAAGTTCTGGATCGTGATGGTGGCGACCGTCTGGTTCTCCTCCCGGATCTGGACGCCCTCCTTGGCCTCGATTGCTTGGTGGAGCCCCTCGGAGTACCGCCGGCCTTCCAACACGCGCCCCGTGAACTCGTCGACGATAAAGACCTGATCGTCGTTGACGATGTACTCGTCGTCCTTATGGAAGAGCGTCTGGGCCCGCAAAGCCTGGTTGAGGTGGTTGACGAGGTTGGTGTTCACGTCGTCGTAGAGGTTCTCGACGCCGAGGGCCTTCTCGACCTTCTCGACGCCGCTCTCGGTCGGGGCCACCTGGCGCTTCTTCTCGTCCACCTCGTAGTCCTCGCCGGCCCTCAGGCGCGGCATGATGGCGGCGAAGCGGTAGTAGGTCTCGGCGGCGCTCTCGGGCATCCCGGAGATGATGAGCGGGGTGCGCGCCTCGTCGATGAGGATGGAGTCCACCTCGTCCACGATGGCGTAGGAGAGGTCGCGCTGGACGAGTTGGTCCGTCGAGGTGGCGATGTTGTCTCTGAGATAGTCGAAGCCGAACTGGGCGTTGGTGCCGTAGGTTATGTCCGCGGCGTAAGCCTCTTTGCGCTGGTCGAAGTCCAGGCCCTCCTGGATCGTGCCGACGCTCAGGCCGAGGAACCCGTAGATCTGGCCCATCCACTCCGCGTCGCGCCGAACGAGGTAATCATTGACGGTGACGACGTGGACGCCCTTGCCGCCGAGGGCGTTCAGGTACACGGGCATGGTGGCGGCGAGCGTCTTGCCCTCGCCGGTCTTCATCTCGGCGATCCTGCCCTCGTGCAGCGCGATGCCGCCCATGACCTGCACGTCGAAGGGCCGCATCCCGAGCGTGCGCCGGGACGTCTCACGCACGACGGCGAAGGCCTCCGGCATGAGGTCGTCGAACGTCTCCCCGTTCTGAAGCCGGTCGCGGAACTCGCCCGTCCTGGCTCGGAGATCGTCGTCGGAGAGCCTCTCGACCTCGGGCTCGAGCGCGGTCACCGCCCCGACGCGCTGCTGCAAGGCCTTGACCTTGCGCCCCTCGCCCATCCTCAGTATTTTTTCCAGCAGATTAGCCACTCGCGAACACCACCCGGATAAAAGACTTTGCGCCGGTCCGTCTCCCACCGGACCGTTCCGCCTTCTATTTTAAGCCATAGAAGGCTATCTTGCGGGTTCGATCAGGCCATAATCCCCGTCGCGGCGCCGGTAGACCACGTTGATGTCCCCGGTCTCGGCGCTCGTGAAGACGTAGAAGTCGTGGTCGAGCAGGTCCATCTGCAAGACGGCCTCCTCCGCCCCCATCGGCTTCATCTGGAACTGCTTTGTACGCACGATCCTGGCCTCCAGATCCTCTTCCTCTTCGACGACCGGCTTCTCCGGCGGCGGCGCGACGGCGTTCTTCTGGCCCTGCCAGCGGTCGATCTGACGCCCTCTGTAACGCCGGACCTGCCGCTCCAGCTTGTCCACCATCCCGTCGATGGACGCGTACATGTCCGCCGAGGCCTCCGTCGCCTTGAGCACCGTCCCATCGATAAACAGCGTCGCCTCCGCGACCTCCGCGTCCGGGATGGACGGGTTCCGCTGGTGGGTCAGCTCGACCTCGGCCCGCGAGTCGCTCCGCTCGTCGTCGAAGAACTTCCGCACCCGCTCCACCTTCTCCAGCGCGTACCGCTCCAGGGCCTCCGTGACGGAGATATTCCGTCCCTTCACGAGGATGTCCATGGTGCTCCTCCCTTCTGTCGCCGCTTCGCGGCTCCGGCACGCCCGCTGCAGCGGGCTTGTCAACACGCTGCGGCTTCGCCTACGCTTTCAGCACGGCGCTTCGCGCCTTTCAGCACGCTCCCTCCGGTCGCTCTCAGCCAGAACCTTTTTGGGTCGTAAGCCGGGGCGCGGGCTTCGTTGGTGTGTTTCATACCGTACGGCACAGGGTTACGGCGTGGGTTTCGGCGGCGCCGGCTTTGAGCAGGGCGGCGGCGCAGGCGCTCGTGGTGGCCCCGGTCGTGAACACGTCGTCTACCAGCAGTACCTTTCCCCTCGTGCGGTCTTTGGCCGAGAAAGCGTCCGCCACGTTCGTCCTGCGTTCGGCGGCGGAGAGCTCGACCTGATCCCGCGTGCCCCGCACGGCTTGTAGTGTATCGGACAAGGGCGCGCCTATCCGGCCGGCGACGCCGCGCGCGAGCAACCCAGCCTGGTTGAAACCGCGCTTCCTCAAGCGCGAGCGATGAAGGGGAACCGGGACGACGGCGTCGAACCCGCCTTCGCCACGGACGGCCTCCGAGATCAGGGGCGCCGCCACCCTCTCGACGATTGGCGTGTACGCCCTGTACTTGAGCGCGTGCACCAGCGCCTTGCCCGCCCCCTCGTAGCGCAGCGCGGCCCGCGCCGTGTCGAAGGCGAAGTCCACGTTCTTGCACGCCTCGCAGACCGGCGCCTCGAACGCGGTCGGAAGGCCGCAGCGCCCGCACGCGGGCCGGCCGACCAGCGGCAACGCCTCGAAGCAGGTCCGGCAGAGCACGTCGCTCGCCCGCTGGTCGCACGCGACGCACCACTGGGGGTAGAAAAGGTCAGCGAGCGTTTCGAGGAACGGCTGCAAACGTTAGCGGAACAGATCGGAGACGGACAAGGTCCAGCCAGGGACTACGTCGCCGCCATCAAGAGCTTCCCCGTCCGACAAGATCTCGACCTCCCTCTCCGGCAGACGGACCGTCACGGTCCTGCCGCGGGGGTTGATCACGACGACCATGCGGGTCCCCGCCCCGAGCCAGTCGGCGATCTTCTCCTCCACCTCCGCGAAGCGGTCGTTCGGTGAGATAACCTCAACGGCGAGGTCCGGGGCACCGGGCCAGTACCCGGTCGTCTCCTCGGCTGTCTCGATTCTCCCCTGCGATACGAAGGCCACGTCGGGGGCGCGGACGGTGTCCGGGTTGTCGGCGATCTTGAACCCGGTCTCCGCCGCCACCACGCCGAGGTCGTTCGCGCGGACGAACCAGGCCAAAGATGCGGCCACTTCGGACGAGATCCTGCCGTGTCGAAAACCCGCCGGCGCCATCTGCCGCACCTCTCCGCGTACGAGTTCGCGTCGGAGGCCGTCGTCCGGGATCTCTAGCAGCTCTTGCGCGGTGACCGGCTCGTGCGTGACTGCCATGAGCACACTCCATCTCGCCTACCCGATACCATTCTAGCCTCTCTGTCCTTACGGTGAAGTATCGGACGGGCCTCCCAAGACCTTGAGCGGGAGGCCGAGGGTGACCCGCTCAGAACCTCAGGCTGCGGGGCGGTAGGATGACGCCGGGGTTCACGCGGATGCCCTGGTCGAGGACGTTGCCCTCGCCGACGACGCAGCCGGCGCCGAGGACGGAGAGGCCGCGGACGATGGCGCCCTCGCCGACCCTGGCGTTGCGGCCGATGATGGAGCCGCGGACGACGGCGCCGGGCTCGATCTGGGCGCCGTCGAGCAGGATGCTCCCCTCGACCACCGCGCCGCGCCCGATCCGGCAGTCCTTGCCGAGCGAGGAGCGGCCGCCGATGGTGGCGAGATGCCCGATCTCACACCCCCCCGAGATCGAGTACGGCGGCAAGAGCTTGACGTTCTTGCCACACCGCACGGACTCGTCGAGATCCAGGTAGTCGAAGTCCTCGCGGCGGCTGGTACCCACCGCGCCGGAGAGGACGTCGTGGGAGGCGGCCAAATAGCTGCGAGGGGTCCCGATATCCTTCCAGTAGGAGCTCGAGATGTGGGCCCGGAGGCGGCCCGTGGCCTGTAGCTCGGGGAAGATCTCGCGCTCTATGGAGACCTCGCGGTTGGCCGGGATCATGTCGAGCACCGCCGGCTCGATGACGTAGACGCCGGCGTTGACCAGGTTGGTCGTGACCTCGTCGGCGGCGGGCTTCTCTATGAACCGCCTCACGCGCATCTCGTGGTCCACCTCGACGAGGCCGTAGGCCGTCGGGTCCTCGACGCTTGTGAGCGTGATGGTGGCGAGCGCGTCGGACTCCTTGTGGATCTGGATGGCCTCCGCGAGGTTCATCCCGGTCAGCACGTCGCCGTTCACCACGACGAACGTGTCGCCGTCGAGGTACGGCTCGGCGTTCTTTATGCCGCCGGCCGTCCCGAGGGCGTGGTCCTCGACCGCGTAGTCCACCGAGAAGCCGTCGAGCTCGTGCGAGCCGGCTATGTAGTCCTGGATCGGGTCAGGCAGGTACCCCAACGAGAGCGCGGCCCCGTCCAGCCCCCCGCGCCGCAAGAAGTCCAGCATGTACCCCATAAAGGGCCGGTTGCGCAGCGGCACCAGCGCCTTCGGGATGTCGAAGGTCACCGGCCGCAGCCGGGTCCCCTGCCCACCTACCAGAACGACGGCCTTCATAAGGTTCGGAGCTTACAACAGTCCGCAGGCCCGGGCCACACCCCGCATCGACCTAGCCTAACCCGGACGCGCCCGCGAGGGCGGAGATCGGGACGATGAGCAGGAAGAAGAGCGCGGTCAGCAGGGCCAGCGCGTAGACCGAGAACTTCAGGGCGCCGGTCCCGGACGGCTCAACGGAGTCCGTCGTCGGCTGCTCGAAGAACATGTTGCGGATGATCCCGAAGTAGTACGGGACCGAGAGGACGCTGTTGACGATAAGGGCTCCGACCACCACGTAGACGAGCACCGACCCCGACTGCGCCCCGGCGATGATGATCCAGAGCTTCCCCCAGAACCCGCTGAACGGCGGAATCCCAACGAGCGACGCCATGAACACGCCCATGCTCGCCGCGAGCGCCGGCCGCGTGCGGAACAGCCCGTTGAAGCTCTTGCCGTCCTCGCCCACGAGGTCTATGACCAGGAAGGCCCCGATGTTCATGACCGCGTAGGCGGCCGAGTAGATCAAGACGGCCTCCACCCCCCACTCGAGTCCGGCCCCCTGCAACGCCGCGAACGCCGCCAGGATGTACCCCGAGTGCGCCACCGAGCTGTAAGCCAGCATCCGCCGCACGTTGCGCTGCCGGAGCGCCGCCAGGTTGCCGACGAACATCGTCAAGATAGCCAGAAACGCCATGACCGCCGTCCACGTCGGGGCCGCCTCTGGCATCCCTTCGAGCAGGATGCGCAGCAACACCGCGAAGGTCGCCGCCTTCGGCGCCACGGAGAGAAAGGCCGCGGCGCTCGTTGGGGCGCCCTGGTAGGCGTCCGGGGTCCAGAAGTGGAAGGGTGCGGCGGAGACCTTGAAGGCGAAGCCCGAGAGCAGAAGCACGAGGCCGAGTAGGGCGACGGGCGTCAGGCCGCCGGTGAAGGTGTCCGCCACGGCGGCGAACTCGGCCGAGCCGGAGACGCCGTAGATCAGGACGATCCCGTAGAGCAGCACGGAGGAGGCCACCACGCCGGTTATCAGGTACTTCATCCCGCCCTCTGCGCTCTCGCGCCGCCTCCGGTCGAAGGCGACCATCGCGTAGGACGGTATCGTCGCCAGCTCTATCGCGAGAAAGACGCCGAACAGGTCGCGCATCGAAACCAGCAGCATCGCGCCCAGCACTACGGAGAGAATAAGGGTCAGGTATTCGGGCGCGTCGCCGGTGTTGCCCGACCAGCGGGCGGCGGCGAGCACGGCGAAGAAGGCGCTTCCGGCGACGATCAGCTTGAAGAACAGCGCGAAGTTGTCCACCACGAACCCGCCCCCGAAGAACTCCCCGGAGAACCGGGCGGCCAGCAGCCCGGCCGCGCTCCCGAAGACGGCGAACGCGCCCAAAGCGGCGAGCCCCGCCACGAGCCCGATGTTGCGTTCGGCGAAGACCCCGACCATGAGGACCAGGATCAGGAACCCGGTCGCCACCAGCTCGGGCAGCAGCGCGACGAACGTCATTCCGGTAACCACTACCCGCCCCCTATCGCGCTGAGAACCGCCTCGACCGCCGGCCGCTGAACCCCAATCAGCAGCGCCGGGAACACCCCGAGCACCACCAGGAGCACCGCCAGCGGCACCACGGCCGCCATCTCTATCGGCCCGGCATCCCGAACTCCCTCGTATGCCGGACGTTCGATTGGTCCGAAGACCACGCGGGCCAGCATGTACAGCAGGTACATCGCGGACAGCACGATCCCGAACGCCCCCAGTATTCCCTGAACCGGATACGCCGTGTATCCGCCCAAAATGCTCATGAACTCCGAGACAAAGACCGCGAGCCCCGGCAGCCC